>JAGOEM010000053.1 GCA_017997715.1 Ottowia sp.
GCCCGCTCGATCTGATTGAGCTGCTCGTCGCCGCCGTCATCGTCCAGGTAGCGGCCAATCGTCTCCGCCATATAGGTGGTCAGCGCGTTGTGGATCGATTGCAGATTCCGCGTCTCGTGCGAACGCAAAGGCCGGGGCCTGACATTCACGGGCTCGGCCGGGCCTGGCCGCGTGGTGACGCGCGCCGTGCGGGCGACTGCAGGGGGCGCGGGTTTCGTATTGACAGGCGGCGGCGCAGCAGGCCGCGCGCCGACCATCGGCGCCGGGCCGGCACTGCCTTGGTTCGTTTCCTTGACCACGGCTTCAGGCGGCCGGGGTTTAGCCATGGGCACCGGTTGCGCGCGCGGTGGCGCGGGGGCTAGGACGGGTGCCGGTGCCGGTGCGGGCTTGGTCTTCGGCTCGGGTTTGGCTGCCCGGGCAGGCTCGGCGCGAGCCTGTGGTGCGGGCGTGGGCGTGGGCGTGGGCGTGGGCGCGGGCGTGGGCGCGTGTGCAGGTCGGGCGTGGCCTGCGCGCGGGGTCTTGGGCGACGGGGGGGGCGCGGGCTTGGGCTGCTTCTTATCCGCAGCTTGCTTGGCTTTTTCGATGTAGCCGCCCGACACCAGCAGACTCAACGCACCGGCGTTGACCGAAGAACGCCCGTGGATCTCCAGAATGGCATCGCGCGTACGGCGCCCGTCGACGGTTGCAAGCAGTCGACGCAACTGTGGCGGCACCCCAAGCGATCCGCTCGCCACTTCCAGACGGCCCTTTGCCGTCAGCGCATATGTCCAATCACTCATGGTGCCTTCGTTACCCCGCCAATGCGGCTGCGACAGTCGCTGTCCTGGCAACGTCTTTTGATTTGATGCCGATTCGGCGTGGGTCAGAGGGTAAGGCCTGGGACCGCGCCCGCCCCTGCGCAGCAGTACCCCGCGGACGAGCAGAGCGCGAAATATTCCCCATTTCGGGGCTCTCCGTTTCCGCCTGTAACCGGCAGCATCCATCGCCGGTTCGTGTTGTAATACTTAAGAATCAATTTCGACGAAAGGGGCCGGTCATGGGTTTCCTGAAAGACTTCATTGGTCAAGCGGCAACGCAGCTCAAGCAGGCGAGCCCTGTGCAAGCGGGCGCCGCCCGCGTGGCGGGTCGCGGGCCTGCGCGCAGGGCAGGCGAAGGCGGCTTGGATTTCATGTCGGCCTTGCACGCGCACCGCCATTGGAAAATTCGCCTGGCGGACTACGTGCGAAGCGGTTCGCGCGATCGAATGGATTACCGCGAGGTCGGCCGTGACGACCGTTCCGAGCTGGGCCAATGGATCCACGGCGACGCCCGGCGACGCTGGGGTCACCTGCCCTCATTCGGCCTGCTTCGAAGCACGCACGCGCTGTTCCATCTGGCCGCCGGCCACATCGTGCTGCTGCACCACCAGGGCCGAACCGCTGAGGCGCTGCGGCTGATGCGCGGCGGCGAATACCCGCGTCAATCGCTCAAGGTGATGGGGCTTCTGGGGGCGCTGTACGACGAATCGGTGCGCCTGCCCGAACGCGCTGCCAGCCCCGGTGCCGCCAAGCGACCCCCGCTGAGGGGTTCCCTCGCCGCCTGATTGGGCGCGGGTTCGTATCCGCTTGGCGCGCACCAGCGCTACAGCCCGTCGTCCGCCTCGTTCCAGGGGGCGTCTTCGGCGAAGCCGGGCATTGCGCTTGCGCGCGTTTCGTGCCCCTGACCCTGGCTGGCCGCCCGCATCACCCGCTGCACGCTGGCGCCCGAAAAACCACGACTGGCCATGAAACGCATCTGGCGCGCGCGCTCAGCCGCGTCGGCCGGCGCCACCCCAAACTTGCGTGCCCAGACCGCGTGGGCGCGCTCGTCCTCCGTTGCGCGCAGGCTTTCCGCTGCATCCCGAACGACTTCGTCCGGCAGTCCTTTGGCCCGCAATTCCTGCAGCACCCGCGCGCCGCCCAGTCGCCCCGCGCGGCGGCGCACCAGCGATTCCGCCACGCGCGCTTCGCTGATGAAGCCCTTGGCGGTCAGCTCGTCCAGCACGCGGGCCAGATCGGCGGGGCCTTGTTCGGGCTGCAGGTGCGGCGTCAGCTTGCGCTCCAGCTCAGCCCGCGAATGCTCGCGCGCGGCCAGATAGCGCAGCGCACGGCCTTTCAACGAGGGTGGGTTGGCACCGGATCTCATCGCCAGAAACGCAGCCTGTTTGCTATATTATCAATAGCTGTCTGCGCTTATCTGACGTGCGCTACAGCCCTATTCTTATACCCATCTACCAACTGAACCCGAACACGTGGCGGCTCGCCGCCTTGGCTGGCCGCCACGCCGGGCTCAAGCCTCTTTGTCTTCGGCGGCGGCAGCGCCCACTGGCCGCAGGCTGATGCCCAGCGATTCGCGCACCTTGTTCTCGATCTCGGCGGCCAGGTCGGGGTTCTCGCGCAGAAACTCGCGGGCGTTGTCGCGGCCCTGGCCGATCTTTTCGCCGTTGTAGGCGTACCAGGCGCCGGATTTGTCGACCACCTTGGCGGTCACGCCCATGTCGATGATTTCGCCCTCACGGCTGATGCCGGCGCCAAACATGATGTCGAACTCGGCCGTCTTGAACGGCGGGCTGACCTTGTTCTTGACCACTTTCACCTTGGTCTCGTTGCCGATCGCCTCGTCGCCCTTTTTGATGGTGCCGATGCGGCGGATGTCCAGGCGCACCGACGCATAGAACTTCAGCGCGTTGCCGCCGGTGGTGGTTTCGGGGCTGCCGAACATCACGCCAATCTTCATGCGGATCTGGTTGATGAAGATGACGGTGCAGTTGGTCTTCTTGATGGTGGCGGTCAGCTTGCGCAGCGCCTGGCTCATCAACCGGGCCTGCAGGCCCGGCAGGCTGTCGCCCATGTCGCCTTCCAGTTCGGCCTTGGGCACCAGGGCGGCTACCGAGTCGATCACCACCAGATCGATCGCGCCGGAACGCACCAGGCTGTCCACCACTTCCAGCGCCTGTTCGCCGGTATCGGGCTGGCTGATCAGCATGTCCTGCAGCTTCACGCCCAGTTTTTCGGCGTAGTTGGTGTCCAGTGCGTGCTCGGCGTCGATGAAGGCGCAGGTGCCGCCCAGTTTTTGCATTTCGGCGATGACCTGCAGCGTCAGCGTGGTCTTGCCCGAGCTTTCTGGGCCGTAGATCTCGATCACCCGGCCGCGTGGCAGACCGCCCACGCCCAGGGCAATGTCCAGCCCCAGCGAGCCGGTCGACACCACCTGGATGTCGTCCATCTGCTCGCCCTCACCCAGGCGCATGATCGTGCCCTTGCCAAATTGCTTCTCGATTTGCGCCAACGCGGCTTGCAAGGCTTTGGCTTTTTCGGTTTTGTCGGCGATGGCCATGTCCATGATTTTTCCTTTGAATTCAACTGTTTGGCACATCCGTTGGGACCTGTAAGGGCGCGACATCTGGATGCATGAACAGGACTGTATAGGAATACATTGTTTGGCGTAAAGCTGAATTTAAGTCAGTTTGCCTTACTATTAAGGCATGGCCGATATCCCCTACGACGACCGCTGGCGCCAGACCCATCTGGGCCGCCTGCTGGGCCACGCCATGCGGCGGTTTGACGAGCGCGTGCTGCAGCTGATGGCCGCCAGCGAAAGGGCGCCGCTGGCGCTGTCCCACCTGGCGGCGCGCGACAAGGTGGGCGCCGCGCACATTCACATCACGCGCCATTTGCCGCTGGAGGGTGCGCGCCTGACCGATCTGGCGCGCTGGGCCGGCATGAGCAAGCAGGCGATGGGCGATCTGGTGGACCAGTGCGCGGCCTGGGGCCTGGTGGCGCGCGAGGCCGATGCGCTGGACGCGCGCGCGCGGCGCATTGCCTTCACCGCCAGCGGGCTGGATTGGCTGGCGGCGTTTCAGGCCGCCGTGGCGCAGGCCGAAGCAGAGTTTCGCGACGCGGTGGGCGACGATATCGCCACCGTGGTGACGCTGGGACTGGAGGCCTACACCGAGGAGCCCAGCGCCCGCTGAACCGCGCGCTGGGTGCGCCACGCCCGGCCGGCGTGGCTCTGCGCGCGCATCCGCCGGGGCGCGTTACGCCCTACGCCCACGCGTCGCGGCAAAGGCGAGCATCAGCAGTGCGCACAGCAAGGCCAAGCCCCAGGCCCCGACGGTGGGCACGGTTGCCAGCACCGACAGGCCGAACACGTAATTGATGCCGCTGCTGGAATTCAGCACGATGCCGTTGACGCTTGGCGACGCGGCGGTGCCCATGGCGGCACCGTTCACCGTGCCGGCCTGGGCCAGCGTGACGGTGCGGCCAGCCACGCTGGCGGTCAGCGTCCAGGTGCCGTTGCCGATGGGGTCGAACCGATAGGAGCCATCCGCGGCGCTGACCGTGCTCAGGGGCGATGCGCCCGCCATGCAGTCACCAGCAACGCAAACCGCCTGCAATTGCACGCCAGCCAGGGCAGGTTCACCAGGGCCTTGCACGCCGTCGCCGTTGGTGTCCTGGAACACGCTGCCAGCCAGTGACGAGAGCGTCTGCCGGGCGACCCGGCAGCTTTGGTCCGAACCCAACGCCGCCAACAAGTCAGCGCCAAAGGACGTATTGACGCCTGTGTAAGAGACGTCGCTGAACTGCGAGCCGTCCGAAGCCGCGATGACGCAGGCACCCGCGCCATTGTTGGAGATGCTTCCCGGAATGATCAGGTGGTGCGCTGTGGTAGCGGTGGTGGTGGGCGCCGGGCTTTGGGTGTGATAGAGAATGAAGTCGCTTGGCACGCCCGTGAAAGGGCGATAGTTACCGGCCCGCAGCGGATCCAGACCCGCAAAACTGCCGCTGTAAGCCGATGTCCCGTTCAGGGCGAACGACGGCGTGCCGGAGTTGCGCGCCCCAAGATCAGCGGCGTAGGCGCTGCCAGCCAGCGGGTTCACCAATCCGACCAGCATCGTGCCCTTGCCGTTGGGATTGCAGCCCATGCAGGTATCCAGCGACACGTACAGGCCACTGAAAACCCTTGCCATGGCGGCGCTGCGGATGTCGTCCACGTTCGCCTGATCCGGCGTCATGTACACGGCGACCAGGGCCACCAGGTCGTAGGGGCCGGCAGCCAGGCGCGTGGCCAAGTCGGTGATGCGGGTTTCCGCTCCCGCCAGATCGGTGACATCCGCGCCGGCCGCCACCAGCGAGCTTCGGAAGTTATTGACGATGCCGGGGCCGTCGTTGAGAGATTCGGTGGTGTGGATCAAGAGCACCTTGGGTGCAGCCAGGCTGAGGCCGCACCAGCCAATGGCAAGCACGGCAACCCACCATTTCAAGACGTGATTCAGGCGCAGCATTGGTTTCCTCCGATGGCATTTATGGGAATGTCTGCAGATGGGCTGCAGGGGGCGCTGCCCCTGTGTGCGGTGGCGCACGGTTTGACTGACAGCAAGGCCCGCAGTCTATAAGCGCCAGCAGGTGCCCCCCTGGCACTTTCCCGCGCCAGACCGGCAGCATTTCACGCTACGCAGGCCTTCCGGGCCTGGCAGCACCGCCGGCAACACCGGCGCAGGCGGCAAATGAGGCGGCAATCCGCAGTACTAGAATCAATCAGCCAGTGGCCCGCGTGACGGGCGCTGCCACAGCGTTTCGAGGAGACATACATGCGCATATTGATTGCCGAAGACGACCAGGTGCTGGCCGATGGCTTGTTGCGCAGCCTGCGCAATGCGGGCGCAGCGGTCGACCACGTGGCCAGCGGCACCGAGGCCGATGCCGCGCTGCTGACCAACACCGAGTTTGACCTGCTGATCCTCGATCTGGGCCTGCCCAAGCTGCACGGGCTGGAAGTGCTGAAAAAGCTGCGCGCACGCGGGCAGACGCTGCCGGTACTGATCCTGACCGCCGCCGATGGCGTGGACGAGCGCGTCAAGGGCCTGGACTACGGCGCCGACGATTACATGGCCAAGCCCTTCGCTTTGAGCGAGCTGGAAGCGCGCGTGCGCGCCCTGACCCGGCGCGGCATGGGCGCGGCCACTTCCACGATCAAGCACGGCCCGCTGGAATACGATCAGACCGGCCGCGTGGCCAGCATCGACGGCAAGATGGTCGATCTGTCCGCGCGCGAGCTGGGCCTGCTGGAAGTGCTGCTGCAGCGCACCGGCCGCCTGGTCAGCAAAGAGCAGCTGGTCGAACGCCTGTGCGAATGGGGCGAAGAGGTCAGCAACAACGCCATCGAGGTGTACATCCACCGCCTGCGCAAGAAGATCGAGAAAGGCCCGATCCGCATCGCCACCGTGCGCGGGCTGGGCTACTGCCTGGAAAAGATCAACCCTTGACCGCCCTGCCGCCGGGCCGCCGCAAGGCAACGCGCCGCCCCCCGGCGGGGCCGCAGACCACGCCCAGCGCGCCGGCGTGGCGGCTATTTATCATTGAAACAGGGCGCTAGCGCGCGTGCAGCCTGCGCAAGCAGCTCTGTTATTTGTAGTGCAACTGAAAATTTTCCAGCGTTCGCAGCGCTCCTTGTTCGGGGAAATCCTGGACTGGATGCTGACGCCCCTGCTGCTGCTGTGGCCCATCAGCCTGGCGCTGACCTGGCTGGTGGCGCAGAACCTGGCCAACAAACCGTTTGACCGCGCGCTGGTCTACAACGTGCAGGCGCTGGCGCAGCTGATTCAGATCAGCCCCAACGCGCAGGTGCGTTTTGTGCTGCCGCAGCCGGCCAGCGAATTGCTGCGCGCCGACGATTCGGACGATGTGTATTACCAGGTGCGCGACGCGCGCGGCAACCACCTGTCGGGCGAACGCGATCTGCCGCTGCCGCCGCGCCCCGAACCCACCGAAGAAGGCGCCGCCCCGCTGGCGCAGGACGACCCTCAGCTGCGCGACGCCGAATTCCGTGGCCTGCCGGTGCGCGTGGCCTACCTGTGGGTGCCGGTCGGCAACGGGCGCGGGCAAGCGCTGGTGCAAGTGGCTGAAACGCGCGAAAAACGCAGCGTGCTGGCCACCGAAATCATCAAGGGCGTGATGCTGCCGCAGTTCGCCATACTGCCGCTGGCGGTGCTGCTGGTGTGGCTGGCGCTGGTGCGCGGCATCAAGCCGCTGTCGCAGCTGGAGCAGCGCATCCGCGCGCGCCGCCCCGACGATTTGAGCCGGCTGGACGACAGCGCCGTGCCACAGGAAGTCAGCCCGCTGGTCGACTCGGTCAACGACCTGCTGACGCGGCTGAAGGATTCGGTGTCGACCCAGAAACGCTTTCTGGCCGACGCCGCGCACCAGCTGAAAACCCCGCTGGCCGGCCTGCGCATGCAGGCCGAACTGGCGCAGCGCGAAGGCGCCAGCGAGGACGAACTGAAGCAGTCGCTGCAGCAGATTGGCCACGCCAGCGTGCGCGCCACGCACACCGTCAACCAGCTGCTGGCCCTGGCGCGCGCCGAAGGCGGCAGCGCGGTGCTGGCGCGCCAGCCGGTCGATTTGGCCGCGCTGACGATCGAAGTGGTGCGCGAAGCCGTGCCCAGCGCGATGGACCGGCGCGTGGACCTGGGCTACGACGGCCCCGAAGCCGGCGCGCCGCACCTGCGGCGTTTGGGCAACCCGGTGCTGCTCAAAGAGATGGTGCGCAACCTGGTCGACAACGCGCTGTTCTATGCCCCGGCGGGCGCTGCGGACGGCACGGCCGAAGTCACCGTGCGCCTGCGCGTGGCGCCACCGGGCGGCGGCCTGTCGATCGAGGTGGAAGACAACGGCACGGGCGTGGCCGAGGCAGACCGCGAACTGATCTTTCAGCCCTTCTACCGCGTGCTGGGCACCGACGTGGACGGCACCGGCCTGGGCCTGCCCATCGTGCGCGAAATCGCCGAACAGCACGGCGCCACCGTCACCGTGTCCGACACCTACCCCGGCCAGCCGCGGCCGGGCGCGCACTTCGTCGTGCGCTTTCTGTGATCCGCTTTCTGTGACGTGCTTTCTGTAAAGCGCTGCAGCAGGCATTTGCTACGCAATTGGTAGCTGCTTGCGCCCATCTGGCGGGCGCTATAGCCCGTTTTTATTATTGAAATATCAAGCCGGCCGATACAGATTGAGCTGCAGCCTCTCGCGCTCCATCGCCCGCGCCACCGCCGGCACCTGCGCGGTGCGCTGCACGTGCGCCCACAGGTCGGGGTAGTCCTCGGGGTTGATGCCGGCGATCGTGCCCCAGCGCAGCAGCGTCAGCGCGTAGGCGTCCAGCGGGCCGGCGTGCACGCCGCCCAGCCAGTCCTGGCCGTCGGCGCGGGCGCGCTGCACCAGGCCCTGCAGTTCGGCCATCAGCTGGCGGTAGCGGGCCCCGCCAAAGCGCTTCATCTCGGCCTGCGCGGCTTCGTTGTCGCTGAAGTTCTGCGGCATGAAGATGTGGGTGAAGGTCGGGTGCACGGTGTTGTTCATCCACGCCAGCGTTTCCATGAAACGCGCGCGCGCCAGCGGCGCCTTGGGGATGAAGCCGGCTTCGGGGAACTGGGCGTCGATGTAGTGCACGATGGCCACGATCTGCGTGATCACCTGATCGCCATCCACCAGCACCGGCACCTGGGCGCGCGGGTTGACCGCCGTGTACGCGTCGCTGTGCTGCTCGTTCTTGTGCAGCTTGATGGCGGCGGGCTCGAACGTGGCGCCGGCCATCTCCAGCATGCTGTGCGGCACGAACGAACAGGCGCCAGGGGCGTAGTAGAGCTTGAGGGTCATGGTGTGGGCAGTGCGTGGTGGTGGTAACGAATCGGGCGGCGTGGTCATACACCGGCGGCGGCGCGCGGGGGCTGGTCTGCGGGGCGGCGGCCGTCGGGCTTGGCCAGCTTAACCGTGGCGATTCGTTTGGGGGGTATCCAGATGTCCGAAAACGGCTGGCATTGCGCGGTGCGCTGCCTATTATGGGCACATGCAAGTCTCCGACACCGTTGCCGACAGCGACGCCTGCTACCTGGCGCTGAAGGCGCGCGACGCGCGTTTTGACGGGCGCTTTTTCACCGGCGTGACCTCTACCGGCATCTACTGCCGGCCGGTCTGCAAGGTGCGCACGCCCCGGCGCGAAAACTGCCGCTTCTTCGGCCTGGCCGCGCAGGCCGAACGCGCCGGCTTTCGCCCCTGCCTGCGCTGCCGGCCCGAGCTGGCGCCGCAGTCCATCGTCTGGTCGATCCAGGACGCCAGCTACATCCTGGCGCACCAGGCGGCGCGCCTGCTGGACAACCCCGAGGCGTGGGACGAAGACGGCCCATCGGTCGCGCGCCTGGCCGATCGCCTGGGCGTGACCGACCGCCACGTGCGCCGCATTTTCGAGGCGCAGTTTGGCGTATCGCCCGGGCAATACCTGCAAACGCGCCGCCTGCTGACGGCCAAGCAATTGCTGACCGACACTGCGCTGCCCGTATCGCAGGTGGCGCTGATGAGCGGCTTTGCCAGCGTGCGGCGCTTCAACGCGGCGTTTGCCGGCCACTACGGCTTGAGCCCCGGCGCCCTGCGGCGCGAACGCAGCGGCGCGGCACCGGCGGCCCCGCACGACGACCTGCGCACCGTGGCGCGGCTGGGCTACCGCCCGCCCTACGACGTGGCGGCGATGCTCGAATTCATGGCGCGGCGCCACATCCAGGGCGTGGAAGCCGTGGGCCCGCAGCAGCTGGCGCGCACGCTGCAGCTGCCGTTTGGCGACCAATGGCTGGCCGGCTGGGTGCAGGCCGAATTCGACGACGCGCAGCACCAGGTGCGCCTGCAGGTCAGCGACAGCCTGCGCCCCGCGCTGCCGCAGCTGATTCACCGCGTGCGCGACTTGCTGGACCTGGACGCCGACCCGCAGGCCATCCACAGCGTGCTGGGCGCGGCCTTTCCCGGCGGCGAAGCGCTGCGCGTGCCGGGCACGCTGGACGGGTTTGAACTGGCGGTGCGCGCAATCCTGGGCCAGCAGGTCACGGTGGCGGCGGGCCGCACCTTCACGCAGCGCCTGGTCGACCGCTTTGGCAGCCCGCTGGCAACGCCGCACGCGGGGCTGAACCGGCTGTTTCCCACCCCCGCCGTGCTGGCCGGTGCGCTGGGCGACGATCTGGGCCAGCTGGGCATCGTGCGGCAGCGCCAGGGCGCCCTTCAAGCGCTGGCGCAGGCGGTGGCCGAACAGCGCCTGCAGCTGCACGGGGGCGCCGATGTGCAGGCCACCACCAGCGCGCTGCGCCAACTGCCCGGCGTGGGCGACTGGACGGCGCAGTACATCGCCATGCGCGCGCTGCGCTGGCCCGACGCCTTTCCGGCCGGCGACGTGGCGCTGCACAAGGCCCTGGGCGTGGCCAACGCCCGCGTCGCCGAAGCCGCATCGCAAGCCTGGCGGCCCTGGCGCAGCTACGCCGTGCTGCGCGCCTGGGCCGGCATGGCGGCAAGCGCGGCGTAGCGGCGCCGCACCAAACTATTCATTTGATAGCGAACTTTGATACCGGACGGGCGCTACAGCCCAATATCACCATGAGAATCGATTCCAACACCCTCACCACCCTGCGTTTTGACAGCCCCATGGGCGGCATGCGCCTGGCCGCCACCGCCCATGGCCTGGCCGGCGCGTGGTTTGAAGGCCAGCGCCACTGGCCCGACACCGATGGCTGGCGCGATGCGCCGGGCGACCCGGTGCTGCAAGCCGCGCAGGCGCAGCTGCAGGCCTACCTGGCCGGTGCGCGCAGCCACTTCGATCTGCCGCTGGACTTGCGCCACGGCACCGCGTTTCAGCAAACCGTGTGGCGCGCGCTGCTGGCCATTCCGCGCGGCGACACGCACAGCTACGGCCAGCTCGGCCAGGCCATCGGCCGGCCACTGGCGGCGCGCGCCGTGGGCGCCGCCGTGGGGCGCAACCCGCTCAGCGTCATCGTGCCCTGCCACCGCGTGGTGGGCAGCGACGGCAGCCTGACCGGCTACGCGGGCGGCTTGCCGCGCAAGCAGGCGCTGCTGGCCTTGGAGGGCTGCGGCTGAGCCGGGGCGGCTGCCCGTCGCCGCTGCCCTGGTGTGCGTGGTCGTCGGGGCGCCGCACGGCCCAGGCAGGCACACCGCCTGTGCCGCCGCTTGTTCACGCGGCCATGCAGGTCAAAAATTTGAGAAAAATCGGCCTCTGGCGCAATACTGGCGGGCGCAGGCAGCTATCAATAAAAGAGCTATTCACATTACCCGCTCAAGCCCGTCAGCCGTCAACGTGCGGCTGGTCGGCGCGCCGCCCTTAGTCGCACAGCCGCAGTTCCTTGCCCGCCAGCGCACCACGCAGGTTGCGCGCCTGCTGACGCAGGGCGTCGTCGGCGCTGGGCAGGCGCAGGCGGAAGGCGGATTCGTCGCGCCGCTCTTGCACCACGCGGGCGGTCTTCACGCCCTTGCGGCCCAGGTCGGCCAGCGCGCGTTCGGCCGCCTCCTGATTGGCAAAGCGGCCCAGCGACAGGCCGGGTTCCAGCGCGGCGCCGGGGCGGTCGGTGTCGACGCCCAGCTCGCGCATTTCGGCGCGCTTGGTGGCAACGGCACCGGCGTCGGCCAGCTTGCCGACGTAGACCATCCAGCGGCCGGGCAGCTGCACTTCGTCCATTCGCCAGCTGCCATCGGGCCATTTGGCCAGGGCGGTGCGCAGCGTGGCCGCCTGCTTGTCGTCGAACACGCCGGCCTGCAGGCACACGCCGTCGGCGGCGGGCGCGCTGGCCGGGGTGGCCGCCGCTGCCGAGGCGGGCGCCTCTACCTGCGCCACGGCAGCCGGGCTGTCGGTTGATGCGGCGGGCGCGGCGGCGGGCGCCGCTTCGGTCAAGGCTTGCACCTGCAGCGTTTCGGGGCGCACCTGGCGTTCCAGGCGCTCGGGCTCGGTCACCTGAGCCGGGCCCATGCCCAGGCCGCGCAGCCAATCCTGCGACCAGGCAAACCAGACGGCGTTGGCCACCAGCAGCAGAATGACCAGGCGGCCGATCATCGGGCGCCCTCGGCTGCGGGGGCGGGCCGCACGCTGACTTCGGCACTGGTGATCTCGCGCACGCCGGTGTCGGTGCGCACGCGCAGGGCGCCTTCGGTCGACACGCCCAGCGCCTTGCCGCGCAGGCCGTCGGACAGCACGACCTCGCGCCCGGCCAGCACATCGCGCGCCGCAAAGCGGCCCTGCAGCGGGGCAAAGCCCTCGCGCTCGAAGGCCAGCACGGTATGGATCAACGGCAAGGCCACGCGCTGCAGCAGCGCGGGTGCGTCCAGCGTGGGCAGAAATTCGCGCACCCAGGCGGGCGCGGTGGACAGGCCTTCGGTGCCCGGCGCGTCCAGGTTGATGCCGATGCCGATGATCACTTGCCGCTGCGCGCCCGGTGCGGCGGCAGCGGTGGCGGCGGTTTCGATCAGGATGCCGGACAGCTTGCGCCCTTGCCACCACAGATCGTTGGGCCATTTGATGCGCAGATCGGGGTGCAGCGCCTCGGCCAGGGCCACGCCAACGGCCAGCGACAGGCCCGACCAGTCGTGCGGCGCCAGCGGCAGGCTGAGCGAGAAGGCCAGCGCCGCCTGCCCCTGGGCCGATGCGCTTTGCCACGGGCGCCCCATGCGGCCGCGGCCTGCGGTTTGCGCCTCGGCCACCAGCAGGGTGGGCGCGCTGTCGCCCGCGCGGGCGCGGCGCATCAGCTCGGTGTTGGTGGAATCGATCTCGGGCAGCACCTGCACCTGCAGGCCGGGCAGCGCGGGCTGCAAGGCCGCTTGCAGCGCCGCAGCGCCCCAGCGCTGGTCGATGGCGGGGTTGGCGGTGCCGCTCATCCGGCGTGGGCCTTGCGGCCTTTCTTGTCGGCCTTCTTGCCCGACTTCTTCTTTTTCTTCTTCTTGCCGCGGCCCTCGGCCGTGTCCAGGTCGGACGACAGCAGCGTGCCCCGGCAATTGGGGCTGCCGCACCAGCAGGGGTAGTCGGCAATCAGCTCGGGCGTCAGCGGCTCGTCGATCACCAGGCCGTAGTCGTAGTTCAGCTCTTCGCCGGCCCGGATGGGGCGCAGCGACTTGATGAACAGGCGGCCTTCGTCCTCGTCCGCCTCGCAGTTCGGGTCGCAGCTGTGGTTGATCCAGCGCGAGCTGTTGCCGCCGTACAGCGCGTCGATGACGTGCTCGTCGTCCAGGTGAAAGTAGAAGGTGTGGTTGGGCTGCGCCGGGTCGTGCGGGTGGCGGCGCTGCGCTTCTTCCCAGCTGATGACCTCGCCCACGTATTCGATGACGCGCTCGCCCGCCGGGATGTCGACCACGGCGAACACGCCCTTGCCATGCACGCCGGACTGGCGCGTCTGGATGCGCCGGGACGCAGGGATCAGGGGCGCATCAACAAGGGGTTTGGAAGGCACGGCCAGAATTTGCTATGTTGAACCTATGGGCGCGCACGTGTGTGGGCGCGAGAGCGGGTGCGCGTGGGCGCACGCGCGCGTGACAAGCAACGGATTCTAGCGAGATGAAAACCCTGGTCATTGCAGAGAAGCCTTCGGTAGCACAAGACATCGTGCGGGCGCTGACGCCCGTAGCCGGTGCGTTTGACAAGCACGACGACCACTTTGAAAGCGAACGCTACGTGGTCACCAGCGCGGTCGGCCACCTGGTGGAGATCCAGGCGCCCGAGGCCTACGACGTGAAGCGCGGCAAGTGGAGCTTTGCCCACCTGCCGGTGATTCCGCCGCATTTCGACCTGAAGCCGGTCGACAAGACCAAGTCGCGCCTGAACGCGGTGGTCAAGCAGGCCAAGCGCAAGGATGTGGACCGCCTGATCAACGCCTGCGATGCCGGGCGCGAAGGCGAATTGATCTTCCGCCTGATCGAGCAGTACGCCGGTGGCGACAAGGGCCTGCACAAGCCGGTGCAGCGCCTGTGGCTGCAAAGCATGACGCCGCAGGCCATCCGCGACGGCTTTGACAACCTGCGCAGCGAACAGCAGATGCAAGGCCTGGCCGACGCCGCGCGCAGCCGCAGCGAGGCCGACTGGCTGGTCGGCATCAACGGCACGCGCGCCATGACGGCCTTCAACTCCCGCGACGGCGGCTTCTTTCTGACCACCGTGGGCCGCGTGCAAACGCCCACGCTGGCGGTGGTGGTCGAGCGCGAAGACCAGATCCGCAAGCACGTGGCGCGCGCCTACTGGGAAGTGCACGCCGGCTTTCTGGCCGAAGCGGGCGAATACGACGGCAAGTGGTTCAACCCCGGCTGGAAGAAAAACCCCGACGACGCCGACCAGCGCGCCGACCGCGTGTGGACGCAGGCCGAAGCGCAAGCCATTGCCGACGCCGTGCGCGGCAAGGCCTGCACCGTCACCGAAGAAAGCAAGCCCAGCACCCAGGCCAGCCCGCTGCTGTTCGACCTGACCAGCCTGCAGCGCGAGGCCAACGGCAAGTTCGGCTTCTCGGCCAAGACCACGCTGTCGCTGGCGCAAAGCCTGTACGAACGCCACAAGGCGCTGACCTACCCGCGTACCGATTCGCGCTACCTGCCCGAGGACTACGTCAAGGTTGCGCGCGAAACGTTTGGCATGCTGGCCAGCGGCCAGCAAAGCCACCTGGCGCCGCACGCGCGCAAGGCGCTGCAAGAGAACTACGTGCGCCCCACCAAGCGCATCTTCGACAACGCCAAGGTTTCAGACCACTTTGCCATCATCCCCACGCTGCAAGAGCCTGGGCAGCTATCGGATGCAGAGCGCAAGCTGTACGACCTGGTGGTGCGCCGCTTCATGGCGGTGTTCTTCCCCAGCGCCGAATACCAGGTGACCACCCGCATCACGACGGCCACGCACGAGGGTGCGGCCTACAACTTCCAGAGCAACGGCAAGGTGCTGGTCAAACCGGGCTGGCTGGCCATCTACGGCAAGGAAGCCGATGACGAGATGGAGAAGAAAGAGGGCGAAACCGGCAAGTCGCTGGTGCCCGTGAAACCCGGCGAACAGGTGCGCAACCACAGCGTGGACATGCGCGCGCTGCACACCCGCCCGCCCGCCCGCTATTCCGAAGCCACGCTGCTGGGCGCCATGGAAGGCGCGGGCAAATTCGTCGAAGACGACGAGCTGCGCGAAGCCATGCAGGAAAAAGGCCTGGGCACGCCCGCCACGCGCGCGGCCATCATCGAAGGGCTGATTGGCGAGAAGTACATGCTGCGCGAAGGCCGCGAGCTGATCCCCACCGCCAAGGCTTCGCAGCTGATGACCTTGCTGCGCGGCCTGGAAGTGGAAGAGCTGAGCAAGCCCGAGCTGACCGGCGACTGGGAATACAAGCTGTCCGAAATGGAGCAGGGCCGCCTGTCGCGCGCCGCCTTCATGCAGGACATCGCCGCGATGACCGAGCGCATCGTCAAAAAGGCCAAGGAATACGACCGCGACACCGTGCCGGGCGATTACGTCACCCTGGTCACACCGTGCCCCCACTGCGGCGGCACCGTGATGGAAAACTACCGCCGCTACGCCTGCATCGGCAAACCGGCGAATTCGTCGATCGAAGACAAGGCGGTGGGGTCGCCGCCCTGCGGCTTCTCGTTCACCAAAACGCCGGCCGGGCGCACCTTCGCCATCGACGAGGCCGAGGCGTTTTTGCGCGACCACAAGATCGGCCCGCTGGAGGGCTTTCGCAGCAAGGCCGGCTGGCCCTTTGTGGCCGAGCTGGCACTGGTGCGCGACGAAGAAAGCGGCAACTTCAAACTGGAATTCGACTTTGGCGACGACGCCAAGGCCGAACAAACCGGCGAGATCGTCGACCTGTCGGCCGAACCCAACCTGGGCCCCTGCCCCAAGTGCGGCAGCCCGGTGAAAGCCTTCGGCAAAAGCTACGTGTGCGAAAAGTCCGTGCCCACCGAAGCCCAGCCCGTGCCCAGCTGCGACTTCAAAAGCGGCCAGATCATCCTGCAGCAACCCGTTGACCCCGAGCAGATGGGCAAGATGCTGAAAGAGGGCAAGACCGACCTGCTGGACAAGTTTGTCAGCATGCGCACGCGCCGCAGCTTCAAGGCGCGCCTGGCCTGGAACGCCGAAGAGAACAAGGTCACCTTCGAGTTTGAACCGCGCGAAGGCGGCCGGAAGTTTCCGCCCCGCAAGACCGCCGTCACTACCAAAAAGGTAGCTGCCGCCGCAGGCGGGACGGGCGCTGTCGCCTCAAAAGACACCAAACCCGCCGCCGCGAAGAAGACCACCGCCAAAACCGCCGCCAAGAAAGCCGCCGCGCCCAAGGCCGCCAAAGCCCCCCGCGCCGGCACCCTGAAGCCCAGCCCAGCCCTGGCCGCCCTGATCGGCGAAGGCCCCTTCGGCCGCGGCGAAGTGATGAAGCTGCTGTGGGACTACATCAAGGCCCACAACCTGCAAGACCCGAAGGACAAACGCACCATCGTCGCGGACGACAAGCTGCGGCCGATTCTGGGGGCGGACAGCGTCGGCATGTTCAAGCTCGCGGGCGTGGTGGGCGGGCACCTGAGCTGACGGAACCGCCGCGCTGCCATGCCTCCCGCCGCCCCGCGATCCTCAGTCGGCCTGGCCCTCGGCTCCGGGCGCGCGGCCATGCTGGCGGTGCTGCCGCAGCTGCGCCAGTGCGGGCTGCTTGCGCCCGCACCCGGCGGCACGGACAACCATCGATGAATAAACTGACTGCATCACCCATTCGTGGATTGCGCGCGCGCAAGGCCTTTGCTGGCCTCGTAATGGTTTGGGGGTGGATGGCGACGAGCGGCGCTGGCGCTGCGATGAATGACATTGAGTCCACTGAATTGATCCAGCGTGCCATGTTGCAGGGTTCAGGTTGGGAGGCGGAAGACCTGGAGATCGAAGCCGACCCGCTGTTGAAGTCCAACGCATCGTGCCGCCTGCTCGTGGGAGGAAACACGCGCATTCCTGGCGCGGGCCTGATTCGCCTTGCCCTGGATCCGGATGGCAGGGTTATGGCGCGAACTGGCGACATGACGGGCTTAACGCGCGTGCTGCACGAATGTGTGCAGGCCGACGCATTCACGTGGGCGCAAACGGTGGCGGTCTATGTGAACGCCATGGCGCCCAAGGTGATCAACAGCGGTGACCTCAGCCTGCTCGGCACGCTCAAGGCCGCAGGGGAAGAAGACGTCCTGCCCACGCTCAAGCAGGTGGAAGGCGGAGCCGAACTGCGTTTTGTCATGGTGCCCCCGTCGCGTTACTTTCGCGTCACCGCCTTTGTGCCTGCCAGTGGTCCCACGCGCGTGGACATGCAAATCATAGAAACGCGCTGACCGTGCCGGCGGCGCGTCGACAGCCTGCGGATCGCGTCCATGCGCGTGGCGTGTGAAGCGCGCGGTTGGGCGGTAGCCGCACGCCGCCACCAGCAAGGTGACGTGTGTAGCCTGGACGATTCATCCGGCAGTTCGCGTTGCGTGCGCTCGGTTGCGGGTAGGCTGCTCATCTGGGTATCTGGTGGGCCGAGCAGGTAGTTTTCCCAGCTGGGAACGATACGGATTGCCTCGCGTGAGGCGTCGCCATGTAATGAGGCAACGCTTTTGAAAGGCTCTCCCATGTCGATCCAGCTTGGCGTTCGCGCTGTTCCGCCGCCGGCCCCGCCTGCCGAGCCAGCTCCTCCGCGCACGCCCAACACCGCAATGCCTGCGCTTGCTGCGCCTGAGCCCAACCCTTCCACACCAGGGTTGACCTTGCGTGAGATGGCATTGCTGGGCCCCGGTGGGGGAGCCGCGCCACGGCCTATGCCAGCGGGGGCGCCTGTGCCACAGCCTGCCGGTGCGCCACCACCGCCAGCCATGACAATTGAACGGGCTACGCAGGTGTTGGACGAAGGGTTTGATCAATTCGACACGGCGGCCAAAGGCGGCAAGCCCGATGGCAAGGTCAGCGAAGAAGACCTGCAAGCCGTTGCCACCAACGCCAACAACACCTACACACCTGAGCAACAGCAAGCTGCGCAGTTTTTCCTGGACAGCAGAGCCAGTCGCAATTTCTTGGACAAGGCGGCTGGCACGGGCTGGGGACTGGATGGCGTGATTGGCCGCGACGATGTGACGGCGGCACGCGAGGCCATTGCCGACGGCTCATACACGCACAAGATGCTCGACACCGCTGCGACGGGCACAGGCTGGTTCGCGGGGCCTGATGGTCGTGTGAACCAGCAAGACATCGACGCGGCGCTGAAGGACCCTGGCATTCCGCAAACGGTGAAGGACGCCATCAACCTGGCCCGCGAAGGCAGCCCCAATGCAGACTTGAGCTTTCTCAAGGGCTTGACGGCCGACCAAGCCAAAGCGGCCAGCGACCTATTCCAGTCCGCGGACTACAAGGCGCTGAGCCTCTCGGAAAAAGCCACCGTGGCGCAGGCGTGGCGCACTGCCAAGGGCGACAACGCGGCAGTGCAGGACGTGCGTCAACTGTTGCAAAGCCCAGCCTTCAAGGCGGCCAACACAGGCCTGCGCGCAGACCTGCTGCGCGGTGTGACCTTGGTGCATTCGGATGCGTTC
>JAGOEM010000054.1 GCA_017997715.1 Ottowia sp.
TGGCCGCCAAGCCAAGGTTGTTCACGGCAAAGGTCCGTGCCATGACGTCGAGGTCGCTGCGCTGCGCCGTGTCCATGCCGATGCTGATGCCCGCATTGGCGATCACCACATCCGGCAGCCCCTGTTGTGCCAGGCAGGCCTGTGCGGCGGCAATGATGCTGTCGACTTCCGAGACGTCCGCGGCGTAGACCTGGAATCGCTCTGGCGCCCAGCCTTGGGCATGGGCCCATTCGCGCAGCACATCGCCGCGTCGCGCCACCAGTGCCAGCCGCCATCCGGCCTGGTGGTAGCGCACCGCCAGCGCCTGCCCAAGGCCGCTCGAGGCGCCGGTGATGAAGACCAATGGGGCCAAGGGTGCTCCTGCGTAAAGTGGCTTCAGGTGCTCACGCAACCAGGTTCAGCGCGCCGCCTGCCGCACAGCGCTGGCGTGTGCAACCTGGCCGCCACGCTAGCGCGGCGTGGGCTGCAGCACGCCGCGCACGCGGCCTTTGAGCTCGGCGACGCCGGTGCGATTGTCGTAATCGAACTGGTCGCCCACAAAACGGTCGGTGCCGCGCAGCAGCTCGACCGGCTTGTCCGAGCTGACCCGGTCTTCGTTCACAAACGCGTGCAGGTATTCCCCCCGGAACTCGACGCGCGGCATGACGGTTCCATTGGCGCGGGTGATGGGCTCGCGCACCACGACGGCATTGCCAAACAGCTGGATTTCAGAGCCGTCGCTGTTGGAAACGCCGCGCAGGGCGGTGGCCACGGTGGTGCGGCCCTGGTCGTCCACGGATCGCATGTGGGGATCTTTCACTTCCAGGGTGTCGGTCGCCGGATAGTGGTGGCCTTCCACGCCCTTCAGATCCGACGTCATGCGCCCCGTGGGGTCGAAGCTGCGCACACGAAACTCGTGCATGAAGTAATCCGGCTCTTTGGAAACCGCGCGCGCCTCGTCCGCCGAAGGAATCTTCGGCGCACTGCGCACCAGCCACCAGGTGCCCAGGGCAAACAACATCATCAGCAGTGCCGGCAGCCATGTCGACAACTGATCGCGGCCGATGCGAGCAAGTCGCGATTCACTCATGCGGGGGCTTTCTCACCAGCAGCGCCGGCATCCAGTTGCGCCTGCAGCAGGCGGGCGTAGTGGCCGTTGGCGATCAGGATCAGGTCACACAATTCGCGCGCCGCACCCTGGCCAGCCTGGGCGTGCGTCACGTGGTGCGCCACGGCCCGTGCTTCGGCATGCGCGTGGGGTGGCGCGCAAGCCAATGCCACGCGCGCCATCACCGGCAGATCGGGCCAGTCGTCCCCCATCGCCGCAGCCTGGCGCCAGTCCAGGCCCAATTCAGCCAGCAAGGCCTCGGCAGCCGGCCGCTTGTCCTCGGTCCCCAGGCGGATGTGGCTGACGCCCAGCGCCGCCAGCCGCTTGCGCAGCGCCGCCGAGTCGCGGCCAGAGATCACCGCCGGCACGATGCCCGCCTGCATCAGCAGCTTGATGCCGTGGCCATCCAGGGTGTGAAAGCGCTTCAGCGCTTCGCCCTCCGCTGAAAAGTACAGGCCGCCGTCCGTCAGTACGCCGTCCACGTCGAAAAACACCACACGGATGCCTTGCGCCTTCAGCAGGACTTCGGGGGGCCAGGTCAGGGCGGGCTGCATCAGATCACCTTCGCGCGCATCAGGTCGTTGCTGTTGATGGCGCCCGCCAGCCGGCCGTCGGGGCCCTGCACCAAAAGCACGGTGACGCGGTGCTGTTCCATCAGTTCGGCGGCTTCGGCGGCCAGGGCGCCGTCGCGCACCAGCCGGGGCTGGGCGTGCATCACTTCGCGCGCGGTCAGGGCGCGCAGATCGCGGCCGGTTTCCACCAGCCGGCGCAGGTCGCCGTCGGTGAAGATGCCGACCGCGTAACCATCTGCGTCGACCACCGCCGACGCGCCCAGGCCCTTGTGGGTCATTTCGCGCATCAGATCGCTGAAACTGGCCTGCTCGCCCACTTTCGGCACCGCTTCGCCACTGCGCATGATGTCGGTCACGCGGGTCAGCAAACGCCGCCCCAGCGCGCCGCCGGGGTGCGAACGGGCGAAGTCTTCCGCCTTGAAGCCGCGCGCATCCAGCAGCGCCACCGCCAGGGCGTCGCCCAGCGCCATCTGGGCCGTGGTGCTGGCGGTGGGCGCCAGGTTGAGTGGGCAGGCTTCCTTTTCAACGCCGCTGTTCAGCACGAAATCGGCGCTGCGCCCCAGGGTGGATTGCGGCTGGCCGGTCATGGCCACCAGGGGTGCGCCCATGCGGCGGATCAGCGGCAGCAGGGCGGTCAGCTCGTCGGCCTCGCCGCTGTTGGAGATGGCCAGCACGACATCGACCGGCATCACCATGCCCAGATCGCCATGGCTGGCCTCTGCCGGGTGCACGAACATGGCGGGCGTGCCGGTGGAAGCCAGCGTTGCCGCCACCTTGCGGCCGATAAGCCCGCTTTTGCCGATGCCCATCACCACCACGCGGCCGGTGGCGCCCAGGATCAGCGACACCGCGCGTGAAAAGTCGTCGTTCAGCCGGTGTTTCAGGCCCAGCACCGCCGCGGCCTCGATGTCCAGCGTGTCGTGGGCCAGGCGCAAGGCCTGAGCAGGATCAAAACTCATATGGCAGATTTTATCGATTGCGTTCCGCTAGCATGCCTGCATGACCGCGCTGGAGCTGACGCTTCTGTACCTGCTGGCCGCCGTGCTGGCGGTAACGGCATGCCGCTGGCTGAAACTGCCGGCCATTCTGGGCTATCTGGTGGCGGGCGTGCTGATGGAGCCGCACACCCTGGGCCTGGCCTACGGGCAAGACGCCGAAAGCATCCGCCACCTGGCCGAATACGGCGTGGTGTTCCTGATGTTCGTGATCGGGCTGGAATTCAACCTGCCCAAGCTGCGCGCCATGCGCCGGCACGTGTTTGGCCTGGGGCTGGCGCAGGTGGGGCTGACCATGTTGCTGGTCACCCTGGGCGGCGTGGCGCTGCATGCGTGGGCGCCCACGGTATGGCCGCTGGGTTGGCAGACATCGCTGGCGCTGTCGGGCGCCATGGCGATGAGCAGCACCGCCATCGTGGTGAAGATGATGGCCGACCGCATGGAGCTGGACACGCCCTACGGCCAGCGCGTGATGGGCGTGCTGCTGTTCCAGGACCTGGCCGTGGTCTGGCTGCTGGTGGTGGTGCCGGCGCTGGGCGCCACGCCCGAAAAGCTGCTGGCGTCGCTGTTCATCGCCGCGCTCAAGGCGGCGGCGCTGGTCACGCTGCTGCTGTGGGGCGGGCAGCGCGTGATGCGCTGGTGGCTGACGCTGGTGGCGCGGGTCAAAAGCGAAGAGCTGTTCGTGCTGAACCTGCTGTTCATGGCGCTGGGCATGGGCTGGCTGACCGAGCAGGCGGGGCTCAGCCTGGCGCTGGGCGCCTTCATCTGCGGCGTGCTGATCTCTGAGACCGAATTCAAAGTCCAGGTCGAATCCGAGATCCGTCCGTTTCACGACGTGCTGCTGGGCCTGTTCTTCATCACCATCGGCATGCTGCTGGACTGGCGCCAGGTGGCCATGCAATGGCAACTGGTGCTGCTGCTGTTGGTGGCGCCCGTGCTGTTCAAGCTGGTGCTGGTGACAGCGCTGGCGCGCTGGCTGGGTGCCAGTGCCGGCGTGGCGCTGCGCACCGGCCTGTATCTGGCGCAGGCGGGCGAATTCGGCTTTGTGCTGCTGTCGATCGCCCGGCGCGACAGCCTGGTGCCGATCGAGCTGTTCACCCCCGTGCTGGCGGCCATGGTGCTGTCCATGCTGGCCACGCCCTTCATCATCATGGCCAGCAACCGCATCGTGATGCGCCTGGTGGCCAGCGAATGGATGCAGCAGTCGCTGCAGATGACCTCCATCGCGCAGGCCAGCATCAACACCCGCGCCCACGTGCTGATCTGCGGCTACGGGCGCAGCGGCCAGGCCATCGCCCGCCTGCTGGAGCGCGAAGGCATCCCCTACGTCGCGCTGGACCTGGACCCCGACCGCGTGCGCCAGGCGCGCGCCGCCGGCCACGCCGTGGTGTATGGCGATGCCGGCAAGGCGCAGGCGCTGATCGCCGCCGGCCTGGGGCGCGCCAGCGCCGTGGCCATCACCTACCTGGAATCGCACAGCGTGCACAAGGCGCTGCACACCGTGCGCACCCACGCGCCCAGCGTGCCGGTGCTGGTGCGCACCCAGACCGACCGCGACCTGGACGCGCTGCGCGCCGCCGGCGCGACCGAGGTGGTGCCCGAATCGCTGGAAGGCTCGCTGATGCTGGCGGGGCACGCGCTGGCGCTGATGGGCGTGCCCATGCGCCGCGTGATCCGCGTGGTGCAGGAACAGCGCGAAGCCCGCTACGGCCTGCTGCGCGGCTTCTTTCGCGGCGCCGACGACATCAGCGACGATGAACTGGCGCTGGAACGGCTGGCCACCTTCACCATTCCCGCGCGCCTGGCCGGGCAGCACCTCACGCAGGTGCTGCGCGCCAGCGGGGGCGAGCTGCGCGCCATCAGCCTGCGCCGCCTGGGCGGCGGCACGGCGCCCGCCGATGGCGACCCGTTGGTGGCCAGCGGCGACACCATCGTGCTGTCCGGCAAGGCCGAAGCGCTGGCGCGGGCCGAACTGGCGCTGGCCGCCTGACGCAGCGCGGGCCCCGCCTTGCCCACGCGGCACAATCGCCCCATGACCACGCCCCTGTCCGTTACCGATTACCTGCGCCAGCACATCCGCACCGTGCCCGACTGGCCCGCGCCAGGCGTGCAGTTTCGCGACATCACGCCGCTGCTGCAAAACCCGCGCGTGTTCCGCGTGCTGATCGACGCCTTCGTGCACCGCTACATGGACCCGGCGCTGCGCCCCGACGTGGTGGCCGGGCTGGACGCGCGCGGCTTCATCCTGGGCGCGGTGGTGGCGTATGAGCTGAACGTCGGCTTCGTGCCGATCCGCAAAAAGGGCAAGCTGCCCTTCACCACCGTCGAAGAAACCTACGAGCTGGAGTACGGCAGCGCCACCGTCGAGCTGCACACCGACGCCGTGGCCGCAGGCCAGCGCGTGCTGCTGATTGACGACTTGATCGCCACCGGCGGCACCATGATGGCCGGCATGAAGCTGCTGGAAAAACTGGGCGCCACCGTGACCGAAGGCGCCGCCATCGTCGACCTGCCCGAGCTGGGTGGGTCGGCGCGCTTGCGCGACGCCGGGCTGAAGCTGTTCACCCTGGTCGACTTTGCCGGGCACTGAGCTTCGGTTGTTATAGTTTTGATAGCTACTTGCGCCCGCCAGACGGGCGATAGCGGCCTATTTCATTCATAAAATGCCGCACACACCGCGCTGGCCCCTGCTGACGGCGCCCCGCGCGCCGCGCCACGATCACCTCATCCAGCAGCTGGGCCGCCAGCGCAACGACCCCTATGCTCGGCTGCGCCACAACGCGCCCGCCAGCGGGCCCGATGCGCCGGCCGGCGGGCGCAGCCTGCACACGCTGCCCGCCCCCTTGCGCCAGCATCTGCAGGCCGAGATGGCCTACGCCGACGCCGTGCTGCAGCCCCTGGCCGCCGATGCCGCCCAGCTGCGCCAGCGCCTGGCCGAACGCGCGCCCGAAGTGCACGCGCTGCAACCGGCTTCATCCACCGGCTGGCGCTACGGCGTCACGCGCACGCCGGGGCACCCGCACCGCGTGTTCACCCGCAGCGCGCCAGACGGGCGTGAACAAACGCTGTTCGACGAAGCCGAACGCGCCGCCGGCCACGCCTACTACCGCGCCGCCGACCACCAGCACAGCCCCGACGACCGCTGGCTGGCCTGGGCCGAAGACGTGGTGGGCGACGACCGCCACCGCATCTGCCTGCTGGACATGGACAGCGGCGCCATCCGCACCGTGGTCGATACCGACGCGTTTGGCTACGGCGGCCTGGTGTTCTCGCCCTCGTCGCAGCAGCTGTTCTGGATCTGGCGCGACGCGCACAGCCGCCCCACGCGCCTGTACCGCACGCCGGTGGGCGGCGGCGCGGCGGTGCTGGTGTACGAAGAGCAGGACCCCGCCCTTTTCATGCAGGTGGCGCGCACCGCGGCCAATGGCTTTGTGGCGCTGAACCTGATCGCGCCCGACATGAGCGAGGTGCGCCTGATCCCGGCCGATGCCGACACCGCCGCGCCGCGTGTGGTGCGCCCGCGCCAGCGCGGCACGCGCTACGAGATCAACGAGTGGCGCGGCGAACTGCTGATGCTGACCGACGCCGATGGCGCGGTGGACCGCAAGCTGCTGACGCTGGACGCCGCCACGCTGGCCGTGCGGCGCGAACTGGTGCCGCACCGCGCCGGCACGCTGATCGTGTCGGTGCTGCCGTTTGCCGATGCGCTGGTGCGGCTGGAACGCCGCAACGCGCTGCCGCGCCTGGTGCTGCTGCACCCCGACGGGCGCGAGACCGTGGTGCCGTTCGACGAAGCGGCCTTCGCCATCGAACCCCTGCCGGCCCAGCCCTACGGCGCTGCGCAGGTGCGCATCGTGCACCAGACGCCCGCCAGCCCGCCGCGCTGGATCGACGTGGCGCTGGCCGATGGCGCGCAGCGCGTGGTGGGCCAAGAGCGGCTGCGCCACTTCAACCCCGTCGACTACCGCGTGCAACGCCTGTACGCAACCGCGCCCGATGGCCAGCAGGTGCCCATCACCCTGCTGTCGCGCGCCGACGCGACAGGCCCCGCGCCCCTGCTGCTGACCGGCTACGGCGCCTACGGCATCGCCAGCGAAGCCACCTTTTCGCTGGCCGCCACGGTGCTGGTGGACAGCGGCTTTCGCTACGCCATCGCGCACGTGCGCGGCGGTTCAGACAAGGGCATGGGCTGGTACCGCGACGGCCGCGCGCTGCACAAGCGCAATTCCATGACCGACTTCATCGCCTGCGCCGAACAACTGCTGCAAACCGGCGTTGCTGCGCCCGGCCAGGTGGTGGCGCATGGCCTGTCGGCCGGCGGCCTGCTGGTGGGCGGCGCGATGAACATGGCGCCCACGCTGTGGGCCGGCGTGATGGCGCAGGTGCCCTTCGTCGACATGCTGAACACCATGAGCGACGCCGACCACCCGCTGGTGCCGCTGCTGCGCCCCGACTGGGGCGACCCGCTGGCCGACCCGGCCGCCTACGACTGCATCGCCGCCATTTCGCCGTGCGACAACGTGCGCCCCGCGCCGTACCCGCCGCTGCTGTGCACCGCCGGCCTGAAGGACGACCGCGTGCCCTACTGGGAGCCCGCCAAACTCATCGCGCAGGTGCGCGACCAGTCCACCAGCCAGCAGCCGGCCGTGTTGCTGCTGGACCCGGACAGCGGCCACCAGGGCAGCGACGACCAGCACAGCGAACACGCGCAGGCGGCGCTGCTGTGGGCGTTTGCGCGGCGCTGTGTGGGCGCAGGTTTGGAAGGCTGAGGCGCACGGCGGGCGCTGGCGCCGCACGCCAGCGTTCAGCCTTTTCAAGTCAAACAGGCCTGTAGCGCCCATCTGGCGGGCGCAAGCAGCTATCATTTTTGAGCAAATGATGCGGCGCGGCCCAAGCGCGCTGCTTGGGCCGCACAGGCCGCCCCGCTGCGCGTCCTAGTCGGGCAAGGCCCGACGCGACAACAGGAAGGACTGCAGTGCGCAGAACGCCGACACCGCCAGCGCGGCCACGGCGGTGGTGGCGATGGCCTGCAGCATGTGCCCGCTGAACATGCGGCTGGACAGGTTGCCGGCAATCAAGGGGCCGCTGGCGCTGAACACCGAGACGACGAAGCTCCAGATCGCAAAGCTGCGCGCGCGCAGCGACACCGGCGCCAGGTCCTGCAGCATGGTCGGCACCAGCGCGTTGGCGGTGCAGGTGAGAAACAGAAACACGCCAATGCCCAGCAAGGCCTGCTGCAGCGTGGAAGTGGACAGCAGCCACAGCAACACCGGAATCGCCGCCAGCACGCAAACACCCATGATGAAGGGCCGCACCGAACGGCCCATGCGCGGCGCCAGCACGCGGTCCAGCGCCCAGGCCACGGGCAGGCAGCCCAGGCTGGTCAGCAGCACGATACGGCCCATGGCGTGGCCGATTTCGGCCGGCGTGGCGCCAAAGCGGCGTTCCAGCCCCAGCGCGATCAACTGGTTCAGCGCCTGCTGGCCCAGCAGCAGGCAGCCGGCCACGCCCACAAACAGACCGATGGCCACGCGCCGCTGCCACAGAAACTGCCGCAGCGAGCCTGCGCTGGCCACATCGGCCGGGGTGACGCGGCGCGGCGGATCGAGCGTGAAGGCGCCCAGCGCCAGCAGCGGCACACCAGCCATCGACAGCAGCAAGAAGCCTTTGCGCCAGGCGTCCATCGCGCCGGGAATCAGCGCGGTGGCCGTCGCCAGGATGGCGCCGCTGTAGTAAAAGCCCGCGCTGGCCCCGGCGGCCATCAGCGCGGCAAAGCTCAGGTTGGCCAGCACGCGGTGGCGTTCTGGCGCCAGGTCGGGAATCATCGAATACACCAGCGGCACCATGGCGAATTCGGTGATGCCGGCGGCCGACCGGCCAATGAAGAACAGCGGAAAACTGGGCGCCAGCGCGCTCAGCACCATCATCAGCGTGGAAGCCAAAACCAGGCACAGCAGCACGCGCTTGCGCGAAAAGCGGTCGGCAAAGCGCGCCAGCGGAATCGCCAGCGCGCTGCCCACCAGCACGCCGGCCAGGCCTTGCAGCGCGCCCAGCATGGCGTCGCTGACTTCAAACGTCTTTTGAATCGCCGACAGCGAAATCGCCTGCAGGCCGAAGTCGCTCATCTGCACGCCGGCAGATACGCCCAGCACCAGTACGGTGAACAGCGCGCGCGCCGTCCACGCGACGGGCGCCGTGCTGGCTAAGGTGGATGGCGATGAGGTCATGAAAAATTGCCCCCAAGCTCACCCCGCTTTGCGAGGTTCGCGGCCCCCCGAGGGGGCGTTTTCATCTTGGGGCGGCCCGGCGATGAAAAAAGGCCGTGGCGGGGGCCACGGCCGACTGCGGGCCTGTGCAGTGCCACCGCTGTTTATTGCCAGCGGTACTGCAGCTGCAGGTCCAGCGTGCGGCCACCGCCGTAGTAGCAGTAGAAGTCGCAACCGCTGACGTACTTCTTGTTGGTCAGGTTGCGGGCGTTGAACTGCAGCGCCCAGTTGCGGGTGATGTCGTAGCGCACCATCAGGTCGGCCAGCGTGAAGCTGGGGATCTTCTCGCCGGGGTAGTAGCGCTGGTCTTCGGTGGCGCCGTTGTAGCGCAGGCCGCCGGCCACGGTCAGCTTTTGCGCGTTGGCCAGGTCAAAGCGGTGGCTGGCCCACAGGCTGACCTGGTTTTTGGGCAGCAAGGGCGTGCGCACCGTTTGCGTGGTGGAGATGTCCTGGCGCGAACGGTTGTGGGTGTAGGCCACTTTCAGCGCGGTGTTGGAGGTGAGCTTCAAGTCGGCCTCCAGCTCAATCCCGCGGTTGGTGCGCTTGCCGGTCTGCGTCTGGATGTTGGACGCGTCGGAGATCAGCGCGTTCTTTTCCTTCACGTCGAAGTAGGCCAGCGTGATGGTGCCGTTCAGCCAGGTGGGTTCCAGCTTCACGCCGATCTCGGCCTGGCGGCCTTCGTAAGGTTTGTAGGCCGTGCCATAGCCGTCAACGCCGGCCACGGGCTTGAACGATTCCGAATAGGACACGTAGGGCGCCAGGCCAAAGTTGGTCAGGTACATGGCGCCCAGGTTGACGCTGTTGTGGTTGACCTTGTAGCTGGAATCGCCGCCGTTGATGCTGCCGTGGTTCTTGGCGCGGTCATGGCGCAGGCCGGCGTTGAACAACCAGTTGCTGCCCAGCTGCAGCTCTGCCGAGGCGTACACGCCCAGCTGCTTGGAATGCACGCCATACGGCGTGGCCGATACGGCGAATGGCGCGCCGTAGACGGGCGCAAACATGTCCAGCCCCGGCGCCATGCCAAAGCCGTTGTTCTGGCCGCTGGTGTCGGTCTTCAGGTAGTCCAGGCCGAAGGTGGGCTTCAGGCGCACGCCATCGGCCAGGCGCAGGTCGCCCTGCACGCGGTTGTCGATGTAGTGGGTCTTGGTGTCGCCATCGGTGAAGGTGTAGCCACGGTTCAGCGTTCGGTCGTTGTCCGAGCCATAGGCAAACACGTTGCGCTGGTTGATGTCCAGGCGCGAGAACTTGTAGTTCTGCGTGAACTTCCAGTCCTTGTTGATCTCGTGGCTCAGCAGCCAGCCCAGGCTGGCCTGGGTGCGCTTCAGGCGGTCGAAGTCCGGCTCGCCCGCGTTCATGCGCGGGTCGATGCGGCCAAAGGGCGTGTTGATGATGGTGCCGTAGGCGGGCAGAAAACCGTTGGTGGGCACACCGTCTTCGCGCTGGATGCTGGCCAGCAGCGTCAGCGAAGTCTGCTTGCTGAACTCCATCGTCACGCTGGGCGCGAAGTAGTAGCTCTTCATGTCGGTGCGCCGCTGCATGCCGTCTTCGCCGCGCGCTTGCGCCACCAGGCGGTAGTACACGGTGCCGTCGGCGTTGGCCACGCCGTTGTAGTCGGCGCTGAAGCCCAGTCGGCCACGGTTGCCGGCTTCGGCGTTCAGCTCCAGCGCTTGTTTCTTGTGCGGGCGCTTGGTCACCAGGTTGACCACGCCGCCGCTTTCAGACGCGCCAAACACCAGCGAGTTGGGGCCTTTCAGTACCTCCACCGCTTCCACGCCGTACAGCTCGGGCTTCCAGACAAAGTAGCCGTTGGGCGTGGTGGGCGTGCCGTCCAGCGAAACCGAGGCGTCGAAGCCGCGAATCTTGAACCACTCGACCTTGTTGTCGGCGCCAAAGGGCTCGGCCAGCACGCCGGCCTGGTATTGCAGGACTTGGTCCAGCTTGCGCGCGCCCTGCGCGTCGATCTCGTTGCGCTTGAGCACGGTGCTGGAATTGGGCGCGTAGAAGTCCAGGCTTTGCAGCGAATCCACGGTGCCGATGACGGTGACTTCTTCCAGCTGCAGCGTGGCCGCGTCGCTGGTGGCGGCCGTGCTGGCTGGGGGTGCGGGTGGCGGGGTCTGTGCCTGGGCTTGCGCCACCATGCCCATCGTCAAGATTGCCCACGCGATGGGTGAATGCGTCAGATTGCGCATGTTTTGGCCAGCTCCGGTCGGTTGAAACAGTGAAGACAGTTGGCGTGGACAAGCCAGAAAACTGTGCACGTTCCACCCCGCTGGGCGTCGATGCTACCCATAAGTGCGAATGATTGTTAATTGTGTATCGCGCTCCGTCGCGCGGGCACAACGCTTATTTGCCGATGCAAAAGCGCGAAAAAATGACGCCCAGCAGGTCGTCCGCGCTGAAGGCGCCGGTGATCTCACTCAGCGCCAGTTGCGCCAGGCGCAGCTCTTCGGCCAGCAAATCCAGCGCGGGTTGCGCGCTTTGCAGCAGCGCGCAGGCCGCGTCCAGATGGCCGCCAGCGAGCGCCAGCGCTTGCAAATGGCGCTGCCTGGCAATGAACACATCGCCTTCGGCGCCGGGTTGCCAACCGGCCAGCGCCAGCAGCCGTTGGCGCAGCGCCTGCAGGCCTTCGCCGGTCTTGGCCGACAGGCCAATGCCGTCACCCGGCGGCAGTGGGCCGGGGGCGGCATCGTGCTTATTCCACACGTGCAGCAGCGGCACGGCGGGCGGCAGCTGGCGCGCCAGTTCGGCGCTGATGTGGGTGTCTTCGCGTTGGTAGTCGGGCGTGTGCAGGCGCGTCAGATCGTGCAGCAGCAGCACCGCGTCGGCCGATGCGATGTGCGCCCAGGCGCGTTCGATGCCGATGCGCTCGACCTCGTCGTCGCTGTGGCGCAGGCCGGCCGTATCGAGCACGTGCAGCGGCACGCCTTCGATCTGGATGGTTTGCTGCACCACGTCGCGCGTGGTGCCGGCAATGGGGGTGACGATGGCCAGCTCGGCCCCCGCCAGCGCGTTCAGCAGCGAGCTTTTGCCCGCGTTCGGCTGGCCGGCAATCACCACCTTGATGCCCTCGCGCAGCAGGGCGCCCTGGCGTGCCCGTGCCTGCACGGCGGTCAGCCGTTGCTGTAAATTTGATAGCTGCCCGCGCACGTCCTGCGTGCGCAAGATGTCAATTTCTTCCTCAGGAAAGTCCAGCGTCGCCTCAATCAGCATGCGCAGCTGGATCAGCCCGTTGGTCAGCGCATGCACCTCGTGCGAAAACGCGCCCGCCAGCGATCGGCTGGCCGAACGCGCGGCCGCCTCGGTGCTGGCGTCGATCAAATCCATCACCGCTTCGGCCTGCGCCAGATCCAGCTTGTCGTTCAGAAAAGCGCGTTCGGTGAATTCGCCCGGCCGCGCCAGGCGCAGGTGCGGCAGGCGCGCGGCGCCGGTGGCCGGGTCAGGCTCGGCCGCTGCCTGCAGGCAGCGCGCCAGCAGCAGCTGCAACACCACCGGGCCGCCGTGCGCCTGCAACTCCAGCACGTCTTCGCCGGTGTACGAATGCGGCGCCGGAAAGTGCAGCGCCAGACCCTGGTCGATGGGCTGGCCGTCGGCATCGCGCAACGGCCCGTAAGTGGCCACGCGCGGCGCCAGATCGCGCCCGGTGATGGCCCGCGCCAGCGCGCGCACGTCAGGCCCCGACACGCGCACGATGCCCACCGCACCGCGCCCAGGGGCGGTGGCGATGGCGGCAATGGGGTCGGGTTGTGGTGGCTGCATGGCATGATTGTCCGCCACCCTTCAAGCGACCCCGCCATGAGCCTGACCCTGCTGCACAACGTCCACCTGCTTGACGTGCGCACGGGCCAGCTGCGGCCCGATGCGCAGGTGCTGATCGAGGGCGACACCGTTCGCGAAGTGTCTGACCGCCCGCTGCGCGCCAGCAGCGCGCGCCGCATCGACGGCGGCGGCCGCACGCTGATGCCGGGGCTGATCGATTGCCACGTGCACGTCACGTTCTCGCAGGCCAACCTGGGCCTGCTGGCCGACACCGCCAACACCACGCTGGCCCTGCGCGCGCTGCCCATCCTGCGCGGCATGCTTCGCCGGGGCTTCACCACCGTGCGCGATGCGGGCGGGGCCGATTTCGCGCTGAAGGCCGCCATCGACGACGGCGTGGAAGGCACGGTGATGGGCCCGCGCCTGTTCGTCAGCGGCCCGGCGCTCAGCCCCACCGGCGGGCACGGCGACTTTCGCCCGCGCAGCGACCGGCTGCAGCCCGTTGGCTGTGGCTGCCAGCGCCTGGCCAGCACGCGCGTGGTGGACGGCGTGGACCAGGTACGCCGCGCGGTGCGCGAGCTGCTGCAGATGGGCGCCGACCAGATCAAGATCATGTCGTCCGGCGGCGTGGCGTCGCCCACCGATCCGGTCAACGCGCTGGGCTATTCGCTGGAAGAAACCCGCGCCATCGTCGACGAGGCCGCCGCGCGCCACACCTACGTGATGGGGCACGCGTACACGCCCGAGGCGATTCGCCGCGCGGTGGAATGCGGCGTGCGCACCATCGAGCACGGCAACCTGATCGATGCGCCCACGGCCGCGTTGATGGCCGCACGCGGTGCTTACGCCGTGCCCACGCTGATCACCTACGAAGCGCTGGCGCGCGACGGCGTGCGCCTGGGGCTGGGCGCCGACAGCGTGGCCAAGATCGCCCAGGTGCGCGCGGCCGGTTTGCAATCGCTGGGCCTGTTTCGCAAAGCCGGTGTGAAGCTGGGCTTGGGCACCGATCTGCTGGGTGCATCGCACGGCTTGCAGAGCGAAGAGTTGCTGATTCGCGCACAGGTGCAGACGCCGCTGGAAGTGCTGCAAAGCGCCACGCTGATCGGCGCCGAAATCCTGGGCCAGGCCGGCCGCTTGGGCGAGATCACGCCCGGCGCGCGCGCCGACCTGCTGCTGGTCGACGGCAACCCGCTGCAGGACCTGGCCTGCCTGACCGGGCAGGGCGAGCGCATTCCCCTGGTGATGCAGGGCGGGCAGCTTCGGGTGAACGCGTTGGCGCAGTGAAGCGGTGTGCGGCCCACTGCCAGCTTGAATGACAAATAGGGCGTTAGCGCAATAAGCACGGGCGCAGACAGCTATCAATGTTGTAGTAATTGGCGCCCAGACTGGTGACGCCGTGGCCGCGCCCGCAGGCCTGGCACCCCGCTTCAATCGCAGCTTTGTGGCAGCAAGGTGTTGTCCGCTGGCCGGTCTGACATGCGCCGGCTGCCGCCGTCCTGCCCGCGCAGGCAGTAGGTGCCCAGCGGCGTCTGTACGCGCGCGCTGTACGCCCCCGCGCTGCCGCGCCGTTCGCTGATGCGTGTGCCCGCCGGGGCACCGGCGTCGCGCGGGGCGTCCGCGTCAAGCTGGGTGCGGGCCTGGTCGGCCAGCGAAGGCTGGCGGAGGTAGGTGTTGGTGTCCAGGTTCAGATCCAGCCGGCCCGTGCCCACGGCCCCGGTTGCCGGCGCCGTGGCTGGGCGAAAGCCGGTGCCGCCGGGCGCTGTGGTTGCATCGGCGGCCGGCGCGCTGCCAGTGTCTGTTGATGTTGCGGGGCTGGCTGCGGCGGCTGCCGGCGCCGGCATGGTTGGCGCAGCGATGGCGGTCGCCGCGCTGCGTCGTGCTGAGCCTGGCGGCGGCGTGGCCAGTGGCGGCGCAGCAGGCACCGCCGCCGGGGGCGCGCCGATCATGCGCACCGCCAAGGCAGCGGCCATCGAGGCGGCTGGCGTGCGGCTGTGCCCGGGTGCCGACATCCACCACAGCGCCCAGAAATGCGCGGCGGCCACCACGGCCAAAGCCGCTGCCCAGGTGCGCAGCTGGGGTGGCGGTGACGGGGGCCAGCGATGCGGCCCGTGGAGGGCTGAAAGCGCGACCATGGCGGCATTCTAGGAGCCTGCGCGCCAGCAAGGCATCGACGCGAAACGTCCGAAAGCCGAGCATCGCTGGGGAATGCCGACAAGCCCGCTGCGCGCCCCTGGGCGCCGCAGGTCATACCCCCGGCAAGCCCGGCTTGTGGGGCGTTGCAGCCGCTGCACCTTTTGCTACCCAGGCCGCAGGCGCGGCGCTGCAGCGTGCCCCGGCGCGTCGGCAGCGGACAAAGAAAAACCCCGGCCATGGCCGGGGTTTTGGTATCAAACAAGCCATTAGCGCCCGCCAGACGGGCGCAGGCAGCTATTTATTTGATAGTCGTCCAGGTGGGCATCGGACGGTCGTCGGCGCGGTGCACGGTGGTCACGTTCTTGCGCATGGCCCAGGGGCGAATCTGGTCGTGCAGCGGCAGGTAGTTGTAGTCTTCACGCACGATCTGCAGCGCTTCGCGGATCATGGTGTCGCGCTTGCCGGCGTCCATCTCGGTCTTGATCTGCTGGATCAGCGAATCGACCTTGGCGTTGCTCATACGGCCGCAGTTGAAGTTGCCGGCCGCGCCGCCCTTCGGATCGACGGTGCTGATCAGCGAGTCCAACGAATACAGCGCGTCGAACGTGGCCACGCCCCAGCCCAGCATGTAGGCGCTGACGTCGAACTTCTGGATCTTGGCGCTGTGGATCGCCATCGGGTTGGTCTGCAGCTTGGTCTTGACGCCGATGCGGGTCCACATCGCGGTGACGGCCTGGCAGATGGCTTCGTCGTTCACGTAGCGGTCGTTCGGGCAGTCCAGCGTCAGCTCAAAGCCGTTCGGGTAACCCGCGTCGGCCAGCAGCTTCTTGGCGGCGGTCACATCGTATTTGGCGGCGCGGGCGCCCAGCTCCTTGGTCCAGCCGTTCACCATCGGCGCGATCATCGTGCCGGTGGGCTTGCCCAGGCCGCGCATCACGTTCTTCTCGATCGCGGCCATGTCCACGGCTTGATACAGCGCCTGGCGCACGCGCTTGTCTTTCAGCGGGTTCTTGCCCTTGATGTTGGAGCCTGGCAGCTCGTCGCGGAACTGGTCTAAGCCGAGGAAGATGGTGCGGTTTTCAGCGCCTTCGATCACGCGGATGTTGGGGTCGCGTTTGGTGCGCTCCAGGTCCTGCACGGGTGGGTCAACCACCATGTCGACCTGGCCCGAAATCAACGCGGCCGAGCGCGTGGCGGCGGATTTGATGGGGGTGAACACCACTTCGTCGATGTTGCCCTTGGGCTTGTCCCACCAGTTGGGGTTTTTCTTCAGCGTGGTCTTGGTATCAGGCTGCCAACCCACCAGGATGAAGGGGCCGGTGCCGTTGGCGTTGCGCGCGGCAAAGTTTTCTTCCTTGGCTTTGTAATCCTGTGCCTTGGTGGCGTTGTTTTTCTCGGCCCAGGCCTTGTTCATGATGCGCGCCTCGACCAGTTCGCGCAGCACGACGGGGCTGGGCCCTTTGAGGATCACGTCCACGGTGGAATCGTCCACCTTCTTGACTTCCTTGACGCTTTGCGTGGCCGACGTCAGGTTGGACGGCGGCGTCATGGTGCGGGTGATCGAGAAGACGACGTCATCGGCCGTGAGCGGGGCGCCGTCATGGAATTTCACGCCTTTGCGCAACTCGAAGCGCAGTTACGTGGGCGTGACGAAGGTCCATTTGGTGGCCAGCGCAGGCACGATCTGGAACTTCTCGTCGTAGCGAACCAGCGCCTCGTAAATCATCTGCTGATAGGCCAGGGTGGTCTGGTGGTTCTGACCGGCCGGATCGAAGGTCAGGATGTCGTTGGCACCGGCGATGCGCAACGTGGCCGCCTGGGCCAGGCCCACGCTGGCCATCACGGCCAGTGCGACGGCGCCGCGAACAAAGAGGGGACGAGCCATGTGGAAACCCTTTGCAGATGAGAGGTTGAAACCCCAATGCTACAAAAAAACGAAACCGGGTCCGGCCCGCGTTGCCAACGGGCCCTGTCGGCCACCTCAAAGCAGGCACAAAAAAGCCGCGCCCGGTGCCTGGCGCGGCTTGATTCAAGCGGGCTGCGCCTACTTGGCGGCTGAGCCGAACTTGGGCAGGTTGAACTGCGGTGGCACGCCCATGCGGGTGTTGATCAACCACTGCTGAGCGATGGTCAGGATGTTGTTGGTGACCCAGTACACCACCAGACCGGCAGGGAAGAAGAAGAACATCACGCTGAAGATCAGCGGCATGAACCACATCAGCTTGGCCTGCATCGGGTCAGGCGGCGCGGGGTTCAGCGCGGTCTGCAGCAGGGTGGTCAGCGTCATGATGACCGGCAGGATGAAGTAGGGGTCACGCACGGACAGATCTTTGATCCACAGGATCCAGGGCGCGCCGCGCATTTCCACGGAAGACAGCAGCACCCAGTACAGCGCGATGAACACCGGAATCTGAACGATGATGGGCAGGCAACCGCCCATCGGGTTGACCTTCTCTTCGCGGTAGACGCGCATCATCTCCGCCTGCATCTGCTGCGGCTTGTCTTTGTAACGCTCGCGCAGGTCCATCACCTTGGGGTTGATGGCCTTCATCTTGGCCATGCTGGCGTAAGCCTTGGCGTTCAGCGGATAGAACAGCAGCTTCAGCAGGAAAACCAGGGCCACGATCGACCAGCCCCAGTTGCCGAGCACGCCATGGATCTTGTCGAGCAGCCAGTACAAAGGCTTCGACAGGATCTTGAACATGCCGTAGTCCTTCACCAGCTCCAGGCCGGGGGCGATGGTCTCCAGGGCCTTCTCTTCCTGCGGGCCAACGAACAGGCGGCTGTCGGCCACACCGGTCTGGCCGGGCGCCACAGCGCTGATCGGGGTGATCAAGCCGGCGGCATACAGGTTGTCGCCCACCTTGCGGGCAAAGTTCTCGTGGTTGGAGCCCTCACCAGGCAACCAGGCGCTGATGAAGTAGTGCTGAACCATGGCCACCCAGCCATCTGGCGACTGGGCAACAAACTCGGCCTTGCCTTTGTCGATGTTGGAGAACTCCACTTTCTGGAATTTCTTGGCATCGGTGTAGAACGCGGGGCCAGTGAAGGTGGAATAGAACGAGGATTCGCCCGCCGCCTTGTTGCCGTCGCGCACCAGCTGCAGGTACAACTGCGGGGTGACCGGCTGGCCACTGGCATTGACGACCTCATGGCGCACATCGATCAGGTAGGAACCGCGCTTGAGCGTGTAGGTCTTGATCAGGCGAACGCCACCCACCTCATCCGATTCGAATTTGAGCACCAACTCGTTCGCGCCTTCGGGCAGCGCGCGTTCGCCACTGAACTTCATGGGCGTCTTGTGGTTGGGGAAGTTGCCCCCGATCAGCCCCGTTTGCGCCTGGTAAACCCGGTTGGCGCTGGTGTCAAGCAGCACGAATGGCCGATCCTGGTGATCGGTTTCGCCGTATTTCAGGAACTGGCTGTGGACGATGGTCCCGCCCTCGGTGTCGAAGGTCAGCTTCAGTACATCGG
>JAGOEM010000214.1 GCA_017997715.1 Ottowia sp.
GGGCTCAGATAAACGGGTGTGTTCGCGCAAGGGGAAGGCCACGTTGTCAAACACCGACAGATCGGTGAACAAGGCGCCGAACTGAAACAACATGCCCATTCGGCGGCGCGCCGCGTACAGGCGCACATCGTCCATGTCGCCCACGTTCTTGCCGTCGAACAGCACTTCGCCGCCTTGTGCACGCTGTTGCCCACCAATCAGGCGCAACACGGTGGTCTTGCCGCCACCGGATGCCCCCATCAGTGCGGTGACCTTGCCGCGCGGCACCGACAAGCTCAGGTTTTTGAGCACCGGCCGTGCGCCGTAGCCAAACGTCACATCGCGCAGTTCCACCAAGGCGGTCGATGGCGCGGGGGCCAAGGCATTCGCTTGAACGGTGGATAGGGCTGGCTGGTCGCTCATGTCGCAAAAAAGCCGGCACACGCGTCCGGCTGTCTTGGCATGATAAGGGAAATCCCTGCCGTTTCGCATTTGAACTGGATGAATAGCCAGTCATCTCGCGCGGGATCACCGCGTCTGCGCGCAGGCATTTGTTTGCGCGCAGCGCAAGCTCAGCGCGGCAAGTCGCTCATGCCCATCAGGAATTCGTCCACCGCGCGCGCCGCCTGGCGGCCTTCGCGAATGGCCCAGACGACCAGGCTCTGGCCGCGCCGCATGTCGCCAGCCGCAAACACCTTGGGCACGCTGGTGGCGTAGCCGCCGATGAAGTCGGTGCTGGCTTTGGCGTTGCCGCGCGCATCCTTGTCGATGCCAAACGCATCCAGCACGCTGGCCAGCGGGTTGGTGAAACCCATGGCCAGCAGCACCAGGTCCGCCGGCCATTCCTGCTCTGAACCCGCCACTTCGGCCAGCTTGCCGTCCTTGAACTCGACCTGCACGGTGCGCAAGGCCTTCACCTTGCCGGTTTTGCCGCCCTTGCCGTCGCCCACGAATTCCTTGGTGGACACGGCAAACTCGCGCGCCGCGCCTTCTTCATGGCTGGAGCTGGTGCGCAGCTTGATCGGCCAGTAGGGCCAGGTCAGCGGCTTGTCTTCCTGCTCGGGCGGCATGGGCATGACTTCGAACTGCGTCACGCTCTTGGCGCCGTGGCGGTTGCTGGTACCCACGCAGTCGCTGCCGGTGTCGCCTCCGCCGATCACGATCACGTGCTTGCCTTTGGCGCTGATCGCGTCCTTGACCTTGTCGCCGGCATTGGCACGGTTTTGCTGCGGCAGCAGTTCCATGGCGAAGTGAACGCCGGTCAGATCGCGTCCGGGCACGGGCAGATCGCGCGACTGTTCGGCGCCGCCGGTCAGCAGCACGGCATCAAACTCGGCCATCAGGGCTTCGCCAGACAGCGTCTCCTTGGCCAGGTTGGTCACCTTGGCACCGGGGCCGTCGCCGGGCATGGCGCCAATCAGCACGCCGGTGCGTACCTTCACGCCTTCGGCCTGCATTTGCTCGATGCGGCGGTCGATGTGGCCCTTGTCCAGCTTGAAGTCCGGAATGCCATAGCGCAGCAGGCCGCCCACGCGGTCGTTCTTTTCGAACAGCGTCACGTCGTGGCCGGCGCGCGCCAGTTGCTGCGCGGCCGCCATGCCGGCGGGGCCGGCGCCAACCACGGCCACTTTCTTGCCGGTTTGGTGCGGCGCGATGCGCGGCACCACCCAGCCTTCGTCCCAGGCGCGGTCAACGATGGCGTGCTCGATCGACTTGATGCCGATCGGGTCGTCGTTGATGTTCAGAACGCAGGCGGCTTCGCACGGCGCGGGGCAGATGCGGCCGGTGAATTCGGGGAAGTTGTTGGTCGAATCCAGCACCGCGAAGGCATTCTTCCAGTCGCCGCGGTACACCAGATCGTTGAAGTCCGGAATGATGTTGTTGACCGGGCAGCCGCTGTTGCAGAACGGCGTGCCGCAGTCCATGCAGCGCGCGCCCTGCTGGCGGGCCTGCGCGTTGTTCAGGCCGATGACGAATTCCCTGTAGTCCTTCAGGCGCTCGGCAACCGGGGCGTAGCCCTCTTCGACGCGCTGGAATTCCATGAAGCCGGTGACTTTTCCCATGATGTGGTGCTCTTTGATTTATACGTGGGGGCAGAGGCTGGGTGTCGCCTCAGACGTTGTCCAGATAGGGCGCGGCCGCGAAGGCCGGCAGCGCTTCCGCTTGCATCGAATACGCGGCCAATGCGGGGTAGTGCGCCGCCGCCGGAATGCCTTGGGGCAGCGTCCGCTGCATGAAGTCCCAGACCACGGCAGCGCACACGCCGCCTTGGTCGATGGTGTCTTCGGTGCAGGCGAGCGGGGCGCGCACAAGTTCAGCCTCCAGCTCGGCGCAAGCGGCGCGCATCTGTTCGGACACGCGGTCCAGCCAGGGTGCGTGCTGCTTATCGGGCGGGCGCAGGGCGTGTTCGTACACGATCTGCACGGCTTTCTCGCACGCCGCCAGGGCCAGGCCGGCGACGCGCAGCGTGCGCTGGCGTTCCGTCAGGGTGGTTGGCATCAGGCTGCGACGCAGGCCGGGCAGGTGTTCGGCGTAGTCCAGGATCAGGCTGGAATCCATCAGCACGGTGCCGTCGGCGCAAACCAGCGTGGGCGCCTTCACCACCGGGTTGATGGCGCTGAACTGCGCGTAGGTGCGAAACACCGACAACGCCTGCCGCTCGAACGGCAGGCCCATCAGGCGCAGCGACACCGCCACCCGCCGCACATAGGGCGAGTCCAGCATGCCGATCAGTTGCATCGCAGGCATCGGGGCGCTCACTTGGCTGCGGCAGCTTCTTTTTTTATAGCTGCCTGCGCAGGAATGGCGGGCGCTACAGCCTGTTTTCTTGCATGAATCTCGCCCAGCGCGCGTTTGTATTCGGTGGGGAATACCTTCACGAACCTGGCGCGGGTCACCGCCCAGTTGTCCAGCAATTCGCGGGCGCGGCGGCTGCCGGTCCAGCGCAGGTGGTCGTCCAGCAGCTTGCGCAACTGTTCTTCGTCGGTCTGGCCGCGGTGCCAGGTGCCTTCGTCCCCAGCGGCCTTTTGCTCGCTGGCTGGCAGCACGGGCTCCAGCACCACCATCGACAGGTTGCAGCGCTTGGCGAACTGTCCGTCTTCGTCGTAGACGTAGGCCACGCCGCCGCTCATGCCGGCGGCAAAGTTGCGGCCGGTCTTGCCCAGCACCGCCACGGTGCCGCCGGTCATGTATTCGCAGCCGTGATCGCCCGTGCCTTCGACCACCGCGGTGGCGCCCGACAGCCGCACCGCAAAGCGTTCGCCGCCCACGCCGGCAAAGAACGCTTCGCCGGTGGTGGCGCCGTACATCACGGTGTTGCCGACGATGATGTTTTCATGCGCGTTGCCGCGGAAGTCCAGGCTGGGGCGGATGGCGATGCGCCCGCCCGACAGGCCTTTGCCGGTGTAGTCGTTGGCCTCGCCGATCAGGTTGATGGTGATGCCGTTGCACAGGAAGGCGCCAAACGACTGGCCGCCCGTGCCTTCCAGCTGGATGCGGATGGTGTCGTCGGGCAAGCCTTCGGGGTGCACCTTGGTCACCGCGCCGGACAGCATGGCGCCGACCGAGCGGTTCACGTTGCGCGCCGTGTCCATGATCTTGACGGCCTCGCCCTTGTCGATGGCGGGGCGCGATTTTTCGATCAGGCGGTTGTCCATCGACTTGGCCAGGCCGTGGTCCTGGTGGTCGACGTGCAGGCGCGGCACATCGTCCGGCACCTGGGGCCGCGCCAGCAGGCGGGTGAAGTCCAGGCCCTTGGCCTTCCAGTGTTCGATGCCCTGGCGCATGTCGAGCAGGTCGCTGCGGCCAATCAGGTCGTCAAACCGGGCGATGCCCAGCTGCGCCATGATCTGGCGCACTTCCTCGGCGATGAAGAAGAAGAAGTTGACCACGTGCTCGGGCTTGCCCGAAAACTTCTTGCGCAGCACCGGGTCTTGCGTGGCCACGCCCACCGGGCAGGTGTTCAGGTGGCACTTGCGCATCATGATGCAGCCTTCGACCACCAGCGGTGCGGTGGCAAAGCCGAATTCGTCGGCGCCCAGCAGCGCGCCGATGGCGACGTCGCGGCCGGTCTTCATCTGGCCGTCGGCCTGCACGCGGATGCGGCCGCGCAGGCGGTTCAGCACCAGCGTCTGCTGGGTTTCGGCCAGGCCGATTTCCCACGGGCTGCCGGCGTGCTTGATGGACGACCAGGGCGATGCGCCGGTGCCGCCGTCGTGCCCGGCAATCACCACGTGATCGGCCTTGCACTTGGCCACGCCCGCGGCGATGGTGCCCACGCCCACTTCAGACACCAGCTTGACCGAGATGTCGGCGTGCGGGGCCACGTTCTTCAGGTCGTGAATCAGCTGCGCCAGGTCTTCAATGGAATAGATATCGTGGTGCGGCGGCGGGCTGATCAGGCCGACACCGGGCACCGAATAGCGGCGCTTGCCGATGTAGTCGGTCACCTTGCCGCCGGGCAGCTGGCCGCCCTCGCCTGGCTTGGCGCCCTGCGCCATCTTGATCTGGATCTGGTCGGACGAGCTGAGGTATTCGGCCGTAACGCCAAACCGGCCCGAGGCCACCTGCTTGATGCGCGAGCGCAGCGAATCGCCCGCCGTCAAGGGCATATCGACCTCGACGTTCTCGGCGCCGATCACGCTTTTCAGCGTGTCGCCCAGCTGGATCGGGATGCCTTTCAGCTCGTTGCGGTAGCGCGCCGGGTCTTCACCGCCTTCGCCGGTGTTGCTTTTGCCGCCGATGCGGTTCATGGCAATGGCCAGCGTGGCGTGCGCCTCGGTGCTGATCGAACCCAGCGACATGGCGCCGGTGGCAAAGCGCTTGACGATCTCGGCGGCGGGCTCCACTTCGTCCAGCGGGATGGCCTTGGCCGGATCGACCTTGAACTCGAACAGGCCGCGCAGCGTCATGTGGCGCTTGCTCTGGTCGTTGATGAGCTGCGCGTACTCTTTGTAGGTGTTGAAGTTGTTAGCGCGCGCGCTGTGCTGCAGCTTGGCAATGGCGTCGGGCGACCACATGTGCTCTTCGCCGCGGGTGCGCCAGGCGTATTCGCCGCCCGCGTCCAGCATGCCGGCCAGCACGGGCACGTCGGCAAAGGCGTCGCGGTGGCGGCGGAAGGCTTCTTCGGAAATCTGGAACACGCCAATGCCTTCGACCCGGCTGGCGGTGCCGGTGAAGTACTTGGCCACGGTGTCGCTGTTGATGCCGATGGCCTCGAACAGCTGCGCGCCGCAGTAGCTCATGTAGGTACTCACGCCCATCTTGGACATGATCTTGGACAGGCCCTTGCCGATCGCCTTGACGTAGTTGTAGACCGCTTTTTCGCCGCTCAGCTCGCCCGGCAGATCCTTGTGCATGGCGTGCAGCGTTTCCATGGCCAGCCAGGGGTGCACGGCTTCGGCGCCATAGCCCGCCAGCACGGCGAAGTGGTGCACTTCGCGCGCGCTGCCGGTTTCCACCACCAGGCCAGCGCTGGTGCGCAGGCCTTCGCGGATCAGGTGCTGGTGAATGCTGGACAGCGCCAGCAGCGCAGGAATGGCCACGCGGCCGGCGGCCACGCCCTTGTCGCTGATGATGAGAATGTTGTGGCCGCCCTTGATGGCGTCCACCGCCTGCGCGGCCAGGCTGGCCAGGCGCGCTTCAACGCCTTCCGGGCCCCAGTCTGTCGGGTAGGTGATGTCCAGCACGGCCGAGCTGAACTTGCCCTGCGTCTGGCCCCGGATCTCGCGCAGCTTGACCATGTCGGCCGCGTCCAGCACGGGCTGGCTGACTTCCAGCCGCAGCGGCGGG
>JAGOEM010000215.1 GCA_017997715.1 Ottowia sp.
AGGCTGAGCGCTTCATCCAGACGCTGCTGCGCGAATGGGCCTATGCCTTCATCTACCCCAGCTCAGACCATCGAGCACGGGAATTGCAGCCCTGGATGTACCACTACAACTTCCATCGGCCGCACTCGGCCACCGAGCATCGCCCTCCCATCACTCGCCTTGGATTCGACGGGAACAACGTGTTGAGAAACTACACCTAGCCCCCGCGCCACCGCGCGCGCAACCGGTGCCCATGGCTAAACCCCGGCCGCCTGAAGCCGTGGTCAAGGAAACGAACCAAGGCAGTGCCAGCCCGGCGCCGTTGGTCGGTGCGCGGCCTGCTGCGCCGCCGCCTGTCAATACGAAACCCGCGCCCCCTGCGGTCGCCCGCACGGCGCGCGTCACCACGCGGCCAGGCCCGGCTGAGCCCGTGAATGTCAGGCCCCGGCCTCTGCGTTCGCACGAGACGCGGAATCTGCAATCGATCCACAACGCGCTGACCACCTATATGGCGGAGACGATTGGCCGCTACCTGGACGATGACGGCGGCGACGAGCAGCTCAATCAGATCGAGCGGGCGCGCTCCATTTCGCAGCTGCTGCCGCTGATCGAACCGTTGATCGATGCCGTGGTGGAGGCCGCCGGCCCACAGGCAGCGGCCGAGGTCGCAGACCACGCGGCGTCGCTTCTGGAGCCGCTGGGCCGTTGAGCCAAACGGTGGCCGGCACAGCCGCACGGCCGCGCACTGGTTTTAAGGCGAATTGACCGATGGCGCTGTAACGACGTGCGCGGACAGCTATAATAATGGTAGCAAACAGCCGTGCGTGCGGCGTCGCTTATAGCCCCAGCATCAGGCGCAGGTTCTGCACCGCAGCGCCACTTGCGCCCTTGCCCAGGTTGTCCAGCCGTGCCACGGCCACGGCTTGCCCGGCGTCGGGGTTGCCAAACACGCGAATCTCCAGCTGGTTGGTGTCCTTCAGCGCCACCGCGTCCAGTTTGCCGGACTCGGGCGCGGGCTCCACCGTCACGTGGGTGGCCCCCGCGTAGTGCGCGCGGTAGACCTCCAGCAGGCGCTCGGCGTTGGGGCTGCCGGGCAGCGTGTCCAGATGCAGTGGCAGCTCGACCAGCATGCCCTGGTCGAAATTGCCGACCGCGGGAATGAAGATGGGCCGGCGCGTCATGCGGCCATAGCGCTGGATTTCAGGAATGTGCTTGTGCTGCAGGCCCAGGGCGTACAGCTCGAAAGGCGGCGCATTACCGGCTTCATACGCTTCGATCATCTGCCGGCCGCCGCCCGTGTAGCCGCTGACCGAGGGCAGGGCCACGGGGTAATCCGGCGGCAACACGCCCGCGTCCACCAGCGGGCGCAGCAGCGCGATCGCACCAGTGGCGTAACAGCCCGGGTTGGCCACGCGATCGGCGCGCTGCACGGCGGCGCTTTGGTCGGCAGACAGTTCGGGAAAGCCGTAGGTCCAGCCGTCAGCCACGCGGTGTGCGGTGCTGGCGTCGATGATGCGGGGCTTGTGGCCAGGCAGGGCGTCGATCATCGCCACCGATTCGCGCGCCGCGTCGTCGTGCAGGCACAAGATGACCAGGTCCACGCTGGCCATGATTTCGCGCTTGGCCTGCGGGTCTTTGCGGCGGGCGGCGTCAATGCTGACCACTTCCACGCCAGGCAGGTCCTGCAGACGCTCGCGGATCTGCAGGCCGGTGGTGCCTGCTTCGCCATCAATGAATACCTTGGCCATGGGGAGCGTGCTTTCGAAGTGGATCGGGTCAACCGCGTCAAGGCGCTGTCAGCCCAGCGCGCTTCAATTGACGCATCGCACCATGATACATTCGCCGGCTGCAGGTTGCAGGTTGCATTCACACGTTGAGCTGGCACTGGGTACTGCGGGGTCGGCCCGATCAATCCATCACATCCCAAGAGGGGCTACATGAAGATCCACGAATACCAGGGCAAGGAAATCCTGCGTCAATTCGGCGTGCCGGTGCCAAGCGGCATTGCGGCGTTCAACGTTCAAGAAGCGGTTGAGGCCGCGCAAAAGCTGGGCGGCCCGGTCTGGGTGGTCAAGGCCCAGATCCACGCGGGTGGCCGCGGCAAAGGCGGCGGCGTGAAAGTTGCCAAATCGCTGGATCAGGTGAAAGAGCTGGCAGGCCAGATCCTTGGCATGCAGCTCAAGACGCACCAAACCGGCCCGGAAGGCCAGAAGGTGCGCCGCCTCTACATTGAAGATGGCGCCGACATCCAGCAGGAGTATTACCTGTCTGCCGTGACCGACCGCGGCACGCAGACGGTGGCCTTCATCGCCTCCAGCGAAGGCGGCATGGACATCGAGGAAGTGGCGCACAGCACGCCCGAGAAGATCGTCAAGGTGTTCGTCGATCCGCTGCAAGGCTTCACCCAAGCCAATGGCGAGGAACTGGCCAAGGGCATTGGCATGCCAGCCGATTCGGTCGCTCAATTCATCGACATCTGCCAGAAGCTCTACAAGTGCTACATGGACACCGATGCAGCGCTGGTGGAAATCAACCCGCTGAATCGCGACTCCAAGGGCAACATCATCGCCCTGGATTCGAAGTTCAACTTTGACAGCAACGCGCTGTTCCGCCACCCCGAACTGGTGGCGCTGCGCGATCTGGACGAAGAGGATCCGGCTGAAATCGAGGCGTCCAAGTTCGACCTGGCCTACATCAGCCTGGACGGCAACATCGGCTGCCTGGTCAACGGCGCCGGCCTGGCCATGGCGACCATGGACACCATCAAGCTGTTCGGCGGCGAGCCGGCCAACTTCCTGGACGTCGGCGGCGGTGCCACGCCGGAGAAGGTCACCGAAGCCTTCAAGATCATGCTCAAGAACCCCAAGGTCAAGGGCATTCTGGTCAACATCTTCGGCGGCATCATGAAGTGCGACACCATCGCCACCGGTGTCATCACCGCCAGCAAGGCGGTTGATCTGAAAGTGCCGCTGGTGGTGCGCATGAAAGGCACCAACGAAGAGCTGGGCAAGAAGATGCTGGCGGAATCAGGCCTGCCCATCATCAGCGCCGACACCATGGCCGAAGCGGCCACCAAGATCGTCGCCGCCGTCAAGTAAGCGCTGGAGCACACAGAACATGTCGATCTACATCAACAAAGACACCCGCGTCATCACCCAGGGCATCACCGGCAAGACCGGCCAATTCCACACCGAAAAGTGCCAGGAATACGCCAACGGCAAGAACTGTTTCGTGGCTGGCGTGAACCCGAAGAAGGCTGGCGAGTCGATCTTCAACATTCCGATTTTCGCGACCGTCAAGGATGCCGCCAAGGACACTGGCGCCACCGTTTCGGTGATCTACGTGCCGCCCGCGGGCGCTGCGGCCGCCATCTGGGAAGCAGTTGAGGCCGACCTGGACCTGGCAATCTGCATCACCGAAGGCATTCCCGTGCGCGACATGCTGGAAGTGCGCAACAAGATGAGGGCCAAGGAAGCCGCTGGCGGCAAAAAAACCCTGCTGCTGGGCCCCAACTGCCCTGGCCTGATCACCCCCGGTGAAATCAAGATTGGCATCATGCCCGGTCATATCCACATGCCCGGCCGCGTGGGTGTGGTCAGCCGCTCAGGCACGCTGACCTACGAAGCCGTGGCACAGCTGACCGAATTGGGCATTGGCCAGTCGACGGCCGTCGGCATCGGTGGCGATCCGATCAACGGGCTGAAGCACATCGACGTGATGAAGGCCTTCAACGACGATCCCAACACCGACGCCGTGATCATGATTGGCGAGATCGGCGGCCCTGATGAGGCCGAGGCGGCAATGTGGTGTAAAGACCACATGAAAAAACCGGTGGTTGGTTTCATTGCTGGCGTGACCGCCCCGCCCGGAAAGCGCATGGGCCACGCAGGCGCGCTGATTTCTGGTGGCGCCGACACAGCGGATGCCAAGCTGGCCATCATGGAAGAGTGCGGCTTCAAGATCACGCGCAACCCTTCAGAGATGGGCAAACTGCTCAAAGAACTGCTCTGATTCCCAGCGCCGCGCAGGCGCTCAGCAGTTCGTTGCCGGACACCCCCTGGGTGATCCGGCGTTATTATTTGCACTCGAGGCTTATCCCGAGAGAGACACCGTGGAAAACTTTCTGACTGCCCATTTCTGGCTCGCTGTCGGGCAGATCATCATGATCGACATCCTGCTGGGTGGCGACAATGCGGTGGTGATTGCGCTGGCGTGCCGTCGGCTGCCGCCGGCCCAGCGGACCAAGGGCATCATCTGGGGCACGGTGGGCGCCATTGTTTTGCGCGTGATTCTGATCGCGTTTGCGCTGGCGCTGCTGCAGGTTCCCTATCTGAAGTTCGTGGGCGCGGTGCTTCTGATCTGGATCGGCGTGAAGCTGATTGCGCCGGAAGACGAGGGCGATCACGCCAACATTGAATCAAGCGACAAACTGTGGACTGCGGTCAGAACGGTCATTGTGGCCGACTTGGTCATGAGCGTTGACAACGTCATAGCCATTGCCGGTGCGGCCCAGGGTGCGGGCGAGCAGCACCAGTTGCCACTGGTGATCTTTGGCCTGTTGGTCAGTATTCCCATCATCGTCTGGGGCAGCCAGCTCGTGCTCAAACTGATGGATCGCTTCCCTATCATCATCACGCTGGGCGGCATGCTGCTGGGCTGGATCGCCGGCACCATGGCCCACAGTGACCCTGCCCTGGTGCCCTACATTCCACAGGGCCGTGAATGGCACTACGGCATGGGTGTTGCCGGGGCGTTGTTGGTCCTGGCCCTCGGCAAGTGGATTCAAGGCCGACGCGGGCCACCTCCGGAGGCGGCCGCCTGAACACGCGTTGCTTCAAGACCAGTCGGCGGCGGTACGCCAAATGCTAGACAGGTCGACCAACCCCATGGAGATCGAATACAGCAGCCTGTCCGACGTTGGGCGTCAGCGCGCCAACAACGAAGACGCCGTATTGATCGATGTTGAGCACGGCATTGTCGTGCTGGCCGACGGCATGGGCGGCTACAAAGCGGGCGAGGTCGCCAGTGCGCTGGCGGTCGATCTGGTCGTGAGCGACCTGCGGCGTTGGCTCCACACGGCGGCCAGCCGCGCCGGCCTGCGCGATGTGCGGCGCGCCATGGAGATCTGCGTGGATCTGGCCAATCGGCAGATTTTCGAGGCTGCAAATACCAACCCAGCCTTTGAAGGCATGGGCACCACGCTGGTGATGTCGGTGCGCTATCACGACACACTGATCGTTGGCCATGTGGGCGATTCGCGGCTGTATCGTTGGCGAGACGGGGTTCTCGAGCAGATCACGCGCGACCATTCACTGCTGCAGGAACAACTGGATATTGGCCTGATCACGCCCGAGGAAGCGGAGCACTCCGGAAACCGCAACCTGGTGACGCGCGCTTTGGGCGTTGAAGACACGGTGCTGCTCGACCTGCGTGAGCTGGTCATCGCGCCAGGTGATGTTTTTCTGCTTTGCTCCGATGGCTTGAATGACATGTTGTCTGACGCCGATATTGCGGACGTGTTGGCGCAGGAGTTGCCATTGGATGCATGCGCTGCCCGGCTCGTGCGCAACGCCAACGAGCGTGGCGGCCGTGACAATATTACGGTCGCACTCATCGGAACGCAGGAAACGCCGAAAAAGTCCGGTGTCATCGCTAAATTGCTGGGAAAATAAGCAGGTTTAGCCGCGACCGCGCAGTATCTTAGGCGGCGGATCAGGCATCGCCTGTTGTCGTGTTTTCCCTGTTTGTCCAGCCGGAGTTGCGTTCATGCCCAAGTTGATC
>JAGOEM010000055.1 GCA_017997715.1 Ottowia sp.
GCCCTGGCTGGTGCTGACGACAAAGCTGAGCAAGCGCGTGGCTGGCTGCGTGGGCGCGATGGCATCGCGGTCGAACACGAACTGGGCTGGCGCATCGGCATCCGACGGCAAAGCCAGCATGGGCGCGCGCAGCCAACGCCCGTCCGGGTAGGGCGCACCTGCGTGAGGGGGTGAGCGCGGCGCCGTGCCATGCAGTGCCGCCGACAGCGCCTGCGCATAGACCGTGGCGATGGCCTCGTGCGTCAGCTGCTGCGCCTGATCGGCCCACCGATGAAGCTGTTGTGCTACCGTTTCAGTAGCTTCTTGCGCCGATGTAGCAAGGATTTGAGCCGCATGAGGTGCCGAAGTGGCCAGCACCACGCGATCAAACGGCGCGCCGGCTGGGTTCGCCTCGTTCCCGCGTTCGTCCGTCGTCAGGCGCCATTGCGTGCCGTCGGTTTGCAGTGCGCCCACGCGCACGCCGGTGCGTACAGACGCACCCCGCGCCGTCAGCCAGCGCGCGGCGCTTTCGGGGAACAGCGTGCCCAGGTCGGTGCGCGGCAGCAGCAGGTTGGAGCCGCCGCGCGTGCCAAACATCGCATCGCGCAGCACACGCAGGAAGACGCGGGCACTGGCCTGCACCATCGGCGTGTTCAGCGCAGAGATGCACAGTGGCTCGATGAAGCCCTGGCGCAGCGTTGGCGTCAGTCCGGCGCAGAGCTGGTCGACGCTCTGCCGCTCGTCGCACGCGAAGCCGGCGCGCTGCCAGGCGCTGGCGGCGCGCAACAGCGCCAGCTTGTCGCGCCAATGCCAGCCGCGCGCGGTCAGGATGCCGGCGGCGGCGTCCCAGGGCGCGGGCCAGTTGGGCAGGGCCAGCCCGCTGCCGTCGGGAAAGGTCAGCGCCAAGGGCAGGCGCAGCAGCGCCTGATCGGGGTCGATGCCCACCACGCGCATCAGGCGCAGGCTTTCGGTGTAGGCGCCGATCAGGATGTGCTGGCCGTTGTCCACCATCACCTCGCGCCCGTCGGGCAGCGTCAGCGGCATGGCGCGCGCCCGGCCGCCCAGGCGCCGCGCGGCTTCCAGCACGGTGACGTGGTGGCCGGCCTGCACCGTGCGCACGGCGGCCGCCATGCCGGCCCAGCCGCCGCCGACGATGGCGATGCGCAGCGGTGCGGTGTTATGAGTCAAATCGGCCTCTGGCGCTTATCAGGCGGGCGCAAGCAGCTATCAAAAGGGTAGTCTCAGCCGCTGTGCGGCAAGCCATGCAGGGGGCTGATGCGGGGCCGCGTGTCGAAGGGCCGCGGCGCAGGCCGGCCCAGCCAACGGCGGTGCCGGCTCCGCGCCGGGCGTTGCAGCCGGAGCCGCGCCGGGCGTTGCAGCCGGAACCGCGCCGAGCGTTGCAGCCGGAGCAGCGCCGGGCGCTGTAGCCCCGTCCGCCGGCCAGGCGGGAAGCCGCGCAGCGGCCCAAGACCAAGGGCATTAAAACCGGCCCAGTGCCTGCATCTTCCACGCCAGCCACAGCTTGCGCAGCGGCGTCAGGGCGATGCGCTGGTTCAGCACGCGAAAGTCGCTGGATTCGATTTCGCGCAGCAGCGTGCGGTAGATGCTGGCCATCATCAGCCCCGGCTTCTGGCTGCGCCGGTCGGCGGCGGGCAACAGCGCCAGTGCTTCGTCGTACAGACCGTGCGCGCGTTCGGCCTGGAACTTCATCAGCGCGGCAAAGCGGTCTGAGTATTCGCAGCTCAAGACCTCGTGCGCCTTCACGTCAAAGCGCTTCAGGTCGTCCATCGGCAGGTAGATGCGCCCGCGCCGCGCGTCTTCGCCCACGTCGCGGATGATGTTGGTCAGCTGAAACGCCAGGCCCAGCGTGTTGGCGTAGCGGGTGGTTTCAGCTTGCGTTTGGCCAAAGATGCGCGCCGAAACCTCGCCCACTTCGCCGGCCACCAGGTGGCAATAGCGCTTCAGCGCGGCGTAGTCCAAATAGCGCGTCTGCGTCAGGTCCATCTGGCAGCCTTCGATGACGGCCTGCAGGTGACGGGCTTCGATGTCAAATTCGCGCGCAGCAGGCATCATGGCCTGCATCACGGGGTGCGTAGGCTTGCCGGCGTAGGCATCGCTTACCTCCTTGGCCCACCAGGCCAGCTTGGTGCCGGCCACGCCGGGGTCGCTGACTTCGTCGACGACGTCGTCCACTTCGCGGCAGAAGGCGTAGAACGCGGTAATGGCCGCGCGGCGTGCGGGCGGCAGGAACAAAAAGGCGTAATAGAAGCTGCTGCCCGATGAGGCGGCTTTTTCCTGCACGTAGTTTTGGGGCGTGGTCACCGGGGGATTAGAACACCCCACTTGCTGGTTTTTGGTTGCGCTGCCGGGGTGGTGGGCAGGCGTGGGGTGCAGGTCTCGGGGTGGGTTGGTTTTGTGCATGGAATCATGCGGTGGCGCTTGTCTGCGTGGCGCTGATTGCTATGGATTTTGACATCTGTTGCGCGACGAACATCAAGCGAGGAACATCAAAAACCATAGCTACCAGCGCAAGCAAATCAAGCGCTACAGCCCATTTCGACCAAAAAACCGTGAGAGAAAGAGGGAACAAGCGTCAAGCAGAGGCTCAGCCGACTGCGGTGCTTGAGTGAGGTCCACCCCCAAAGGAGGGTGGTGCGCGGGGGGGGACTCGAACCCCCACACCATTGCTGGCGTCAGGACCTAAACCTGGTGCGTCTACCAATTTCGCCACCCGCGCGCCCTGTGTTTTCTCCGTCAAACACCTGGTTCGCTGGCGCGAGCAGACTCGGGAGAGCCGGCGATTCTACCCCGCACGCAGGGCGCCCACGCGGCCCCTACCGTGGGCGCCTGTGCGGCAGCACCAACGTGGGCCGCAACGCAGGCGCCTAATGCGTCTCTGGCTCTGGCGGATGCACGCGGAACCAGGCGGCATACATGGCGGGCAGGGCCAGCAGCGTGAGCGCGGTGGCCACGATCAGGCCGCCCATGATGGCCACGGCCATTGGCCCCCAGAACACGCTGCGCGACAGCGGGATCATGGCCAACACCGCGGCGGCGGCCGTCAGCACGATCGGCCGCAGGCGGCGCACGGCCGATTCGATGATGGCGTCCCAGGTCGGCACGCCGCGCGCGCGGTCGGTCTCGATCTGGTCGATCAGGATGACCGAGTTGCGCTGGATCATGCCCATCAGCGCCACCACGCCCAGCAGGGCGACAAAGCCGAAGGGGCGGTTGAGCAGCAGCAGCGCCGCCGCCACGCCGGCAATGCCCAGCGGGCCGGTCAGGAACACCAGCATGGCGCGGCTGAACGAATGCAACTGCAGCATCAGCAGCGTGAAGGTCAGGAACAGCATGATCGGCACGCCGGCCACGATGGACAGCGCGCCCTTGCTGCTTTCCTCGACCGCGCCCGCCACTTCGATGCGGTAGCCGTTGTCGCCGGCCTTGGCCCACTGGCCTTCCAGTGCGCGCAGTTTGGGCAGCAGTTCGTTGGTGACGGTGGCGCCTTGCAGGCCTTCCACGGTGTCGCCCTGCACGGTGATGGCGTAGTCGCGGTTTTCGCGCCACAGCACGCCGGGCTCCCATGCGAACACCGGTTTGGCGATCTGCATCAGCGGTATCGCCTTGCCGCTGGCGGTGGTGACGTAGGCGTTGGCCAGGTCGCTCAGCGTGTCGCGTTCGTCTTTCGGCTGGCGCAGCACGATGTCGATCAGGCGGTCGCCCTCGCGGTATTGGCCAATGGTGGCGCCGGCCAGCAGGATGCGGTTGGCCTGGGCGATGGACTGACTGGTGACCTGCAGCGCGCGCGCCTTGTCCTGGTCGATTTCCAGGCGGATCGACTTGACCGATTCGTTCCAGTTGTCGTTCACGCCGCGCGTGTTGGGGCTTTCGCGCATGACGGCCTTGACCCCGTCGGCCAGGGTGCGCAGGCGCACGGGGTCGGGCCCGATCACGCGGAACTGCACCGGGTACGCCACGGGCGGCCCGTTGGGCAGCAGCTTGACGCGGGCGCGCACTTCCGGAAATTCGGCGGCCATCAATTCCGGCAGGGCCAGGCGCATGCGGTCGCGCGTGGCCAGGTCTTTGGGCAGCACGATCATCTGCGACACGTTGGTCTGCGGAAACACCTGGTCCAGCGGCAGGTAAAAGCGCGGCACGCCGGTGCCCACCCACTGCGTCACGCTGCGGACGCCGGGTTCGGCCAGCAGGCGTTTTTCCACGCGCTTGGCCACGTCTTCGGTGGCGGCGAACGAGGTGCCTTCGGGCGACCACAGGTCAATCAGGATCTCGGGCCGGCTGGAATCCGGGAAGAACTGCTGCTGCACCTTGCCCATGCCCAGAATGCCCAGCGCAAACAGGCCCACGGTGGCGCCAATGGTCAGCCAGCGGTGCACCACGCACCAGCGCACCAGGCGCCGGAAGGTGTTGTAGAACGGGCTGTCGAACAGCTCATGCGGCTCTTCATGCGCGGCGGCCCCGGCGCCGGCCTGGTCTGCGGCAGCGCGCGCGGCGGCCACGTGCGGCGGCACGCGCAGCAGCCAGGCGCCCAGGTAGGGCACGAAGAACACCGAAGCCACCCAGCTGACCAGCAGCGCGATCACCGTCACCGCAAAGATGGCAAAGGTGTATTCGCCCGTCATCGATTTGGCGATGCCGATCGGCAAGAAACCCACCGCCGTGATCAGCGTGCCCGTCAGCATGGGCATGGCGGTGATCTCGTACGCGAAGGTGGCGGCGCGGAACTTGTCGTAGCCCTCTTCCATCTTGCGCACCATCATCTCGACGGCAATGATGGCGTCGTCCACCAGCAGGCCCAGCGCAATGATCAGCGAGCCCAGCGATATCTTGTGCAACCCGATGCCCCAGTACTGCATGGCCAGAAAGGTGACGGCCAGCACCAGCGGAATGGTGATGCCCACCACCAGCCCGGGGCGCATGTCCAGCGTCCAGCGGCGCCAGATGGGGTGCTGGCCGGCGCGCTTGTGCAGGCCCAGCGCCAGAAAGCTGACCGCCAGCACGATGACCACCGCCTCGATCAGCACCTTGATGAATTCGTTGACCGAATCGGCCACCGCCTTGGGCTGGTCTTGCACCTGGCGCAAATCCACGCCCAGCGGCAGTTGCTTTTCGATCTGCAGGGTGGCGGTTTTCAGCGCCTTGCCCAGTGAAATGATGTCGCCGCCCTTGGCCATGGAAACGCCCAGCGCGATGGCCTGCTGGCCGTCAAAGCGCACGGTGGTCTGCGGCGGATCGACGTAGCCGCGCCGCACCTCGGCGATGTCGCCCAGGCGCAGCTGGGTACCGGTTGCGCTGCGGATCGGCATGCCCCGCAGCTGGGCCACATCGTTGAACTGGCCGCCCACGCGCACCTGCACCACGTCCAGCGGCGTTTGCACCGCGCCGGCCGATTCGACCGCGTTCTGCGCGCCCAGCTGGGCCAGCACGGCGTTCATGTCCAGGCCCAGCTGGGCCAGGCGCTTTTGCGAGACTTCGACGTAGATCTTTTCGTCCTGCACGCCGAACAGCTCGACCTTGGCCACGTCTTTCACGCGCAACAGCTGCTGGCGCGCGTCGTCGGCAAAGTCTTTCAACTCGGCCGGGCTGAAGCCGTCGGACGTCAGCGCGTAGATCACGCCGTACACATCGCCAAAGTCGTCGTTGAAGAACGGCCCCTGCACGCCCTGCGGCAGGCTGAGGTGCATGTCGCCCACCTTCTTGCGCACCGTGTACCAGACGCCCGCCACCTCGTGCGGCGGCGATGAGTCCTTGATCTGAAAGATGATCTGCGATTCGCCCGGCTTGCTGTAGCTGCGGATCTTGTCCGCGTAGGGCACTTCCTGCAGCGTGCGCTCGATCTTGTCGGTCACCTGGTCGGCCACCTGGCGCGCGGTGGCGCCGGGCCAGTAGGTGCGCACCACCATCACGCGGAAGGTGAAGGGCGGGTCTTCGTCCTGCCCCAGCTGAAAGTACGCCGCCACGCCCAGCAGCATCAGCACGATCATCAGGTAGCGGGTGAGTGCCGGGTGCTCCAGCGCCCAGCGCGACAGGTTGAAGCGCGCCGAAGGCTGGGGCCGCGCGGATGGGGGTGGGGACGACGGTGCCGGGCTGGGCTGATCGGCCTGATCGGTTGCAGACATGCGGGCGGCCCTCAGCGCGTGGCGGCGGCGGCGCTGGCCACCTCGGCCGGCGGCGCCACCGGGACGATGGGCGCAGAAGCTGCGGCAGGTGCGGCAGGTGCGACCGATGCCGCAGGCGCGCCAGCGGGCGCCGCAGATGCCGGCGCCAGGCCAGGCTGCGCGGCCTGGTTTGCTACTGAATTACTAGCTGCCTGCGCAGGTGGTTGCTGCGCTGCAGCCTTGTTTGACTTGTAAACCGTGACCTTCTGGCCCGGCGCCAGCACATGCGTGCCGGTGGCCACCACCTGCATGCCGGGCGTCAAGCCGGCGGTGATCACCACCTGGTTGCCATCCACCGTGGATGGCTGCACCGCCTGCGCACGCACCGTGCCGCTGGCCGCGTCGTACACCCACACGGCGCTGCCTTGCCCTTGCTGAAACAGCGCGCTGGTTGGCAGCTTGATGGCGGATGCGGCGCCGCTGTCGCTGGCGGCGCGCGGCACGGCGGTCACCGTGGCGCCCAGCGGCGGCGCTTCGCCATTCAGCGTCAGCTTGACGGTGTAGGTGCGCGTGACCGGGTCGGCGCTGGCCGCCACTTCGCGCACCGTGCCCACATAGCGCTGATCGCTGGCCCAGCGCTGCACGTCCACCGCCTGGCCGGGGCGCACTTCGCTCAAGCGGTCTTCCGGCACGGCAAACACCACGTCGCGCGGGCCGTCCTGCGCCAGCCGCACCACGGGTGCGCCGGCCGATACCACCTGATCCACCTCGGCGTCCACGCCCGTCACCACGCCGTCGGCATCGGCCAGCAGCTGCGTGTACGCGGCCTGGTTGCCCTGGTTGCTGAGCTGCGCCTGCGCCTGCGCCAGCTGGGCCTGCGCCGATTGCAGCTGTGCGGTGCGGCGTTCAATTTCGGCCGCGCTGACAAAGCCCTGGTCGCGCAAGCCCTGGTAGCGCTTCAGATCGGCAGACGCCAGATCGCGCTGCGTGGTGGCCGCCGATACCTGCGCGCGCGCCGCCTGTGCGGCCAGCTGGTAGTCGCTGGGGTCCAGCTGCGCCAGCAAGTCGCCTTTGCGCACGCGCTGGCCCGCCTCGACCGCGCGGCGCGTGATCTTGCCCGCCACCCGAAAGCCCAGGCGCGATTCGATGCGCGCACGCACATCGGCCGCGTATTCGTGCGTGCTGCCCAGCCCGCTGGCCGATACCGTGACCAGCTTGACCGACCGCACCGGCTCTTCAGGCGGCGGCGCTTTGCCGCAGGCGGTAAGCAGGGTCAGCGCGGCCGCGGCAACCCACAAAAAAGTCAGTTCGCGCATAGGACGAAGAAGCTGGTTAATGACCCGACGGTTATTAACCGATGATAGTGCAGAGCCGCCCCCGCATCGAAACCGTTTGCTTCGGGTGGCCGAAAAAGCACGTGTATGGCCCGCCTGTTGGGACGGCCGTGGTCACCGATGAAATTGGCATTCAATTGGATATAACCCTTAGTCCATTTGACCTGCCTTTAAGAGGGAAGCTGCGGCCGTTTTCTGGTGTAAATTTGAACCACATTGGTTACCCAATGGATTTAATTTCTACCACCTTGAAGAGGAGCGCCTATGTCTGCTTTTACCCCCCTTATCAAAAAAACACTGCTGGCCGCTGGCGCGCTGGGCATGGCGGCGTCGGCGCTGGCCGCTGGGCCCAAAGACGGCATCTACATCTTCACGGCACCGGCCGCCACCGCGGACGCGCAGGAATTCCTGACCTTTCATACCAACGATGCCGGCGCTGTGGTGGCGGGCATTTACCGCTCCAAGCTGGCCAGCGCGCCCAACGGCGCCATGGGCTTGACCACCTATGCGTCGGTGGGAGGAAATTTCGGCAATGGGCTGGCGGCCGGCGCACCAGCGCCCTCCGTGCAGACGCACATGTTCCGCTGGTCCTGGTGGGACTCGCTGTCGGGCACCATCACCAACAACGTGGCCACGCTGGAGGGCACCTCCGGCCACGTCGGCTGCGCTTCCAAGGTCACGGTGTACCTGGACGGCGCGCAGCCCACCATGACCATGCAGAGCACCATGTCAGCCCTGGCCCAACAACTGATCGTGGGGGGCATGCAAGCGGCGTATCCCCCCATTAACCAAAATTACGTCAACGCCCAACTCATCCACATGAACATCGCGCTGAACCAGCAAGTCGCGGAATGCGCCAAACCGGCCTACAACTACACCGTCAACCTGACCAAGTGGTTCTGAGCGATCAAACCGCGTCAGCCTGAACCCCCGGCCTGAAAACCCGGGGGTTTTCTACGTCAGCAAGACCGCCCGCGAACAGCACCGCGTGCAGCGACAATCCTGCGCGTGCCCCCTTCCTCTTTACCCGCCCCCGCCGCCATTGGGCATTACGAGAACTTTCCCGTCGCCTCGTGGCTGTGCCCGCCGCGCCTGCGCCCGCCGATTGCCGCCATCTACCACTTCGCCCGCACGGCCGATGACATTGCCGACGAAGGCGATGCCACGCCCGACCAGCGCCTGGCCGATCTGGCCGCCTACCGCGCCGATCTGGCTGCGGCCGCGCGTGGCGATGGCGCCTCAACCCGCTGGCCCCAGGTGTTTGGCCCCCTGGCCCGCGCCATGGCCGACTTCGCTTTGCCCGAAGCGCTGCTGGCCGATCTGCTGAGCGCGTTTGCGCAAGACATCGCCTTCACCCGCGACGGCCGCGCCTACGCTGACCGCACCGAGCTGCTGGACTACTGCCGCCGCTCGGCCAACCCCGTCGGCCGCTTGCTGCTGCACCTGTACGGCGTGGGCGATGCCACCGCCCTGACGCAGAGCGACGCCATCTGCAGCGCGCTGCAGCTCATCAATTTCTGGCAAGACGTCTCCGTCGATCTGCCGCGCCAGCGCTTTTACCTGCCGCTGGCCGACTGCGCCGCGCACCGCCTAGCGCGCGATGATTTCAAGCATTTTCGGCCTCTAGCGCCCGCCAGACCGGCGCAAGCAGCTATTGATTTGATAGAGCACGAAGTGCAATGGGCGCGCAGCCTGATGCTGCAGGGCGCGCCGCTGGTCCACAGCTTGCCCGGCCGCGCGGGGTGGGAACTGCGCCTGGTCGTGCAAGGCGGCCTGGCCATCCTGGACAAGATTGCCGCGCAGCGCTTTGACACCTTCAGCCACCGCCCCACCGTGGGCAAGGCCGACGCGCCGCGCCTGCTGTGGCGGGCGCTGTGGATGTGACCACCTAGCCGGCTGGCGGTGGCGCGCCGCGCGCCATTGTTGAAGTCGGCTGGGTCGGCGTGATCGACATGCGGTGGTTGGTCAACCCGCGGCGGAACATCGGTGCCGCGCGGATGATGCAGCGCTACAAGGGGCTGAAGCGATGAGCGTTTTAGCGCCTGGATTTGAATGAAATTCGGCCTTGGCGCCCGTCGATGTGGCGGGGTGCGCTATGAAACTTGATGTGCTTGCTGCGTGATTTACGTGGATAGCGGGGCGAGGCTCGGCCTATCCACTTCAATCCAAAGCGACGAACGTCCAACGAGGCGCATCAAAATCCATAGCTGGCACCGCAGTCCAGTAGCGCGAGCCAGCCCCAACGCCCCATCTTCTACCGCAGAGCGGCCATCACATCACGCCGTCCAACATCATCACGCTGACCTCGTCACCCGCCGCCACATCGCCCTGCGCATGCGCCAATACGATCAAGCCGTTGGCCTGCACCATCGACGACAGCACGCCCGACCCCTGGCTGCCGGTGACCCGCACCGTCAGGCGGCCATCGGGCTGGCGGGTGACGATGCCGCGCTGGTATTCGGTGCGGCCGGGTTTCTTGCGCAGAGCGGCTTCGGCGTGGGCGCGCAGCAGCACCGGCGGTTCGGCGCGCGCGCCCATCATGCGCAGCAGCGTGGGGCGCACCAGGGCCAGGAAGGTGACCATCACGGCCACCGGATTGCCGGGCAGGCCGAACAGCACGGCGCTCTTGGTTTGATAGCTGTCATCGCCCGCTGCGCCTGCGCTGGCGGTCAATATGCCTTGGATTTCAGTGGCAGCGGGCGCCATGGCCATACCGAGCCGCCCCACCGCCATCGGTCGGCCGGGGCGCATGGCGATGCCCCAGAACACCACGTCGCCCAGCGCGCGCATCACGGCCTTGGTGTGGTCGGCTTCGCCCACGCTCACGCCGCCGCTGGTGATGATGGCGTCCGCCTGCGCGGCGGCGCGGCGGAAGGCGCTGGCCAGTCGGACGGGGTCGTCCTGCACCACGCCCAGGTCGATCAGCTCGCAACCCAGGCGCGCCAGCAGGCCGGCGATGGTGTAGCGGTTGCTGTCGTACACGGCGCCTTCGCGCGGCGCATCGCCGGGGCTCAGGATCTCGTTGCCGGTTGAAAAATAGGCGACGCGCAGGCGGCGGCACACGCCCACTTCAGCCAGGCCCAGGCTGGCCAGCAGGCCCAGCGCGGCGGGCGACAGGCGCTCTCCTTTTCGCAGCGCGGGCTGGCCTTGCATCAGGTCTTCGCCGGCCAGGCGCCGGTTGTTGCCGGGGCGCACCACGCTGGCGGGCAGGTGCACCACCGCGTCAGCGCTGCTGCCGTCATCTTCAACGCGCACCAGCTCTTGCGGCACCACGGTGTCCAGGCCCGCGGGCATCATGGCGCCGGTGGTGATCTTCACGCACTCGCCAGCGCCGACGGTGCCGCGCCACGCAGCGCCGGCCAGCACCGTGCCGGCCACGCGCAGCGACAGCGCTTGGCCATCGATGAGCTGGGCGCCACGAAACGCATAGCCGTCCATGGCCGAGTTGTCGTGCGGCGGCACGCTGATGGGCGACACCACATCGGCCGCCAGCACGCGGCCCAGCGCCTGCAGCAAGGGCACCTGCTCGACATCGGTCACCGGTTCGGCCAGCGCGGCCAGAAACTGCTCGGCAATATCGACGGGCAGGGCTTGCGGCTGGTAGCCCTGCAGCGATGCGGCAATGTCGGCCAGGCGGGGGCTCATGGGCAGCAATCTTTCAGCGCGTTGGCCAACCGTGGTTCGGCATCAAAATGGCCTGTGGCGCAAGGTGGGTAAGCGCTGGCAGCTATCAAAGTCATAGTTTCTTCACCATCAATGCCTTGTCATGGTAGGTGTCGCCGATCTTCAGCGCGTTGGCCAGCAAGCCGTAGCGGCGAAAGCACGCCGCTTCGCACAGGCGCACGGCCGCCGCGTTGCTGGCGGTGACGCTCAGGATCACCTGCTCCAGCCCCGGCAGCTGGCGCGCATGCTGGTCGAAGGCCGCCAGCAGCGCGCGGCCCACGCCTTGCGCGCGGGCGGGCGGGGTCACCACCATGCCTTGCAACGAAGCCTGGTGGCGGACCTTGTGCCGCGCCTCGCGCTCGCAAACCACGGCGCCGACCAACTGGCCAGTGGCGGGGGCGAAGGCGCCCAGGATGAAGTGGTCGTCCGGCGGCTGGCCCAGGCGCGCGCCGTAGCTGCTGGCGGGCAGGGCCTGCGCGCTGGCGTGGTCGGACGTGAAGGCCGTGGGGTCGTGCTGCAGGCCGGCGTCGCGCAGCGCCTTGTAGGCGGGCAGATCGGCTGGGGTCAGCAAACGGACCACGGGGGTGGGGCGGGCGTTCATGGGGGCGGCATCGCTGGGTCGTCGTTGCCGCCTGCTGGCCGGTGCGGCGCGGCGCCTTCCAGCTGGCGCAGCTCTTGCAGGGTGTTGACGTTGGCGAATGCCAGCGGGTCGTCGCCGGCTTGATCGAAAGGGACGATGACGCGGTGGTGCTGCGCGGTCCAGGCGTCGATCTTGCGGCCGCCGCCTTGGGTGAACTGTTGCAGGCTGTGGTGTAGCTCGGCGCGCAGCAGGCAGAACACGGGTTGCCTGCGCAGGCGGGGCTGGCCAGCGTCGCCTGCCTCGGGCGCGGCGGCCATGGCGATATCAGCGTTCTGCGCTTGCAGGGCGTGCGCCAGGCGCTCGCAAAGTGAGAGCGGAAAGCGCGGCACGTCGCACGGCACGGTCAGCAGGTAGGCGCCGCCGCTGTGTGCAAAGCCGGCCAGAAAACCGGCCAGCGGCCCGGCGAAATCCGGCTGCGCGTCGGGCCACACCGGCACGCCCAGCGCCGCATAGGCGCCCAGGTTGCGGTTGGCGTTGACCATCAGCCGGTGCGGCGGCAGGGTTTGCGCGCGCAGGCGCGACAGTGCATTCAGCGCCAGCGGCGTGCCGTGAAAGTGCTGCAGGCCTTTGTCGGCGCCGCCCATGCGGCTGCCCAGACCACCGGCCAGCAGCACGGCACCGATGTGTTCGGCCGATGGCGGCGGGCGATGGGGCGCGGCAGAGCTCATGCGGGGGTTATAGCGCGCCGGGGGCGTTACCGACCGGACGGGCGGCACGGGCATGTGCGGCCAGGGCGCGGGCGTGGCTGCGCGGCCGGTGGCGCGGGTTCCGCGCGGGCAAGCGCAAATGGGGCGGCGGCCGTCAGTCGGTGGTGGCGGTTTCGACCACCATGTCCAGCACATAGGCGTGGCTGGGCGCGTCGGCGGGCAGTTGGCCGTTGCGGGCCAGGCTGTAGCGGTTCACGCGCAGGATGTTGCGCACGCCTTCGCGGTGCTCGTAGCCTTCGATGCCGCCCTGGAAGATGCGCCATTCGCCCATCGAGGTCTTCAGGCCGCTGGCGTCGTACTGCACATCGCGCACGCGCAGGCAGGTGGTGTTGCGCATCAGCGGGTGGTTGCACGCCACCTTGAGCGGCGCCACTTCCAGAAACTGGCGTTCGCCGGCTGAGCCATAGCGCGTTTGCGGCGTGGGTTTGCCCACCAGATCCCATTCGGTGCCATCGGCAAAACGCAGCAGGATCTGCGGTGTATCGGCTGGTGCTTCGGCCGGTGCATCGGTGGGGGCGGCGGTTGGCCCATCGCTTGGGGCTGCGCCCTGGCTGGCGGCGCGGGCCTCGGCGGTTTGCACGGTGGGCAGCAGCGTCAGCACGCGTTGCTCCAGCGTCATCAAACCCGGTTCGGCGCAGGCACGCAGCGTGGACACGGGCCGGCTGATGCGCATCTGCGCGCCGTCCAGCTGATAGGCGGCGTTGGCCACATTGCACAGGTGGTGGACGACCACGCGGCCGTCCTTGAAGCCCAGGCGCGGCGGCGGGCGGTCGCCCACGCGCCAGCGCGCGTCGTTCTGGCCGCGGCCGTCGCGCACAGCCAGCAAGTCCCATTCATAGGCGGGCAGCAGGCGGGCCAGATCGGCGGCGGTGCTTGGGGCGGCCTGTGTGGCGGCGGGGGCGGTGGGGCGGTTCACGGGGGCTTGCGCGCAAGCGGTCAACAAGGCCAGGGCCGACAGCCACGGGCCCAGGCGGGCGGCCAGGCGCAGCGGCGCTGAATAAGCGGGGGCAGGGGCGGCAGGCAGCGTCATCGGTCCACTTTCAACACAGGCGCTGCAAGGGGCAGCGATGGGCGAACACTAACGCACTTCACTGGGCCTGTCTGGCCAGGGCCGGGGCTTTGCGGGGTTGGGGATGCAGTGGCTGCGACGGACATGAAATCGCGGTCAATCCTCGACTGCCGTGGACGCTGAAGCTTTGAAGCACCGTGCAAGGTGGGCGACAGGCGTTCGACCGGCCTGGCCTGGCCCGGAAGGCCTTCTGCCTTTGAAAGCCAACCGGTATGACCGGCAGCGCCGGCCAAGCGCACCACTGGCCCTACGGTCGGTTCGCCACGGCCCGCGCGGCGACCTGGGCCAGGCGCCGTGCGCCTCGCGCCTCAGCGTGGGCCGCTGGGCGCCGGCCGTTCCACCCGTCCGTCCGGGTGCTGAGCGAAGCGCTCTGCCGTGCCGTGCGTGTGCGCGGCCGTGGGCCAGGGCCAGCCGCCGAATTCCGTGCGCTGGTAGTCGCGGATGGCCTGCGTCAGCTCTTGCTGGCTGTTCATCACGAACGGGCCGCGCGCCGCCACCGGCTCGCCGATCGGCTGGCCTTGCAGCACCAGCACTTCGATAGTGTCGGCGCCGGGGTTGTGCAGCGGTGCGGGCTGGTCGGCGCGCACTTCCACCATCACCGGCTGATCAAACCCGTGGCCGCCCACGCGCAGGGCGCGGCCGGTGGTCAGGTACAGCGCGCGGCGGGCCGTGGCCGATGCGGGTGGCAGCGTCAGGCTGGCGCCGGGGGTCAGGCGCACGATCCAGATCGCCACATCGGCGCCGGGTTCGCTGGCCCATGAATCGGCGGGCGGCTGCAGCGCCTTGACGGTGGTCGGCGCGGGCGCCTGGCCGTTGGTGGGCACGGGGCGGTAGTCGCCGGCGATGACTTCGACTTCGCTGCCCGGGCCGCTGCCATCGGCGTGCACGGCGCGCGGGATGTCCTGCGCCCAGAACATGGTGAAGTCGGGCGGCGCCATCTTGCGTTTGGCGGGCAGGTTCAGCCACAGCTGGAACAGATCGAGCGTGTTGTCCTTGTCCTCATGCACCAGGGGAAACATCTCGCCGTGCTGCACGCCGCTGCCGGTGGTCAGCCATTGCACATCGCCCTGGCCGTAGCGCGCGGTGGCGCCCAGCGAATCGGCGTGGTCGACCAGGCCCTGGCGCACGATGGTCACGGTTTCAAAGCCGCGGTGCGGGTGCGCGGGAAAGCCGGGCACGGCGTCGCCGTGGTACATGCTCCAGCCGTCCTGGCTGCTGAAATCCATGCCGATGTCGCGGCCCTGCAGCAGCGCGGCGTCTGGCCCCAACTGGCCGTTGCCGGCGGGGTAGTTGTCTTGGTGGTACACGCCAAAGATGAACGGGTCGATGCCCGGCAGCTGGTTGCCGATGGGCTGGGCGCCGACGATCAGTGGCGGGGTGGTCGAGTCGGTCATGGCGGTCCTTCGTGGGCGGCTGCAGGCGGCGCCTGCGAATCCGAACAGGTGGGGGCGAAGGTGCGGTTTGGCAAGGTGCGGGGCCGCTGCCGCGCGTGCGCTTCAGCCGCCGATGTAGCTCATTTCCACCCGCTTGGGGCCGCCCTGGCCGCGCTCGGCCGGCAGGCTGGCGCGCAGTTCGCTGTAGCGGTCGCTGCGGCCTTGCCAGATGGCGGCCAGCGCGGCGTCGATGGCGGCGTCATCGCTGCCGCTGCGCAGCAGCGTGCGCAGGTCGTAGCCCTGGCTGGCGAACAGGCACAGGAACAGCTTGCCGTCCATCGACAGGCGGGCGCGGTTGCAATCGCCGCAGAAGGCGTGCGTCACGCTGCTGATGAAGCCCACTTCGCCCAGCGCCGGGTCGTGCTGGCCGTTGGCGCCGGCGTAGCCCCAGCGCTGCGCGGTTTCGCCGCTTTGGCTGGCGGGCAGGGGCACCAGGGCGAATTCGCGCTGCACCAGCGCCAGCACCTGGTCGGACGGCAGCACCTCGTCCATGCGCCAGCCGTTGGTGGCGCCCACGTCCATGAATTCGATGAAGCGCAACACCACGCCAGTGCCGCGAAAGTGCCGCGCCATGGGCAGGATCTGCGCGTCGTTGGTGCCGCGCTTGACCACCATGTTGACCTTGATCGGCCCCAGCCCGGCGGCGCGCGCCGCGTCGATGCCCGACAGCACGCTGGCCACCGGAAAGTCCACATCGTTCATGTCGCGGAACACCGCGTCGTCCAGCCCGTCCAGGCTGACGGTGACGCGCTGCAGCCCGGCGGCTTTCAGCGCCGCGGCCTTGCGCGCCAGCAGCGATCCGTTGGTCGTCAGCGTGATGTCCAGCGCCTGGCCCGTGGGCGTGCGCAGCGTGGCCAGTTGCTCGACCAGCGTTTCGAAACCCTTGCGCAGCAGCGGTTCGCCGCCCGTCAGCCGCAGCTTGTGCACGCCCTGCGCGACAAAGCGGCTGGTCAGGCGCGTGATCTCTTCAAACGACAGCAGCGCGCTGTGCGGCAGGTAGTGGTAGTTGGTGTCGAACACTTCCTTGGGCATGCAATAGCTGCAGCGGAAGTTGCACCGGTCGGTGACGCTGATGCGCAAGTCGCGCAGCGGGCGCCCGCGCGCATCCAGCAGCGTGCCCGTGGGCACAGTGGCTGCGGCGGGCACGGCCGAAGGCACCGCCAGCGCTGCCGTGCGGTGATCGACCAAGGGAATGACGCGCTCGCCCATCGGGGGATTATCCCTTTCAGGGCCACAGTCTGCAGGCGCGTGGCAAGGTGACCTCAGACGCCACGGCCTTTCCGCTTCAACATCAAAAACCATAGCTGCTTGCGCGCGTAGATAGGGCGCTGCAGGGTGTTTTTATATGAAACAGTGTGGGCGCGACGGTGCGCCGATTGGATGCCCAGCACGCCTGCGCACCTGCGTGGCGCGCAGGCGCTGTCCGCATCCAGCGCTAGCATGGCGGCATTGATTTGGCGACAGACGGAAGAACCCCCATGACCCTTTCACGGCGTGCGCTGCTGTCCTGGCTGCCGGCGCTTTCATTGGCCGGGGCAAGCGCTTCAGGCCACGCGCAGAAAGCGCCACTGCCTCTGCCGGCCGTTGGCGCACCGCTGCCCTTGGTGGCCGCGCCCTTGATCGGCGGCGGCCAGTTTGACCCGCAGCAGGCCGAGGGCCGCCCGGTGGTGCTGTACTGGTGGGCCAGCTGGTGCCCGTTTTGCGCGCTGCAAAGCCCAGAGATGCAAAAGCTGTGGGCCGCCCAGTCGGGGCGCGGCCTGCAGGTGCTGGCACTGTCGATCGACCAGAAGGCCGAGGACGCGCGGGCCTATCTGCAGAAACGCGGCTACACCTTTCCGGCGGTCTGGCTCAGCCCCGACTTGGCGCGCGCCTATCCCAAGCCCGATGGCCTGCCGGTGACGGTGGTGCGCGGCAAGGACGGCCGCGTAGCGCAGGCCGAAAAGGGCCAGCTGTTTGCCGAAGACGTGGCCGAGCTGGCGCGCTGGCTGTAGCGCCGGGGTGGCTTCAGTGCTGGCGATGTGGCCGGCAAATGCTGCGCTCAGCAGATGGTGTGAATACTACAGATTCAATAGCTGTCAGCGCCCACCAGTCGGGCGCTGCAAGGCTGTTTGGCCGATATTCAAGATGGGCACCTGTAGCCCCAGCTTGAGGCAACCCAGCGCCACCGAGGTACGAAAGCGGCGCACGTTGTCGTCGCCACCAAACAGGTGCGCGGTCAGCGCCTGGTAGTCGGCCATGGTGGCGGCGGTGATCACCAGCAGGTAGTCCGCTTCGCCGGTGATGGCGTAGCACTGTTGCACCGCCGGTTCGTCGGCGATGCGCTGGCGCAGGCCGGCGGTGCGCTGCGGATGTTCGTCGTGCACGTGCACTTCGACCAGCAGCGTCAGCGGGCGGCCCAGCAGGCTGGCGTCAAGCACGGCGGCCTCGGTGCGGATCACGCCGCTTTTGCGCAGGCGCTGAATGCGCCGCTGCACGGCCGGGGCCGACAGGTGCACCGCGCGTGCAATCTCGCGCTGCGGCACGGTGTTGTCACGCTGCAGGATGTCGAGGATGGCCAGGTCGAAATCGTCCAGCGGCGGGGCGGCACCCGCGCGTGCGGCCTGAGCGAAAGTTGCGTCCATGGTGCTGAAATCGAGCGGAAACACGCAGCGTAGCGCAATACATTCTCGCCATGTCGTCCGTTGCCTCGTCCACGTCCACGTCCACGCCCACGCCCACGCCACTCGCTCGTTCATCTACCGCCTCGCTGATTCCCCTGCTGGCCGTGTTCGGCTCGGTCACGTTCTTGGGCTTGGGCACGTCCTGGGCCAAGCAGGCGCTTTTTCCGGTGGTGGGCGCGCAGGGCACGACGGCGGTGCGCGTGGGCTTTTCGGCCCTGTTGCTGCTGATGCTGTGGCGGCCGTGGCGCTGGCGTGCCACGCGGTTTGAGCTGCGCACCATCGCCTGGTACGGCGTGGCGCTGGGGGGGATGAACCTGGCGTTCTATATGTCGCTGCGCACGCTGCCTTTTGGCGTGGCGGTGGCGATCGAATTTTCAGGGCCGCTGGCGGTGGCGATTCTGTCGTCACGCCGGCCGCTGGACTTTGTCTGGGTGCTGCTGGCCATCGCCGGCCTGGGGCTGCTGTTGCCGCTGGGCCATTCGGTCAGCGGGCTGGACCCGGTGGGCGCGTGGGCTTTTCGGCCCTGTTGCTGCTGATGCTGTGGCGGCCGTGGCGCTGGCGTGCCACGC
>JAGOEM010000056.1 GCA_017997715.1 Ottowia sp.
GCTGGAAGAACAACGCCGCATCGCCGCCATCCTCGACCAAGCCGAAACCCTCCGAACCCAACGCCGCACCGCCCTGGCCCTGCTCGACAGCCTCACCCAGTCCCTCTTTCTCGATATGTTTGGAGACCCGGTTAATAACCCAATGAATTGGGAAACGCTGAAAGTAGAACAGTTAGCGGAGCAAGTCACAGACGGCGAGCATTTGACTCCCAAGCGAGAGTCTCAGGGAATCAAGCTTTTGTCTGCTCGCAATGTTCGGGACGGTTATATAGATTTTCATAACGTTGATTTCGTAGGGCAGGTGGAGCACGAGCGAATAAAGAAGCGCTGCAACCCAGTGCGAGGTGATGTTCTGATTTCTTGCTCCGGCAGTATTGGCCGAGTAGCGTCAGTTGAAACAGATGAACCGTTTTCGTTGGTTCGCAGCGTTGCAATGATTCGACCCAAAACAAATTTTGTTTTCACGAAGTTCTTGGAGTACTACCTACGTACACCTGCGATGAACGAGTACATGATTCGTAGGGCAAACGCTTCGAGTCAGGCTAACTTGTTTCAAGGACCAATTCGCGAAATGCCTGTCACGGTCCCGCCCCTCCCTCTCCAACAAACCTTCGCCACCCGCATCGCCTCCATCGAAGCCCTCAAAGCCACCCACCGCCGCGCCCTGGCCGCGCTGGATGCGCTGTTTGCCTCGCTTCAGCAGCGTGCATTCCGTGGCGAACTGGTGCCAACGGCGCACAGCCAGCGCGCCATCGGGCAGGGCACCGTTCAATCCGCAGAAGCGTTGCAGCAACTCGAAGCCGACATTGGCCTGGAAGCCCTGATCTACGTGGTCAGACGCATGCCTGCGGGCGATCACTACAAGTCCCTCAAGGCGGTCTACTTCGGTGATATGTGCCACCTGCGGCACCACGAGCGCCTGATCTACAACGAAAGCTATTGCGCTTTGCCCCACGGCCCTGTGCCGCAGGCCGCCTATGACGCCACGCGGGTGCTGAATGGCGAGCGTCTGCTGAGTGACTTTGACGATGAAGCCCTGCGCTGTGCCCTGCGCCGCCAAGGCAATACGCTCACGGCCCTCCGCGATGCAGACTTCAGCAAACTCACCCCGGCGATGGTGGAAAGCTTGGACTGGGCCGTCCGTTACTGCCGCGACATGACGTTCGAGCAAACCAAGACGGCTTCGCACGACAGCGCCTATGAGCGCACGCGCAGGAATGAAATGATTTCCCTGCAAACGCTCATCGACATGGTGCGGGCTTGGGCCCCTGGCCAGCTGGCGACCAGTCAGGCATCTTCGTGAATTTTGATCTGGCGGGGTCAAATTCTTGGAATTTCGCCTGGTTTTCCATGAATTTGCTCCTATAAGAGCGCCCAGTCAAAGCGCTGCGCGGTGACGGCAGGGCGCCACGGTATATGACAAGATTTCTGTTCCCCAAAGAGCAATTTGCTGGACTTAGGGCGTATAAGCCTCCAGAATGTCCTTTCAAGGACACTTTTATGCAGCTCACCACCGAGTCTCTTCCCGTCCTGGCGGCACAGTTGCTGGCCGAGCGCAAGCGCCAGAAGCTGTCGCGCGAGCAGGCGGCGGCGGTGTGCAATGTCAGCACCTCGTTCATCCGCGATGCGGAAAGCGACCCCGCGCGCTGTTCCTTGGGCAAGCTGCTGCTGCTGATGCGCGGCCTGGGCCTGGGCTTGCAGGCGCAGGGCTGGTCGGACGAGCCGCCGCCCGCCCAGGTGCTTGCCGTGGGCGCGGGGCCGGGCCCGGCATGATCCGCCTGCGCGTCTGGGCCAACGCGCGGCCGATGGGCTGGTTTGGCCATGAGGCGGGCGAATTCTTCTTCGAATACGACCCGCAATGGCTGGCGCAGCCGGGCGGCTATGTGCTGGCGCCGCAGTTTGCGCTGTCGCCGCAGCGCTTCAAGGGCGTGCTGGTGCGCAACTTCTTTGACAACCTGCTGCCCGAAGGCCAGGTGCTGGAAGATGTGCTGGCCGCCATTCGGCTGCGCGATGCTTCGCCGTTCGATGTGCTGGGCGCGCTGGGCCGGGAACTGCCGGGCGTGCTGAGCCTGCTGCCCGAAGACCAGATGCGGGCCCAGCAGCAGACCTATGAAGCGCTGCCCTACGCGGCCCTCAGCCAGCGCATCGCGCAGCGCGAACAGGTGCCGCTGCTGGTGGCCAATGCGCAGGCCACCATGTCACTGGCCGGGGCGCAGGACAAGGTGGGTTTGCGCTTTGACAGCCGCACCAGGCGGCTTTGGGACAGCGTGGGGCAGTCGCCCACCACGCACATCCTGAAGCCGGACACGCGCCAGGCGCGCTATGCGCCCAGTGCCATCAACGAATTCGCCTGCATGCGGCTGGCGCGCGCACTGAAGCTGCCCGTGCCCCAGGTGTGGCTGCTGCGCGTGCCCGAAGCCGCCTACGTGATCGAGCGCTACGACCGCGAAGTGCCGGCGCATGGCGACATCGTGAGCCTGCACCAGATCGATGGCTGCCAGTTGCTGGGGCACGGGTCGGCCTGGAAATACGAGCGCAGTGGCGCGCTGGTCAGCCTGGCGAAGCTGGCGCACGCCTTGCGCGCACTGGGCGTGCGCGGTAGCGACATGCTGGCGTTTCAGCGCTGGGTGATGTTCAACTATCTTGTGGGCAATGCCGACGCCCACGCGAAGAACCTGTCTGTGCTGATCGACGGCGGGCGGCCCGGCTACCGGCTGGCACCGTTCTACGATTTGGTTTGCGTGCGCGCCTATGGCGACACGGGATTGGCTTTGTTCATTGGCGACGAGGAAAGCTTCGACGCCGTGGGCCTGCATTCCTGGGAAGCTTTCTGCCAGGACTGCGGCTTTGCCGTCAAGGAGACGCTGATGGAGTTGAAAACCATGGCCCAAGCCCTTTTGCCGGCCTGGGACAAGGTGCGTGCGCGCATTGAAAACGACAACAAGCCAGACGATGCCGAGCGCGCCGTGCTGGACAAGATGACGCAGGTGTTCCGGCTGCACCAGGGGCATGTGATGTCGACGCTGGGGGCGCCGTAATGCCCACTTTTTCCGCCCAGTTGCACCCATGTTTGCTTGAACCCGAAGGCCAACGCCTGGAACGCAGGGCTGGCTGGTGTTTGGGTACTGCACCGGCTTTTGTGCCTGGCCGGATGTGCGGTGGAAGACGATCAACCCGCGCCACCACCGCCAAAGCCACCAGGACGATTTCTTTTGCATGGAAGCGTTGACATGAACGTTGAAGGCATTGAAAAACAACGGCTTATAAAGCCCTGCCACGCATTCGCAACGCCTTTCAAGCTTTAGAAGATCTTTAGATAGACCTGCATCGGTTAGGTCAATGAGGGAGCCCCGTGAGCAACTCAGCATCCAACTTCAGCTTTCTGCAACCCGACTGGCCCGACCTGCTGGCCGAAGCCCGCCGCGCCGAAGCTGCAGCGCTGAGCGAGCCGCGCACCGCCTGCTTTTACGCCCGGCGCACGCTGGAGCTGTCCGTGGCCTGGCTGTTTCAGGCCGAAGGCGGGCAGGGCGGCAGCCTGCGCGTGCCGTACAAGACGGATTTATCGGCCTTTCTGTTCGACGCCGGCTTTCAGCAACTGGTCGGCCCGGCGATCCACGCCAAGATGGACGTGATCCGCCGCCTGGGCAACCAGGCCGTGCACCACGCCCGGCCAGTGCCACCGCAGGACGCGCTGGCCGCGCTGCGCGAGCTGTTCCATGTGGCCTTCTGGCTGGCGCAGCACTATGCACGCCGCGTGAGCGACCGGCCTGCGGCGGGCCTGCAATTTCGCGCAGAGCTGCTGCCTCGCCCCGCCACTATCGACGCGCCTCAGGCGCAAGCGGCCAACCGTGCCGCGCAGGCCGCCGCACAAGAAGCCCTCGCCAAGCAGGCCCAGGCGCTGGCCGAGCGCGATGCCGCCCTGCGCGAAGCCGCCGCCCGCCACGCTGAACTGGATGCCGAGCTGGCCCGCTACCGTGCCGAAATTGCCGCCGCCAAGGCCGCCAATGCCGCACAGCCGACCGCCGCCCACGACTACAACGAGGCCGCCACGCGCGACCTGTTCATTGACCTGCTGCTGAAAGAAGCTGGCTGGGCGCTGGACCAGCCGCGTGACCGCGAGTTTGAGGTGCAGGGCATGCCCAACACCGACGGCAAAGGCTGGGTGGACTATGTGCTGTGGAACGGCGAGGTTCCGCTGGCCATCGTGGAAGCCAAGCGCACCCGGCGCAGCGCCCAAGAGGGCGAGCAGCAAGCCCGCCTGTACGCCGACTGCCTGGAAAAGAGCACGGGCCATCGCCCGGTGATCTATGGCACCAACGGCTACGAGCACTGGATGTGGGACGACACCACCAGCCCGCCGCGCCCGGTGCAGGGTTTTCACACGCTGGATGAGCTGGCGCTGATGGCCCAGCGCCGCACCCGCCGCAAGCCGCTGGCCAGCTTGCCCATTGCGGCGGGCATCGTAGAGCGCCACTACCAGCAGCGCGCCATCCGCCGCATTGCCGAAACCTTCGAACGCGACCAGCACCGCAAGGCGCTGGTGGTGATGGCCACTGGTGCGGGCAAGACGCGCACGGTGATTGCGCTGGTGGACTTGCTGATACGCGCGGGCTGGGTCAAGCGTGTGCTGTTCCTGGCCGACCGCGTGGCGCTGGTGAACCAGGCCGTCAACGCCTTCAAAGCCCACCTGCCCGACGCCCCGCCGGTCAACCTGGTGACCGACCGCGTCACCGACGGGCGGGTGTGCCTCAGCACCTACCCCACGATGATGGGGCTCATCAACGAAGGGGCGGGCGGTGGAAAGCGGCGTTTCGGCGTGGGCCACTTCGACCTGATCGTGGTGGATGAGGCGCACCGCTCCATCTACCAGAAGTACCGCGCCATCTTCAGCTACTTTGACGCCTTGCTGGTGGGCCTGACGGCCACGCCCAAGGACGAGATCGACCGCAACACCTACAGCCTGTTCGGCCTGGAAAGCGGCGTGCCCACCGACGCTTACGGGCTGGATGATGCGATCGCCGAGGGTTACCTGACGCCACCGCGCGCCATCTCGGTGCCGCTGCGGTTCCAGCGCGAGGGCATTCGCTACGACGATCTGAGTGAGGACGAAAAGGACCAGTGGGACGCGCTGGAATGGGACGATGAGGGTGGCGAAGCGCCCGACGCCGTGGGCGCCGAGGCGGTGAACCAGTGGCTGTTCAACACCGACACAGTGGACAAGATGCTGGCCCTGTTGATGGAGCGCGGCCACAAGGTGGGGGGTGGCGACCGCCCCGGCAAGACCATCGTCTTCGCCAAGAACCAGGCACACGCCGAATTCATCGCCGAGCGGTTCAACGTCAACTATCCGCAGTACCGAGGCGAGTACGCGCGCGTCATCACCTTCAAGACGGAATACGCGCAATCGCTCATCGACGATTTTTCGCAAAAGGATCGCGCGCCGCACATTGCCATCTCGGTGGACATGCTGGACACCGGCATCGACGTGCCCGAGGTGGTGAACCTGGTGTTCTTCAAGATCGTGCGTTCCAAGGCCAAGTTCTGGCAGATGGTGGGGCGTGGCACGCGCCTGTGCAAAGACCTGTACGGGCCGGACCAGGACAAGCAGGATTTCTTTATCTTCGATTTCTGCCAGAACCTGGAATTCTTCAGCCAGAACCTGGAAGGCAGCGACGGCTCGCTGGCGCAGCCACTGTCGCAGCGCCTGTTCAACGCCCGGCTTGAGTTGCTGGGCCTGCTGGATCAACGCCTGACGACCCAGAGCGGCGTGGCCGAGGCTGAGCCACCACCACTGGTATTGACCGAGGCGCGCATTCGCGGCGACATTGCCGCCCTGCTGCAGCGCATGGTGCAAGGCATGCCGCTGGCCAACTTCGTGGTGCGTCCGCAGCGCCGCTGGGTGGAAACCTGGGCGCAGGCCGAGGCATGGAAACAGCCGACGGCGGAGCAGCTGGCCGAGGTGTCGGAACACCTGTCAGGCCTGCCCACCAGCGTGCGCGACGACGACGAGGACGCCAAGCGCTTCGACGCGCTGATGCTGGGCACCCAGCTTGCACTGTTGCGCCAGGAACCTGCCCTGAGCCGCCTGCAGGCTCGCGTGCAGCAACTGGCGAACGGCCTGCTGCACCTGGCCAACGTGCCCAGCGTGCGCGAGCACCTGCTGCTGATCGACGCCATCGCGGGCGAGGCATGGTGGCAGGACGTAACCTTGCCCATGCTGGAGCAGGCGCGGCGCAAGCTGCGCGCCCTGATCAAGCTGATCGAGAAAGCCGCCCGCAAGGTGGTCTATACCGACTTCGAAGATGCGCTGGGCGAGCCCACGGAAGTGGTTCTGCCGCTGGTCGCCAGCGCGGTGGACTTCGACCGGTTTCGTGCCAAGGCCAAGGTTTTCCTGCGCGCCCACGAAGATCGATTGGCACTGCACAAGCTGCGGCGCAACCAGCCTTTGACCGAGGTGGACCTGGCCGAGCTGAAGGCCATGCTGCATGAAGCCGGGGGCACCGATGCGAACATGGCACGTGCCCGCGAGCTGCATGTCAGTCTGCACGCCTTTGTTCGGTCGTTGGTCGGGTTGGACCGCGAAGCTGCGGCCCAGGCATTCGCGCACTTGATCGCGGGCGGCACAGCGACGGCCAACCAGTTGCAGTTCATCGGCGAAATCATTGAGCACCTGACTGAGCACGGCGCCATGCCGGCCCACCGCCTGTATGAGTCGCCTTTCACAGACATCCACGCACAGGGGCCCAACGGCGTTTTCGACGCGAACAAAGTGGAACAGCTTTTCTCCACGCTCCAGCAATTTGAAGCCCCGCGCTCGGTCGCCTAGGCCAGAAAATCAAATTTGATAGCTGTCTGCGCCCGCTAGACGGGCGCTATCGCCCTAAAACACCGATAATTCCGCCATGCCTTCCCAAGACGCCCTCGACACCCTGGACACCACCCGCACCGATGGCCGCCGCATTCGCGCGGTGCGCCCGCTGCTGACCCCCGCCATCCTGAAGGAATGGCAGCCCGCGCCCGAAGCCGCGCTGGATCTGGTCGAGGCCAGCCGCCACGCCATTTCGCGCGTGCTGCATGGACAGGACGACCGGCTGGTGGTGGTGGTGGGGCCGTGCTCCATCCACGACCACGACCAGGCGATGGACTACGCGCGCCGCCTGCGCACCGAGGCGCAGCGCCACGCGGGCGAGCTGCTGACCGTGATGCGCGTGTACTTTGAAAAGCCCCGCACCACGGTGGGCTGGAAGGGCTACATCAACGACCCGCACATGGACGGCAGCTACGCCATCAACGAAGGCCTGCAGATGGCGCGCCGCCTGCTGCTCGACGTGAGCGCGCTGGGCCTGCCGGTGGGCTGCGAGTTTCTGGATTTGCTGAGCCCCCAGTTCGTCACCGACCTGGTCAGCTGGGGCGCGATTGGCGCGCGCACCACCGAAAGCCAAAGCCACCGCCAGCTGGCCAGTGGCCTGAGTTGCCCGGTGGGCTTCAAGAACGGCACCGACGGCGGCGTGAAGGTGGCGGCCGATGCGATTCTGGCTGCCGAGGCGCCGCACGCGTTTCTGGGCCTGACCAAGATGGGCCAGGCCGCCATTTTTGACACGCGTGGCAACCCCGACTGCCACGTCATCCTGCGTGGCGGCAAGGTGCCCAACTACGCCAAGTCGGACGTTGACGCCGCCTGCGCGCTGCTGCAAAAGGCGGGCCTGCGCGAACAGGTGATGATCGATCTGTCGCACGCCAACAGCAGCAAGCAGCACGCGCGCCAGATCGTGGTGGCCGAAGACGTGGCCGCGCAGGTGGCGGCGGGCGACAGCCGCATCATGGGCGTGATGATCGAAAGCCACCTGGAAGAAGGCCGCCAGGACATCGTGCCGGGCCAGCCGCTGCAGCACGGCGTGTCGGTGACCGACGCGTGCATCAGCTTTGCGCAAACGGTGCCGGTGCTGGATGGGCTGGCGCAGGCGGTGCGCGAGCGGCGGGCCCAACGCGCCAAACCGGCCTGAGAGGCCGAGGGGGCTGGTGGCCCCGAGGCTCACGGCTCACGGCTCACCGCTCACGGCCATTCAATCAAATTTGATAGCTGCCTGCGCCCATCTGGCGGGCGCTACAGGCCGATATGACTTAAAAAAAACAGCTTGGCCCAATCGCCGTGCCCCGCCAGGGCGTCGCGGTGCAGTGCAGAGCGCTGTCCGCGCGTCGGCCATGTGGTGATGGCCGATCAGCGGCCGATCAACGGCGGCGTTGCGGGCGCGGGCCACCGCCGTCGGTGCGGCGTTCCAGGTGACGGAAGCTGATGCGGCCCTTGGTCAAATCGTAGGGCGACAGCTCCAGCGTCACGCGGTCACCCGCCAGGATGCGGATGTGGTTCTTCTTCATCTTGCCGGCCGAATACGCCACCAGCTCGTGGCCGTTGTCCAGCGTCACGCGAAAGCGTGTGTCGGGCAACACTTCGTTGACGATGCCCTGCATCTCGATCAGTTCTTCCTTGGCCATGCGGCTCCTTGCAGTAATCTCATTGGGTGCGTCCACCGGGCGCCTGCGCTTTGCCGGCGCCACGCATTGGGGTGATTTCAGGCCATGCCGCACGCCGTTTGCGCGCTGTCGCCAGGCCATCGCCTTTCGCCCGCTGCCTTTTCGCTACCCAGGCAGGTCGCCAGCGCCGCCAGGTGGGCAAGTGCCCACTGCCGGCCGTCGCCAACGGTGGATACCCGCTTGAAAATGCATGAAGGTCGTCGCGCAACGGAACGGCCACGGCGGCTGCGGTCCGGTCTGGCGGGTGTTGTTGCGGCTTCAAGCGCCTGGACCGGCCGTTGGCATGCGGTCCATGTTGTTTTGAATGCCATCGCTGTCGGCCGTCTGACCCTACCCCCATCAAACCACCCGATCCAGCCCACGGTTGCGCCGCTGTCAAGCGCCCTGCCACACCGTTTTCGCACCCTGGCCGCGCCAGGGGCGCCCGCGAAGGTAACTGCGCATTTTACTGCGCTGAGCCGTTTTTCGCCAACCACGGGTGGGGCAGCGCCTGGCGGGGCGTTGCGCGAAGACCGCAGGGGTTGGCCCGCGCCACCACCGCAGCCGGCTTGCTGAGCACCCCGGCCGCCGACGGCACCAGCGCTTCGCAGGCCGTTCACAGCGCCTTGAAGTTGCTTCCGATTTTGTAATGTCAGTGTGCATTCACATCGTTACAACGCCAACATCTTCGCCCGTCATGTAACGCGATTGGCCGCCAGACTCCGGGCTGTGTTCAATCACCGAAAGGTACCCGTTCATGCCTCAACGCAACCTGCGCAGCGTTCCTGCCGCTTTGCTGATGACCACCGCCCTGTCCTGGAGCCTGCCCGGCCTGGCCCAGATCAGCACGACCACGGACACTGCGCCCAGCCGCGCAGCCAGCGCCACGGCACCGGCCGCGGGCATCGGCACGCAGCGGGGCACCGCCGCCCCGCCCACGGGGACAAGCGCCGGCTCATCGACCGGCACGCCTGCAACCCGTGGCGGCCCAGGCGCCGGCAGCACCCGCTTGCCCCCGGGCTTTGAGCCGGCCACGCCCGGCGCCAAAAGCAGCGCCCCCGCTGCCGGATCGCCATCGGGCGGCGCCTACCCGTCGTCCTCCGGCACGACGCGGCCGTGACCTGATCGCGCCGGCCGCGGCGCACCGCACTGCCAGCGCCCACGGGCATTGGCAGTGCTGATCGCGGCATTTCTCTTTCCTCAGAAGGCGGCCATTCGCCGCCCTTGCAGACCCTGGCTTGGCCCGCTTTGACGGTGCTCAGCCGGGGTTTTTTTCTGGCGGGATCGATGCCACCGCACCCAGGCCAAGCGCCCCGTGGCGCCGGTGGGCTTGCAGCTTGGGCGGCGCAGTTTCAGCACCAAATTCAATGATTGCGCAATAACCACCTGCGTGGGCAGCTACTTTTTAAATAGCAAATGCGCCCCACCTACGCGGCACCCGGTCGGGGCCGTGCCGCACAGGCCATCCCCCCAGAGCATCGCGTGCGCGCCGGGCTGGCAAGGCAACGCGCGCAGCCGCTTGGTGAAACGGGCGGCCTTGGCCGCGCGGCGCAGCCATCGGGCTGACCGCATGGTCAGGCGCATGGTCTGAAGGAAAAGCGGGCCGGGCCGGCAACGCGCCCGCGCCGCCAGCTCAATCGCTGCTGCGTTCTTCCACCACGCGCGCCGGCCTGGCGGGCGCGGCTTTGGCGGCGGCCTTGGCCGCATCGGCGCGTGGCTTGGGCGGCGGGCCGCATTTGGCCTGCGCGAACTGCTCGCGCAGATTGCCCAGGTGGGTGGATATCTGGTCCAGCACCGGCGGCGGCAGCGGTTGCTGAAACTCGAAGTCCAGCCGTTCGATCTCGGCCAGCCAATAGCCGCACATCGACGTGCGCTGCGACGGGTCGTCCCCCGACGCGCTGAACGCCGCCGGGCGGGGCACCTGCACGGCGCCCGGGTCGCCATCCGGGCCGGGGGCGGCGGGCGCGTGGGTGCCGGTCACGTCGGTTTGCGCCACGTTGGGCGGCTCTGGCGTGGCGCCGGGCGGGCAGGCGGCGTTGGTGTAGGTCACCTGGCCGTCCACCACGCACTTGTTCACGCCTTCCAGGCCAGCCACCGAAGGGCCAGCGGGCGCTGCGGGCTGCGGGGCCGGCGGCTGCACCGTGCGCGGCGGCGGCATGGCGGGCATACCTGGCTCGGGCGGGGCCTGGGTGTCGGGCGGGGCCTGCAGCGCGGGGGCGGCGCCTTCGGCCACGGCGCGGCGCTTGGCCACGTCGTCAATGAACCACGTATACCCGCGCCAGGCGCCCACCACCAGCAGCACCAGCGCAATGCCGGTGATCACCCAGCGCAGCGCGCCCATGCCCGAATCGGGCTCGGGCGGCATCATCGGGCGATCCGCCGGATCGGCAACGGGGTCCTGGTTCATGGCATGGGGCGGTGGCCGGTTCAGACCACCGCGGGGCAAAAGCGTGCCCTGATGATACCGGCAGGGCGCGGCGCGCCGGCGCCAGGCCGGTTACCGCCATTTTTAGGGGTCATTTAGGCCTGTGGCGCCCTGCAGCCGGGCGCCAGCAGCTATCTTATTTGAAGCAGACACCCCCTGGTAAGCATCCCATCTGGCGCAAACCGTGGCATCTGCCTAAAGTGCCTGCGGTGATGCACACCCCGCCCGCCTTCGTACCGCCCCTGCCGACGCCCGCCGCGCCATGGCAGGCCAGCGCGCGCCTGCGCCTGCGCGAATTCGCCGCCTACGACCTGGACGCGCTGACCCGCATGCACGCCGACCCACGCGTGCGCGCGCAGCTGGTGGACGACCTGGCGCTGGACGACACCCTGACCGCCAGCCGCTTCATCGCCAGCCTGCGGGCGTTTTACCGCCAGTACGAAGGGCGCGGCATCTGGTGCGCCGAACGCGCCGTGCCGCCCGAAGCCGATGTGGTGGCCGAAGCGCGCGCCGCGCACGCCGATGGCGACATCGGCGACGAACTGCTGGCCATGGTGCTGGCCCCGCAATGGCGCTTTTGCGGCTGGTTCAGCCTGGTGCAGGTGATCAACGACGAGGCGCAGATCGAGATCGGCGCGCGCCTGACGCCCGATGCCTGGGGCGGTTCGCTGGCGCTGGATGGGGGCGACTGGCTGCTGCAGCGCGCCTTTGCCGACCCGGCGCGCGCGCAGGTGTTTGGCTATTGCGACCCGGCCAACCGTTCCGCCGCCCACTGCCTGCGCGTGCTGGGCTTTGCGCCCACCGGCCTGGCGCCGTACAACGGCCAGCAGGCGGCGCAGTTCAGGCTGACCCGCGCCCACTGGCTGGACTGGCAGGCGCTGCCCCGCCGCCAGCGCCTGCGCCGCGTGCGCGATCCATCGACCTGAATCCGCGCCACCGCCACCGCCAACGCCGCCCCTGCGCCGGGGCGCCGGCTTACTTCACCCGCAGCCCGCTGGACGAAAACTGCACCTGGTCCGGCTCGGCGTCGAATACGGTGCGCAGCACCTGGGCACCCGCCTCGCGCAGGCGCCGTTGCATCGCCGGGTTGGGGTTCTTCTGCAGTTCGAGCTGCACCAGTTGCAACTCCATGCCCACGCCCACCATCAGCTGGTACATGACCGGCTTGTCGCGGAGCCGGGCGCTTTGCACCCGTGGGTTGTCCGTCATCAGCTTTTCGGCCTGCCGGTACAGCGGCTTGACCCACGCGTCGGGAAAGGTCTTGCCGTAGTACGCCGCATAGCCCCCCGCCAGCAGCGCCGTCATGCCCGTGGCCAGGTTGCTGGGCGGCACGCCGTACAGGCGCTGCACGTTCTGGTCGAAGTTCCAGATCATCTTGTGATAGAAGCCCTTGCGCCGGAAGTAATCGCCCGCCATGCTGCCATCCTGCGCGGCCAGCTGTTCAATGCCGCGCACGTCGTTGAACCGGTCGCCAGACACAAACACGTTGGACGCATCCAGCACCGAACGCTTGGGCGCCGCCTTGCCCCCGCCGCCCTTGCCGCGCCCCCAGGTGAGCTCCTGCATCTGCTTGACCGCGCGGTAGCTCATCTGGCTTTGCGCCAAGTCGTTCAGGCCATCGGGGCTGTAGCCGCCCCAGTCGCCCGTGCTCCAGTCAATCGCGTGCGCGGCGGGCGACATCAGCGCCGCCGCGGCGCACAGCAGCCACGCGGCGCGGGCACGAACACGGGTCGGTAGGCAATAGCTCATGGGCGTGGATCCTCTCTTGGGTGTCAGTGGGTGTCTCATTGCGGGGCGCGTGCCAGCCCCTGTGCCGGGCAAAGCCCAACCCCGTCTCTGCCGGCCTATGACCGGCAACACAAGCTGCTGCTGCGCAAGGCCGACGGCGCGGCCAACAGCTTGCTTGGTTTTCATCCCGTTCATCACATCTGCCCGCTGAGCGCGCTCAGCGGAACTTCAGGCCCGCGGCAGTGAAGTCCACGTCCTCGGGCGCCACGCCCAGTACCGCGCGGAACACAGAGGCGCCAGCCTGCTTCAGCTTGGCGACGTCGTCGGCGCTGCCCTTTTGGGCCGCTTCCTGCTGCAGCATCTGCAGCAGCATGCCAACGCCCACGCCGGTCTGGTACGACGCCACTTTCGACTCGGTCTTGCCGTCAAACAGCTCCGGCTTCTTGCGCAAGAAGTCGCCCACCTGTTCCACCGTGGGTTTCACAAACCGCTCTGGAAAAGGCTTGTTGTAATAGGCCGCGTAGCCGCCCGCCAGCAGTGCCACCATGCCGGTGGCCACGTTTTCCTTGGGCACGCCGTAGAGCTTTTCCACGCTGCCGTTGAACGACGAAATAATCTGCGTGAACATCGCCGCCGCCTGCTTGCGCTGCGGCTGCGGGAAGTGGCCCGCCAGGCGCCACACAGTCCGGTCGTTCAGCAACTCGTCGCCGGCCATGGTCTGAGGGCCGGTGTACAGCACGTCCGTCTTGAAGTTGGGGTCGCCCCCGCTGCGGCGCCCCTTGCTCGGCCTCATGTTTTCCTTGGCGTTCTCCATGGCCCGGTTATAGGCGTCGTCAATCAGCCACTTCTCATTGAAATCGATGACGAAGGCGTGGGCCGAAGGGCTGATCAGCATCAGCGCGGTCAGCCAGGCAAGCAGGTGTTTCATAAAAAGACTTCCTAGGGAGACCGACCATCGTAGGCCTGCTTCGCGCAGGGTCGGGTGCAGCAACCATAAAAAAAGCAGGCAGACCCTGACAAGGTCTGCCTGCTTTGGCCGGGCTATTCGCTTATTGCTTACGTGCCATGCCAGACAGGGCTTCGCCGATAGATTTCAACATCGTCGAAACCGTTTCGCTGATCAGCTTCATCTCTTGCGCGGCGCCTTGCAGCTCAGTCTGCGCCTTGGTCATCTCCGCAGCCAGCTTTTGCTTCTCGTTTTCGATGTCTTTGTTGCCTTTTTCATCCTTGCTGTCGACGCCTTTGGCCTTTTCACTCAGGGCGGATTGCTGGTCAGCAACGTTGCTGACTTTCTCCGACAGCCCAACCACTTCGGCCGTTTTGGCGCCATACACCTTGCCCATGGCTTCAGCGATGGCGGCAAACCAGCTTTGCGAAGACTTCTTGCTGCCCTTGCCTTTTTCGCTGGCGGTGGCCTCTTGCGTCGCGTCGTTGGTGTTCTTGTCCATGAGTTCGCGGACCTTATCCAGCAACTGGTCGGTCAGCTTCTTGATTTCCTTCATGGAGTCGTCCTTGGTGGCGTCGGACAGCTTGCCCTGCACCTCGGGATCGGTGTCCTTCTGGACCTTCTTCATCGCTTCATCGACTGCCTTGTTAACGGCGTCGCGGATGAACTTCGGCATGCCATCTTCGCGTTGAAGCGTGTTCATCGCGTCCTTGGTCGAATTGCCCATCACATTAGAGAGCAGATTGGACGCTGCATTGATGATGTTGGCGGGCGCGAAACCTTCCATCGCCTTGCCAATACCGCTGGCATTGCCGCCGCCAAAGATGCCGCTGATCAGGTTGCCCAGCAGGCCACCGGCGCCGCCACCACCCAACAGGCCACCCAGCAGGCCGCCAGCGCCGCCACCCGTCACCACACCTGCTACCACTCCAATTGCTGCACCCATTTTTAACTCCTTGGTTGACCCAGCGGGTCTAGATTGATGTCATTCAGGCTTCGCACCGTGCCGGGAACCATTCCCTGCGGGGCGACCAAGCAACCCAATGAAGTTCGAATCACTTGATGGCTTGTATTGAATCGGTTCTGCGCGCCTTTGCACATTCAGAGCGTTACCAGCTAGTAATCAAACCAGCTAGTAACGTTACCTATATGCCGGGGCCTGAAACGGGCAGCGGGGCGCCTGGCTGGCCTTGCCGTTTGCTATCAATTCGATTGCTGATTGCGCCCGCTGGATGGGCACTGCGGCCGTTTTTGGCCAAATATTCTGCTGGCGCGCAGCGCGTCAGTCCAGCACGCGCTGGTGCAGCGCCATGCGCGTCAGGTGCACCACCGATTCGGCGCGCATCTTGGCCATCACGCGGCTGCGGTGCAGCTCCACCGTCTTGGTGCTGATGTCCAGCTCGCGCGCAATGGTCTTGCTGATCTTGCCTTCCACCACGCCTTGCATCACCTGCTGCTCACGCGGGCTGAGCGAGGTGCGACGGCGCAGGTATTCGGCGCAGGGGGGCGCGTCGGAAGCCAGCGGCGCGGCCACGGGTGGTGCCACGGGCGCGGCGCGCAGCGCCTGTTGCTGCTGGCTGGCAATCTCAAAGGCGCGCGCCAGCGCCGATTCCAGCGCGCTGTCTTGAAACGGCTTTTCCAGGAAGGTGATCGCCCCTTTTTCCATCGCCTGCACCGCCAGCGGCACGTCGCCATGGCCGGTCATGTAGACGATGGGCAGCGAAGGCTGCGCCTGCGCGCCGGTAATGCCCGCCTCGATCAGCACGTCGTGCACCTGCAGCCCGGTCATGGTGGGCATGCGCACGTCCAGCAGCAGGCAGGCGTGGGCCAGCGCGGTGGCGTCCAGGCTTTTCAGCGCATCGATGGCGGCTTGCGCGTCCTGAAAATCGATCACTTCGTAGCCGGCGCCGCTCAGCCACCACTTGGCGGTGGCACGAAAGTCGTCGTTGTCGTCCAGCAGGTACAGCGTGCGGGTGGCGTTGGCGGCGGTGTTCATCAAACGGTCGATTCGGTGTCAAGAAAGCGCGGCAGCGCGCGGGCTTCTTCGCCCTGCGTCAGCGGCAGCGCCACATGAAAAGTGCAGCCGCCCCCCGCGTTGGGGGTAAACCACAGGCGGCCCTGGTGCAGCTCGATCAGGCTGCGGCAGATGTTCAGGCCAATGCCCATGCCGGTCGGCTTGGTGGAATAAAACGGCATGAACAGCTGCGCCGCGCCATCGTCGTCAATGCCGCTGCCGGTGTCGGCAATGGCAATTTCAATCTGCCCGCCCGTGCCGTCGATGCGGCTGGTGATCTGCAAGCGCCGCTGTCCGGCGGGCGTGGCGTGCATCGCGTCGATGGCGTTGCGCAGCAGGTTCACCAGGACCTGCTGCAGCATCACGCCGTCGCCCGCCACGGCGGTGGCGTCGTCGGCCGCGTCTTCCGCCGCCAGGTCTATCGTCAGTTGCACGCCGTGGCGGCCCAGGTCCCAGTCCAGCAGCGTCAGGCTGTTGTGCAGCAGCGCGTGCAGGTCCACCCGTTCGCGGCGCGGCTGGCGCGACTGCGTGTAGTCGCGGATGCGGCCAATGATGCGCGCCGCGTATTGCACCTGGTCCAGCGCCAGTTGCGCGCCCTGCTCCAGCATGGGCAGCGCGTTGGGCGTGGGCTGGGCGATGGTGGCGACAATGCGCGCCTTCAAGCCGCGCAGCACGTTGGTTACCGCGCCCAGGGGCTGGTTCAGCTCATGCGCCAGCGTGGTCGCCATTTCGCCCACCGCCACGCTGCGCGAGGTGAACAGCAGGCGCTCGCGGTCTTCCAGATGGCGGCGCGTGGCGCGGTCTTGCACCGGATCGGCTTCGCTGGCCTCACCGGCCTGCGCCGGCCGCAGGCGCAGCGCCAGCGTGCCGTCGGGCAGGCGGCGCAGGCTGGCGTGCAGCGCGGCCGCGGCGTGGCCATGGCCGGGCGCCAGGCGCACCGCACCGTCCCACCCGGCGGTCGCCGCACCCAGCGCGCCCGCTGCAGCGGCGGCCACCTTGGCGCCCCTGGCGGGCATGGCGGGCATGGCGGCCACGCCGCCGGCCAGCCCGTCCAGCTGCGCGCACAGGTCTGGCAGCGTCAACGCCGGGGCGCCTTGGGGCAATGCCAGCAGCGCCGCAAACGCTGGGCTGCACCACAGCAGCGGCGCCTGCGCGTTGGCCGGCAGCAGCGCCACCGGCTCGTCAAACGCGGCCCACAGCAGGGCCGGTGCGGCAGTGGCTTCTGCTGCGCCCGCCGCCACCAGAGCGGGTTTGCGCCGCTGCGGCGCACGGGCGGCAGCGGCGGTTGTAGTGCGGGGCGAAGTCATACGTGGCGGCGGCCCGGGGCCGAATCTGGTTGGGCAAAAAGGGCGTGGCTGGCCCCCAAAAAAGTCAAAGCAGCGCCCAGCGGGCACCCGGTCGTCGCCTGCCGCATCAGCACCCGGCCACCACCGCGCCCTGCGCGCCCACGCCGTCCAGCGGCACCGGCACGCGCAGCGCCATCAGCGTCCATTGCTGGCCCATCAGGCGGCGCAGGCGGCGCGGCTCGGCCACCATGATGTATTCGCCCACGGCAGGCGTGGTGCTTGCCAGCGCATCGCCCGCCAGCAGCAGGCGCGGCGTGTGGCGGTCAGGCTGCGAAGCCGCCACGTGCCAGCCGCCTTCGGCGTCCACCCATTGGCGCAGCCGCCACTGGCGCCAGATCAGGTCTGCCGGCAGCGTGGCCGACCAGCGCGCCGCCAGCGGCCACGCGCGGCCCGTGGCCCCGGCGGCGTTGACGGCATCTGCCGGCCCCGGCCACAGCACATGCCCGATCAGGCGCAGGTGCGTCTTGTCCGGCGGTGCCAGCACCAGCACGCGGCGGCCCAGCGCCAGCTCGCGCAGCAGCGCCTGCTGGTCGTTGGCCTGCAGCCACAGCTGCAGCGCGCGGTAATGCTGCGCCGCCGCTTCGGCGGCCGATGTGGCCGCGCCTTCGTCCTGCGGCGGCGCGTCGTCCGCCCAGTCGTCGTCCTCGTCGCCAGCGGCGTCCCAAAAATCCTCGTCCTCCATCTCAGGCGACTGCATGCGCGGGGTGAATGAGTCCACCTTTTCCACCCGGTCATGCGACCCGCGCTTGCGCAGCTTGGGCGCCATCGCCAGCGCCGTGGCCAGCTTTTTCGGCATGGCCGCCGCCGCGCCCAGTTCGGCCTGCTTTTGCCCGCCGTCGCGCAGCGCCGCACCGCCCTTGTTGGCCAGCGGTTCCAGCTGGCCGGCGCGGGGCGCCTGTGCGGATGCCGGCAACGCCTGCGCGCCCACACGCCCCGGCGCCGTACCCAGCGCCGCCGCCCCCGCGTTGGCGGCCGTCCGTGGTGCAACCGATGGCTGCGCCAGCGGCACCGGCGCGCCCGGCGTACCGCGCTGGCCCTGTGCCGCTGCGGGCAGGCCCATCTGCGCCTGCGCCTGCGCCATCGCCAGGCGGCCCGCGCGCAACGCCAGCTGCGCTTCGGCCAATGCCATGGCGGCACCCCCGGCCGTCATCTGCCCCGC
>JAGOEM010000216.1 GCA_017997715.1 Ottowia sp.
GCGGATTGGCCGGCAATGCGCCGGCCGTGACTTCATCGGGCGCATCGGCCGCCGCAGGAGCAAATTGATGGCCCAGCCGGGTTGGTTCATCAGCTTTGAAGGCATTGACGGTGCGGGCAAATCGACCCACATCGACGCGCTGGCCGACGCCTTTCGCGCCCAGGGCCGGCAGGTCACGCTGACACGCGAGCCCGGTGGCACGCCGCTGGCCGAGAAAATCCGCGCCCTGGCCCTGCACGAACCGATGGACGCACTGACCGAGGCGCTGCTGATGTTCGCCGCGCGGCGGGACCACCTGCAGCGGGTGATCGTGCCGGCGCTGGCGCGCGGCGACGTGCTGCTGTGCGACCGCTTCACCGACGCCACCTTTGCCTACCAGGGCGGCGGGCGCGGGTTTGACTGGCAATCGCTATCAACTTTAGAGCTGCTTGCGCAAGATGCTGCAGGGCTGGGGGCCGATTTCATTCATAAACCGCTGCTGCAGCCGGATTTGACCTTGTGGTTTGACGTACCCCCTACGGTGGCGGCCGAACGCCTGGCAGGCGCACGCGTTCCCGACAAATTTGAGTCGCAGCCCGTGGCCTTTTTTGACGCGGTGCGCGCCGGCTACGCCCAGCGCGCGGCGGCCGATCCGCAGCGCTTTGCCCGCATCAACGCCGACCAGCCGCGCGAAGCCGTGGCCGCCGCCGTGCACGCCGCGCTGGTTGACAAGGGCTGGCTGTGAGCACCACCGCCAGCGCCGATCCGGGCACCCGCGCGCCGCTGGCGCCCTGGCTGCAGCGGCAGCTGCAGGCCTTGCTGGCCCAGCGCGGCCACGCCTGGCTGCTGCAGGGGCCGTCGGGCCTGGGGCAATTTGAGCTGGGCCTGGCCATGGTGCGCGCCTGGCTGTGCGACCAGCCCAGTCCGCAGGGCGCATGTGGCCATTGCGCCAGCTGCCACGCCATCGACGTGCACACCCACAGCGACCTGGCCGTGCTGATGCCCGAAACCGAAATGCTGGCGCGCGGCTGGCCGCTGCCGGAAAAGGCGCAGTCCGACATCGACGACAAGAAACGCAAGCCCAGCAAGGACATCCGTGTGGACGCGATGCGCGACACCATCGAATTTGCCCAACGCACCAGCGGGCGCGGGCGCGGCAAGGCGGTGCTGATCTACCCGGCCGAGCGCATGAACGCCGTCACCGCGAACGCGCTGCTCAAAACGCTGGAAGAGCCGCCCGGTGACATCCGCTTTGTGCTGGCCACCGACGCCGCGCAGCTGCTGCTGCCCACCATCCGCAGCCGCTGCCTGACCCACACGCTGGACTGGCCCACCGATTCCGAAGCCCTGCCGTGGCTGGGCACGCAAGGCGTGCCAGCGGAAGAGGGCGCTGGCCTGCTGCGCGCCGCCGGCGGCCGGCCGGACGACGCGCTGGCCTTCGTCCACGCCAAGCTGAACGCGCGCCAATGGGCGCAGCTGCCCAAGGCGCTGGCCGCCGGCGATGTGGCCGTGCTGGCCGGGCTGCCGCTGCCCGAATCGGTGGCGCGGCTGCAAAAGCTTTGCCATGACCTGATGGCGGTGCAGGTGGGCGCGCCGCCGCGCTACTTCGCGCTGGCCGATTTGCCCCAGCGCCCGCTGCCCATGGCCGCGCTGGCGCGCTGGTGGGCGCAGCTGACGCAGGAAGCGCGCACGGCTGAACACAGCTTAAATGCCGGTTTGGCGACAGAATTCCTCGTCAACAGTGCCCGGCAAGCCCTAAACTCGAAAAGCTGACGCCCGCTTGGCGGTGCTTCGTTGCTGTACCCATTTTTTTCCGCTGCCCATGTCAACTACGCAAAACGCCGCCCTCAACACCCCGCGCCCCAGCGTCATTCAGTTGGCGATCAAGGAAAAGGCGGCGCTGTACGCCGCGTATATCCCGATGTTTGCCGATGGCGGCATCTTCATCCCCTCGGCGCGCGAACACCGCCTGGGCGACGACGTTTATGTGTTGATTACCCTGCCGGACGATCCGCAGCGCTACCCGATCGCCGGCAAAGTGGCCTGGATTACGCCGGCGCGGGCCTCCAGCAATCGCACGCAGGGCGTGGGCGTGCGCTTTCCTAACGACGACAAGTCGGCCCAGCTGAAAACGAAGATCGAGCAGATTCTGGGCGCGGCACTGGGCTCCGACCGGCCTACGCAAACAATCTGATTGTTCGCGCGGTACGGGTTGCCGCGCCATCGCTGCAGCGCCGTTGGCTGCGTGATAGCATCATTTCGCCTTAGTTTTCGCCGGTGCCGGGGCACGTGACGTTGCCCTGTGGCCACCGGCCTTCGCATGTTCACCGACTCCCACTGCCACCTGACTTTTCCTGAACTGGTTTCGGATTTTCCTGCGGTGCGCGCCGCCATGGCCGCAGCGCAAGTCACCCGGGCGCTGTGCATCAGCACCACCATGGAAGAGTTCCCCCAAGTGCAGGCACTGGCCGCGCGCCACGACGGCCTGTGGGCCAGCGTTGGCGTGCACCCGGACAGCGAGGATGTGCATGAGCCCACCGAAGCAGAGCTGGTCGCCGCGACGCTGTTGCCCAAAGTGGTGGCCATCGGCGAAACCGGCCTTGACTATTACCAGATGGACGAGCGCAAAGGCGGTCGCACCATCGCTGATTTGGGATGGCAGCGCGATCGCTTTCGCACCCACATCCGCGCCGCGCGCCGTACCGGTTTGCCGCTGGTGATTCACACCCGCTCGTCGTCCGACGACACCCTTGCCATCCTGCGCGAAGAGGGCGAGGAGGGCGGTGCAGGCAGCGCTGGTGGGGTGTTTCACTGCTTCACCGAAACGCGTGAAGTGGCGCGCGCAGCACTGGATCTGGGCTTTTACGTATCGCTGTCGGGCATCGTCACGTTCAAAAGCGCCCGCGAACTGCACGAAGTCGCCACGCTGGTCCCCGAAGACCGCCTTTTGATCGAGACCGATTCGCCCTACCTGGCGCCAGTACCGTTTCGCGGCAAGACCAACACCCCGGCCTACGTGCCCTATGTGGCGGCCAAGATAGCGGAACTGCGTGGGGTAGATGTGTCGCATATTGCGCGCATCACCAGCGACAACTTCACCCGTCTTTTCCCAAAGGTTTCCTTATGAAATTGCTCATGACCGCCGCGCTTGCAGCGTGCCTAAGCCTGGTCGCGCCCGCTGCCATGGCCGCAGGCGATGTCACCGCTTTCGTGCGTGCGATCAAGCAGGACAACGACCAGGCGCTGCGCGGCCTGCTGTCGCGCGGCTTTGACCCCAACACGCCCACCGACAACGGCGGGTCGGGTCTGCATATGGCGCTGCAGGAAGGCTCGCTCAAGGTCGTATCGGTGCTGCTCGATTCGCCCAAATTGAAGGCCGAAAGCCGCAATGCAGCCGGTGAAAGCCCGCTCATGATGGCTGCGCTCAAAGGCCAGTTGGACGTGGCCAAGCGCCTGATCGCCCTGGACGCCGACGTCAACAAACCCGGCTGGACCCCTTTGCATTACGCAGCAACCAACGGCCAGACAGCCATCATTCAATTGCTGCTGGATAACCACGCATTCATCGATGCGCAGTCGCCCAACGGCACCACGCCGTTGATGATGGCGGCATCGTACGGCAGCCCGGAAGCCGTCAAACTGCTCCTCGAATCCGGTGCCGACTTCACCATGCGGAACCAGCAGCAGATGAACGCCATGGATTTCGCCCAGCGTGCCTCGCGGCCTGACGCGGTGGAGTTGCTGACTCAAGCGGAACGGTATCGCGCCCGGCAACGGCCGGGATCACCGGCTTCGCAGTGGTGATGAGCTGTATCGTGCAGATGGATTGCATTTAACCTGTGCAATGAATTGACTTGATCGTTATTTGCTCCGGTTCTGTCCAGCCTCTTGCTGCCAGCAATGTCAGTGAGCACGGCGGGGCAATGCGGTCACGCATAGGCAGGTCAATCCACAATCCTCGTGGCTTCATCCGCTCGGAGGCTGGCATGGATCGCATCCACTTTTCCACGAGAACTGACCATGAACAGCGCGTGGCGATTGGAGCCGACTCAGTCGTATCCGACGCGAGACGTAAGTCAACGGAGTTCGAGGGCGTCAACGCTGTTGGCGAACGCATGAGAGCAAAGCGATTTGCTCACCCCAATCTTATTATTAACATAATACACATCGTATGAAGTCAAGCAGCGGGTAGGCCCACCAGCTCACCTGAGGCATAGCCGCGCCGAACAAGGCCGCAAGCTGCGTGCGATGTATCGCTCCCTGGGCTGGTCGCGGGCCGATTGTGCGAAGTTCCTTCGCGTCACTGAGCGTTGTTTACAGAACTGGGAATCCGGTCGCCACGGTGTGCCGTTCGCTGCCTATAAGCTGCTGCGCGTCCATTGCGGTTAACGCCCGTCTGGGCGTGTTGGCATGCCTGGTCAGTGACAGAAAAACCCGCCTTGCAGGACGAGGCTTTACTGCCACCCCAAATCCTGTGACATGGGTAGCCTTCGTTGCATCGTGTGCTGCTCACGTGACGGCGATATCACCCTGAAAGCGGCCACCGGGGCGCTGAAGTCGTCGAAACTGGCGCCTAGCGAGATTTCTCCGGTGCCATACAACACGCATTCGTTACGGCGCAACGCAATGTCTGTCCCGGGGTTCTCGGTGAAGCGAATCCAGGTTCCGAAGCTGCTCATGTCGGTGACGACCACGCTGTTGCTCACTTGCTCAATCCGCGCATGAACACGAGAAACGCGCTGGTCACTGACGACAAACCCGCAATCCGGAACGCGTCCGACAGTCAGTGTGCCGCCGCTCAAGACGAATGTCTTGCTGTGACCCAGCCAGGCCAACGCGATCTCGGTGCGCACGTCGCCGTCGCGATCTTGTCCGCCGGATTGCAATGCCGCTTGCACCGTCATCAAATCGGTCGTCACGTCTTCCGACCACTCGATCTGGTAGACCGAATGAGGCTGAGACAGCCCACGCACCGGCACCATGCCCAACGAACGGTACCGAACGCCGCGCACCGATGCGCCGTTCAACAGGTCTTGCGTATCCGGCCCCGCTGTGCCGCTTTCGCCGCGCATGGCGGCAATGACCGATTCGGATGCCCAGATTTCGTGCTCGCCAGCCATGTCGGACAGCCGCGCTGCAAGGTTGACCGCGTCGCCAAACGCATCGCCACCCATTTCGACCACCGGGCCGGTGGCCATGCCGATCTGAAGGCCCATGCGCAGGGATTCTGGCCATCTGCGCAGACGCTCAGTATGGTTTTGCTGCAGGAAGACCGCAGCCTCCACCGCATTGGCACCATCTTCAAATTGGGCCAGCACGCCATCGCCCAGAAACTTGACGGTATGCCCGCCGTGGGCGGATACCACCCTATCAATCCATTGGGTGACTTTTGTCATCACATCCGCGACCTGAGCGTTGCCCAGCGCTTCGAAGGCTGAGGTGCTGCCTGCCAAGTCGGCAAACACCATGGTTTGAGCCAATTTCATAGATCCCTCAGTGGTAGGCAAGCTGCTCCGACGATGTTGCGCTTCGTCACGCGACGATCCCGCCTGAACATCAATTCCCCTCGCCCCGTATTCGTTCTGCTATTGGTTTCGAGCATTATTTCCGACCGATCGTTTGCATTCAGAGCAAGATGAAACCAGTTGTAGCTAAACTGCAACGATAGTAGTAAGCTTGTCTCAATATGTCCTATGATGAACGTAACCAAATTCATCTTCATTGTCGACTGGTTACCTTCATATGC
>JAGOEM010000217.1 GCA_017997715.1 Ottowia sp.
TACTTGTAGCCTGCGTCATTTCGGCTGTCATTGGTGAGGCCACCAGTGCGGCGGTCATTGCCATCATCGTACTGATGTCGGTGATCCTCGATTTTGTGCAGGAGCGCCGCGCAGGCCAGGCCGCCGAAAAGCTGGCACACCAGGTGGCCCTGCGCGTGCGCGTATGGCGCGACGGGTGCGAGCAGGAGGTGACGGCCGAGACCCTGGTGCCCGGCGACGTGGTGCTGTTGTCGGCAGGTGACCTGATTCCGGCCGATGCCCAGGTGTTACAGGCGCAGGACTTCTTCGTTAATCAGGCCTTGCTGACCGGCGAGCCTTACCCGGTGGAGCGCCACGCCGCTACCGAACCTTTGTCCGAGCAGGGCGACTGGGATACTGACAACGACGGCGTGGTCTTCATGGGCAGCTCGGTGGTCAGTGGCGCGGCACGCGTGCTGACTCTGCGTACCGCCAAGCGCACAGCCATTGGCCAGATCGCCACCAGTCTGGAAAAGCCGCCACCGCCCACCGCGTTCGAGATCGGTACGCGTCGTTTCGGCCTTCTCATCATGCGGCTGACGGTGTTGCTGGTGCTGTTCACGTTGGGGGTGAATCTGGCGTTTCACCGCCCGCTGCTGGAATCCTTCCTGTTCGCCGTGGCGCTGGCGGTTGGCCTGACGCCTGAATTATTGCCAATGGTGGTGTCGGTCACGCTGGCCCGCGGCGCCATGCGCATGGCGCAGGCCAAGGTCATCGTCAAGCGCCTGTCTGCCATTCAGGACATGGGCGCGATGGATATTTTGTGCACCGACAAGACCGGCACGCTGACCGAAGCGAAGATCCGGCTGGAACGACACGTTGACCCACAGGGCGTACCAAGCCACCGGGTGCTGGAACTGGCATACCTCAACAGTTTTTTCGAAAGCGGCCTGAAAAGCCCGATGGACGAGGCCATCTTGGCGCACGAGCACATCGATGTTTCGGGTTGGGCCAAGATCGACGAGGTGCCGTTCGACTTTGAGCGCCGGCGCGTATCGGTGCTGGTGGAGCGAGGCGGTGAGCGCTTGCTGGTGCTAAAAGGTGCGCCGGAAGACGTGCTTCGGTTGTGCATGCAGTACGAAAGTGAGCCTGACGCGTCTGGCCAAGACCCGATGCTGAAAGACCTGGACGAAGCGGCGCGCACGTGCATCCAGACGCTGTTCGACGGGCTGGGGCAGGACGGCTTCCGCGTGCTGGCCATCGCTTGGAAGCGCGAGCCGCAAACGCTGGTCGATGCCGTCGTTGATGATGAAAGTGAACTGGTGTTCGCCGGTTTCGCCGCTTTCCTTGATCCACCCAAGGCCAGCGCTCGGCCTGCACTGCAGGCGATGGCGGTCAGCGGCGTGGCGGTGAAGGTCATAACCGGCGATAACGAGCAGGTGGCGCGCCATGTATTCTCAGAGTTGGGCATCGAAGTGAGCGGCGTGTTGTCTGGTGCCGAGATTGCAGCCATGAACGACGATGCCCTGTGTGCGCGGGTGGAAGAGGTCAATCTGTTCTGCCGCGCCAACCCGCAGCAAAAAAACCGCGTGTTGCTGGCGCTGAAGGCGCGCGGCCACGTGGTGGGCTACCTGGGCGACGGCATCAACGACGCGCCTTCGCTGCACACCGCCGACGTTGGCATCTCGGTCGATGGCGCCGTGGACGTGGCCAAACAGGCTGCCGCCATGATCCTGCTGGAAAACGATCTGGGCGTGCTGCATGCCGGCATCCGAGAGGGCCGGCGGACGTTTGGCAACGTGATGAAGTACATCATGATGGCCACCAGTTCCAATTTCGGCAACATGTTCAGCATGGCGGCGGCGACCCTGTTCTTGCCATTCCTGCCGATGCTGCCATTGCAGATTCTGCTTAACAATTTTCTCTACGACCTGTCTGAATTGCCGCTGCCGGCCGACAACGTGGATGAAGATGATCTGGCGCGTCCACGCCGCTGGGACATGGGTTTTATCCGTACGTTCATGATGACCATCGGGCCGGTCAGTTCCATTTTCGACTTTCTCACCTTCTGGCTGCTGCTGGCTGTGTTGCAGGCAGACAAGGCGCTGTTTCGTACCGGCTGGTTCGTCGAGTCACTGGCTACGCAGGTGTTGGTGATCTTCATCATCCGCACCCGTGCCAATCCGTTTAAGAGCCGTGCGCACCGGCTGCTGGCAGCCACTTCGTTGGCTGTGGTCGCCATCGCCATCATTCTGCCCTTCACGCCGCTGGCGCCTGTGCTGGGCTTTGCGCCGTTGCCGCTGCGTTTTGTTGTAATGTTGCTGGGACTCACGGCGATCTATCTGGTGCTGGTGGAAATGGTCAAGCGCTGGTTCTACCGGCGTCTGGCTGCCAGACAGGCTCTGACGTGAAGGCCATTCACCTCAAGGCATTGCGTGATTTGTGGTTGATGCGCGGGCAGGCGCTGGCCATTGCGCTGGTCATTGCCTCAGGCATTGCCATGTTGGTCATGTCGCAGGCCACGCTCGATTCGCTGCGCGACACGCGTGCGCGGCTGTATCAGGACTACCGCTTTGCTGATTTGTGGGCCGGACTCAAGCGTGCGCCCGAATCCGTGGCTGCGCGGATTGCCGAAACGCCCGGCATTGCCGAAGTGCAGACGCGTGTACTGGCTGCCGCCAAGCTGGAGGTGGCCGGCTTCGACGAACCGGTTGAGGCTACTGTGGTCTCGCTGCCGGATGCGGGCGCGCCGCCGCTCAACCGCCTGTATCTGCGCGCCGGGCGCATGCCGGCGCCTTTCGCGCACAACGAAGTGCTGGTCAGCGACGCGTTTGCGCAGGCGCACGGACTGAAACCTAGCGGCCGTTTGCGCGCCACGGTGTACGGCCATTCGCAATGGTTCGAGATCGTCGGCATTGCGATTTCGCCTGAGTACTTGTACCAGATCAAGCCTGGCGCCATGTTTCCCGACTACCAGCGCTACGCCATCATCTGGGCGCCACGGCGCACGCTGGCGGCTGCCTTGAACATGGCTGGAGCCTTCAATCAGATCGTGGCCCGGCTGGCGCCGGGCGCCAACGAACGCGAGGCCATCGATGCCGTGGATCGCATTCTGGCGCGCTACGGTAGCCGTGGCGCGATCGGACGGTCCGACCAGCTCTCCTACAACTTTCTGGAACAGGAATTCCGGCAACTGGGCGTGATGGCGCGGCTGTTCCCCGCCATTTTCCTGGGTGTGGCTGCCTTCCTGCTGAACGTGGTGTTCAAGCGGTTGATCGGCACCCAGCGTGACCAGGTGGCAATTCTCAAGGCCTTCGGCTACAGCACGGCGCAAGTGGCGCTGCACTATGGGCTGATCGTGTCGTTGATTTGTCTGGCGGGAACTGCCATCGGCGTGGCTGCCGGCGCCTGGTTGGGGACATTGTTGGCGGGTCTGTACCAGATGAACTTCCGCTTCCCATTTCTGGATTTCACGCTCAACTGGCCGGTGGTGGCCGCCGGCGCGGGCGTGAGCCTGTCGGCTGCGTTGGCAGGCACCGGTTATGCGGTCTATGCCGCCGCCGATGAGCCGGTCGCGCAGGCCATGCGGCCGCCCACGCCGGAGCGCTTCCGCCGCACGCTCATCGAACGCCTGCCTGGCGCGCAGCGCCTGTCGCAACCGTCGCGCATCATCTGGCGGCAGATTGAGCGTCGTCCGGTCAAGGCGTTGTTTACCGTCATCGGTCTGGCCTTTGCCGGCGGCATCATGCTGATGGCGAATTTCCAGGGAAGTTCGATCAACCACATGATCGAAGTTGAATACCGGCTGGTGCAACAGCACGATATTTCTGCCGGGTTCATCGAGCCTGGCGGGCGCGGTGCTCTGGGCGAATTGCGTGCGTTGCCGGGGGTGCGGCAGGTGGAGGGCGTGCGCACGGTGCCGGTGCGGATACGCAATGAAAACCACCAGTTGCTCACCAGCATACAGGGCCTGCCCGCGGCAGGCACGCTGCACCGACCGGTTGATACACGCTTGCAACCCGTCAGTCTGCCGTCTGGCGGTCTGGTGCTTGATGACTATCTTGCCCGGCGCCTGGGTGTGAATGTGGGTGATTCCGTGTGGGTCGATGTTTTGGAGGGCCGCCAGGCGCGCCTTCAACTGCCCGTGGTGCAACTGGTGCAGCAATACGCGGGACTTTCTGCCTACATGGAGCTGGATGCCCTCAACCGTGCACTGGGTGATGGCGACGTGATCAGCAGTGTGCTCATGACCGTGGATGCTGATGCACAGCCGCGCGTACTACGCGAACTCGACCGGCGTCCGCGCGTGGCGGGAGCCGATACACGTCTGGCTGCGGTGCGGGCGTTCTACCGGACGTTTGCCGAACTCACTGGCGTATTCACCTGGATGGCCGTTCTCATGGGCGCCCTGGTCAATTTCGGCGTGGTGTACAACTCGGCACGCATTGCGCTGGCCGAGCGCGGGCGCGAACTGGCAAGTCTGCGCGTGCTCGGTTTTACACAGGGTGAAGTCAGCTATATTCTGCTGGGCGAACTGGCGCTGCTGGTGCTCGCATCGATCCCGGCCGGGTTTGCCGTTGGCTACGGTCTGTGCTGGTTTCTGGCGTACAGCCTGGCGTCTGACCTGTTCCGTGTGCCGGTGGTGTTGCACCTTTCCGACTATGCCTTCTCGGCGCTGGTCACCGTGGCCAGTGCGGTGTTGTCGGCCGTGGGGGTGTGGTGGCGCATCCGCCAGCTCGACCTGATCGGTGTACTCAAAACCCGCGAGTGACGCATGCAAATAATCAAACCCGACCGCAAAACCCTGTTTGTGCTGATGGCTATGGGAATCCTGCTTCTCGTGGGATGGCTGGCCATGCGCAGCCCTGCACAACTGGCCAGCACCGCTACCGTTGCGCGTGGCCCGCTGGAAGTTGTTTTCCAGGAAGAAGGCAAGACGCGGATCAAGGAACGTTATGTGGTGGCAGCGCCTGTAGCTGGTACGGTCAGGCGCATCATGCTCCAGCCGGGTGACGCCGTACAGGCGGGCCAGACGCTGGCGGAAGTGGACGCCGGGGCGAGTTCCCTGCTGGATCCGCGGGCGCGCAGCCAGGCCCACGCCGATATCCGTGCGGCAGAGGCGCAGCTGGCTGCAGCGCGTCAGCGTATCGTTGCGGCGCAGGCGGCGGAACGGCTGGCGCAAGCCGATGTGCGCCGTGCACGGGTTTTGCAGCCCGTGGGCGCCATTGCGCAGCAGGAGTTGGATCAGGCACGTTCCCGAGGAGATGCCGCACAGGCCGAACTGGCCGTTGCCCGTGCCGACGAAACGGCAGGCGCGGCGCGTCTTGCCGCTGCCCGTGCGTTGCTGTCAGATGAAGGGCGGGCAAGTGTTTCCAGTGGCGCTGGCAAGGTCCTGGCTGTCAAGGCACCGGTTGCGGGTCGCATCCTCAAGCGGGTGATCGAAAGCCAGATGCCCGTTTCCGTGGGGCAGACCCTGATGGAAATGGGCGATCCTGCCCAACTTGAGATTGAAGCCGAGGTGCTTTCCACCGATGCCATGCGCCTGTCTTCCGGCACGGTCGCGCGTATTTTGCGCTGGGGTGGGGAGGGTGCGCTGGAGGCTCGGGTTGTGCGCGTCGAACCTGGCGGGTTCACCAAGGTTTCGGCACTTGGCGTCGAGGAGCAGCGCACGCGCGTCATTCTGGAGCTTGATGCGCCGCATGACCGGTGGGCGGCGCTGGGAGACGCGTACCG
>JAGOEM010000218.1 GCA_017997715.1 Ottowia sp.
CGGCCGCGCGCGTGGCCGTGGGCTCGGCGCGCGCGGGCGAGAACCACCCGCACGAGGTGCGCATCGCCTTCGACGGCGACGCCGTGCTGTTTGCCGACGAGGCCGAGCAGGTGTTCCAGAAAAAAGGATTGGCGGCGTTCCAGGCACATGAAAAGCGCAAGGCCGAACTGCCTCTGCCCGACGGCCCCTTCAAGCCCCTGCTGGCCGCGCTGCACCGCTTGCAGCAGGCTGGTGGCTCGGGCATGCGCCTGCGCACCGCGCTGGTCACGGCGCGCAGCGCGCCCGCGCACGAGCGCGCCATCCGCACCCTGATGCACTGGGGCGTGGGCGTGGACGAGGCGATGTTCCTGGGCGGCCTGCCCAAGGGCGAATTCCTGCGCGAGTTCGAACCCGACTTCTTTTTCGACGACCAGACCGGCCACATCGAGCACGCCGCGCGCCACGTACCGGCCGGTCATGTGGCAGCGGGTGTTACAAACTCCACACCCGCTGCGGAAACCCCGGGGCGCCGCGTGCGCTCCAATCGGACATGACATTCCATCGCTCTCCCCTGCTCTGCCTGCTGCTCGCGTTGGCCGGCGCCCCCGCGCTGGCGCAAACCGCGGCCGTGGCGACCACCAAGTCTGCCCCATCCAAAGCCACGCCCAGCAAGGGCGAAGCACAAGCATTGCAGTGGTTCAACATGCTCGACGCCAACCGCGACGGCCGCATCTCGCAGGACGAAGCCAAGGTGGCGTATCGCTTGCGGCCCTCGCTGCGCGAGTATTTCAAATCTGCCGATCTGAACGGCGACGGCTATGTGACGCAGCAGGAAATTCGCACCGTGGCCGACCGCAGGCGCGCGGAGCGCCAGGCGCGGCGCCAGCGCGAGGCCGAAGCCGCCAGCGCCCCATCGACAGCACGCCCCACCAGCGCTCAGGCGCCCAAAGGCGACACGGCCAAGAAAGCGCCCGCCACACCGATGTCGCCCCGGTAAAGTTCGTAAAGCAGCTTTGTGCACGGTGGGGCGCTAAGCCCACGTTTTACTGATCAACCCTGCATCGCCGACCAGCACCGGTGCATGCCGTCGTTCCGGCGAAAGCCCGCGTGACGTTGGTAGAAGCGGCTTTCACGTCAGGCCAGGGTCTGGCGGCAGTGATGCGCTGATCGCGTGCTGCGCACGCCATTGCCCCGGCGCCAGCCCGAACATCGCCTTGAAACGCCTGGAAAAGTGCGCGCTGTCCCGAAAGCCACACTGAAATGCGATCTGCTCGATCGACCGGTGGCCGTTTCCCCGAGCCGACAACACCTGTCGGCTTGCCATAAGCCGCTCGCGCCACACCATTTCCATGAGGCTTTCTGCCTCGCCCGCGAACAGACGGTGCAACTGGCTCATCGATAAGCGCACGGCCTGCGCCACCTGGATCACGCTCAAATCAGGGTCGACCAGGCGGGTCTTGACGTAGGCCCGCACCCGCGCACGGTGGTAGTCGGCCAAGCCATCTCCGGCGAACCCTTGCAAACACTGCGCACCCAGCGCCGCTTGCATGGCCTGGGCAAACGCAGCCTGCAGGTGTCGCCGGGCGTCGGCGCCCACATCCGTGGTCAGCACCGCCGCCAACTCGCGCAGGACCGCCGCTGCCGGGTTGTCATCGCGCAGCTTGAGCGCGCCCGAGCGCCGACCTCGCCAGCGCGCCAACCCATCGCGGCCTGGCAGGATGACCGCCTGCTGCGCAAACGCGGTCATGAACTCGAGCAGCGACGGTTGGTCGGCCCAATAGAGGCCGATATCTCCCGCGTGCAGTTCCACCGATTCGTTGCCCTGCTCAAGCCGCGCGGTGCCCTCTCGCTGCACAACCACCACCAGTTCGGCATCGGCCTGGCGGGCATGGTCGGCGCCGCGCTGCACCGCAAAAGGCTGGCCCTGCGCGCTGAAGGCGCGCACCCCGCCCAGTGCGTGCACGGTGATGCTGCCATCGAAGCATTCGACCGCCGCCGCTGATGGCGCCTGGCCATCGGCCACCAGCAGTTGACCGCAGACGAAGTCGTGCCAGTACGCCAGGCGCTGCGATGGCGCCCGCGCCGTCAGGTCGATCCGGCTGCGCTGCACCGGAAAAATCTCCGCTTCGCTCATGCCTGGGCCCCGTACCAAAATGTTACGAATGCGATTTTCAGACAAGTTTGGCGCGATTTCAAGGCAACTGCGGCAGTCCAATTCTGGTCAAAATGTAACGAGAACCGCAGCGCGGCGCTGGCGACGCTCGTCGTACGCACGCCGGCCACCGAGGAGGAGATGCAGCCATGACCACGCGCGAAAAAGCAGCCTCCGGCGGCGATGCGGTGCAGGCGCGCGCGCACATCGACCTGGCCGAAATGCCGGCCAATGAAAGGCTGGGCTGCTGGGTAGACGAGGTTTGCGCCGCCAGCGCTGAAGCCGACTGCGAGCTCAGCGAGCCCGAGCGCCTGTACGGGCGGCTTGAACACCTGCACATCAGCGACATCGCGATCAATCACCTGCGCGTCAGCGCGCAGACGTTTCGACGCACACGCGCCCATCTGAGCCGCGCGCGCGACGACGTGTTTGCGCTGGTGCGCGTGCAGTCGGGGCAGGCGCGGGTGGAACAGGGTGAGCGCCGCATCGTGCTGGACGCCGGCGACCTGGCCATCAACTCCGGCCTGGAAACCGGCGCCATGCATCTTTCAGAGGGCGCCGATGTGCTGCTCACGGTCATTCCGGCAGCCCTCATGCGCTCGGTCACCGGCACATCGCACCAGCGCGGCACGCTGCGCCTGGGTCGCGACGGGCACTACGCACCGCTGCTGAGCCAGTTTCTGCAAAGCCTGGTCGACCATGCCGACACGCTCAGTTCGGCCAGTGCCTCACACCTTCGCAACGGCTTGCTCAGCACCATTGCCGCGGCCTGCACGCCCGGCCCCACTGCGGAGGCAGACGATGCCAACCGCCTCGCGCAATACCACCGAGCCCGCGTGCTGGAGTTCATGCGGCAGCACCTGGCCACGCCGGGGCTTGACCTGGCGGCCATCGCGGCGGGTGTGGGCTTGTCGGTGTCGCAGATCCACCGCTTGTTCCCATCCAGCAGCGGATCGCCCATGCGAACACTGTGGCAGCTTCGCCTGCAACGTGCGCGGCAGCTGCTGGACACCACGCATCCGCCGCAGCTTGCGGACGTGGCATGGCTGTGCGGCTACCAGACCCAGGCCCATTTCAACCACGCGTTCAAACGGCAGTTTGGCGCGGCGCCCACGGTTTATCTGGCGCAACGCATCACCCCGCGGACGCAGCCGCGCGATTCCTAGACAAATTTCACGCGATTCCTGGACAACACATGGGGGCGCGCCGACCCTAGCATTTGTTGACTTGATGCGTCACATCAAGTCCGTTGCAACCAAATTGACATGAACGAGGGGAAACCAGTGAAAAAGCCTATTCATCGCGCAAAGATCCAGGCGCTGTTTGCCGCCACTGCGTTGGCTCTCGCAGCCTGTGGTGGCAGTGACGACGACGCACCGGCGCCAGCGCCAGCCCCAACGCCTGCCCCGGCCCCGGCCGCCCCCACATTGGATAAGGTGAAGGCGCTGTTCGCAAAAGAAGCCGGCCTTTGGGCCAGCAGCGTACCGTCTGGCGAGCAGGCCTTCTCGAATGTCGACAGCTGCTACTTGACCAACGGCGCCAACAAAGCCATGCGCATTGCCGCGCTCGACCCCGCGGCAAACGGCTACCGGGTCGGCGTGAAGTTCGAGAACATCGAAATCCTGGCCGAGCGCGACGTCACCAATGCCGATGGCAGCCTGCGACATGAGGTCGACGTGCGCTACGACGAAGCCTATACCGACGGCACGCGCGACACCGCGCTGCGCGCCTGGTTGATCAGTGGCAGTTCGGCGGGCACTGCGGAATGCACGCAGCCGACCACCTCCGATGAGCTGCGGCATTTGGGCAACCGACGCCTTGTCGGCTTCAACATGAACCCGCGCAACGTGTTTGTGCGAAACCACAAGCTGGACGGCACAGGCCCCTCGACGCCTGAAGAAACGCTGCGACGCGAGGTGCGCGTGAACATCTCCGATCCAGGCGGGCGCGCGACTTACGCCATCGTGTCGGGACCGGGCTTTCCCAGCGGCAAATGGAAGATGCTGTCGCCACGCACGATTCGCGAAGCGCCAGAGATGCAAGGCAAGACCGGCAACCAGAATCTGGGCGACAACGACAACTTCCGCATCTGCAACGCGCCCGCGGATGCGCGCTACACGTCCGAGAACGCAGACTGCGTCGGCCGTGGCGTCGGCGGCGACAGCGCGGCTTACAGCGTGAACAGCCCGCTGGACGCCAAGAAGATCGAGGACGCAGACAACAGCTTCAACGCCTGGGGTTTCAGCGCCACCGCAACGTACACGGTGGCTGTGTATGCCGACGATGGCTGGAAAACGCCGAATGGCCAGGCTGGCAAGACACCCATCGCGACATACACGACGACCGTGGGCGCGCTGCCCTACACCTTTGCGCAGATGGTGGCCCATCCCGACATGGCGCCCAGCGTGGACACGTCTTCCATGGACCTGTCGCAAATGGCCGCCGCCGCACGCGCATCAGGCGGCACGGTCGACCTGACGCTGAAGCAGCCCAAGGCGATGGCCGGTGAAGCGCCCATGACCACCTCGTTCGCCAACTTTTACGAGCACGGCCCCAAAACGGGTGCGACAGGGGCGTGGCCGCGTGTGCGCGCCCTCAACACGGCCTATCCGGCGGCGGGCAAGGTGTCGGTTCGCATTCCCGGCAAACCGGAAGCCGCGAGCGAGGTCACCTATGGCGAGCTCTGGCTGAACGGAACCGATCGAAACGGCAGAGTCGTCGCCCGTTCGACCACTTTCAACTAAAAATCCGGGAGAAAGCAAGGTGGCCAGGGGACGCCTGGCCACCTGCCCGACCACCGCCTCTCCGCGCGGATTTGTCGCCACCTGCCCGCAAACGAATCCAACATGCGACGCGGCCTGGTCGGCCCGTCAGGGTGACCCGAAATTTTTTGAAGGAGGACTCGTCATGCGCGCATTTTTGATGGCCACGTCGCTCACGGTGGTGATTGGCGCCGTTCACGCCGCGGAATTTCCGCCAGAAGCCACGATGCCCACCGCAGCCGAGATCAGCGCGGCCTTTCAGGGCAAATCTTTCAACACCCCATCGCCCGTCGGCACCATCAGGAGCGATTACGCCAAGGAAGGCAACGGCGTCACGTCGTTCATTCGTGGTCAATCGGATCAAGGCACCTGGAAAGCGGAAGACGGCCGCATCTGCTTCGAGATGAGGAATTTGCGCTCGACCTGCAACGATGTGCGCTTTGTCGGCCCGGATATCTACATCGGGCGCAGCAACGGAGACGTGGTGAAAACCGAACCCCGCTGAAAGAAATCACCGAGCGGCGCAGCTCCTTATTCCAGCAGTGACCGGCTGATCATTTTCAACTCAGCCGCTGCTCCGGGCAGCTAGCATGCAGCGTTTTCCAGCTTCCCTCATGTGAAAGCCGCGCATGCCCTGGTCCGACAAACTCGCCCGCTTCAAGCATTTCCTGCGTCAGGTCTGGCACCTGTCGGCGCCCTACTTCAGCACCTCGGCTGAGAAGTGGAAGGCGCGCGGGCTGCTGGC
>JAGOEM010000219.1 GCA_017997715.1 Ottowia sp.
CTTGTCTTTTCAGCGCGGCCACCTGGCGGTCTACAGCTGGGGCGCGGGGCCTGCGGTGCTGCTGGTGCACGGCTGGGGCGCGCGTGGCACGCACCTGGGCCGCATGGTGCAGCCCTTGGTGGACGCAGGCCACCGGGTGATCGCGTTCGACGCGCCCGGTCACGGGCATTCCAGCGGGCGCACGGCCACGCTGCCGCAGTTTGCCGAAGCGGTGGCGGCGGTGGGCGCATTTGCCGGCGATGTCGACACGCTGATTGCGCATTCGTTCGGCGTGTCGATGGCCTTGTGGGCGCAGGTCGACTGGGGCCTGCGCCCCAGGCGGCAGGTGCTGTTCAGCTCGCTCGATCACTGCAATTGGGTGACCGAAGAATTTGCACGCCTGGTCGGCCTGCCGCCCGCCGTGATGGAGCGAGGCCGCCAGAAGATGGTCAGGCGCAGCGGCGGACGCATGGACTGGGCGCGCCTGGCCGTGGGTGAGCTGCTGCGCCAGACCACCGCGCCGAGCCTGTTGCTGCACGACGCCCAAGACCCCGAGGTGCCGATCGAGCACCTGTTCAGCGTGCTGGCCAGCTGCGGCGACCACCCGGTGAACGTGCACGTGACCGAAGGGCTGGGCCACCACCGCCTGCTGGGCGATGGGGCCGTGATTCAGCAGGTTCTGGCGTTCATCCGCGCCAGCGCCTGAACGCGCCAACGCTTCATCAGGAGATTCACCATGCACCCCTTTGCGCCTTCACGCTCGTCACTTTTTCTGTGGACCATCGGCTCGGCCGGGTTGGTCGGCACCGTCTGGTCGGTGGTGCAGATATGGCGCGCAGCGCGCCAGCTGCCGGACCGAAATGAAGACTTCGTATTGACCGAGCATGCGCTGTTGTGACGGCGGTGGTTGCCGTTGCATGGCTTCCACACAAAGCCATCAATACTATGTTATTAATAGCTGTATCCGCTTATCCAACGGGCGCCAGCAGATGTTTTCATCAACTTTCTGACCCGCCGCTCCGGAGATCAAGCCCGCGCCCAGTCCGTGCACGGACTGCGAAGCGTGGGGCCCTGCGCGACTCAAAATCCCGCGCCCGGCTGGGCCAGGTAGGCCTGCTCTTCTTCGGTGCTTGCGCGGCCCAGGATCGCGTTGCGGTGCGGAAAGCGGCCGAAGCGTTCGATCACGTCCTGGTGGCGGTGCGCGTAGTCCAGGGTGTTGGCGTAGTAGGCCGCGGGTTCGGCGCCAGGGGCCTTGGCCAGCGCGTCGAACAGGGCCACGCTGCGCGCTTGCAGTTCACGGTCTTCGGCGTGTTCCAGCGGCAGGTAGCAGAACGGCCGTGCCAGTGGCAGCGCGCGCTGGTCGCGCCCGGCGGCAATGCCTTCGATGGCGGTCTGCAGCGCCAGCGGGTCGCCCGCGAAGGACTTGGGCTGGCCGCGAAAGGTGTTGCGCGTGAACTGGTCCAGCACGATCAGCAGCGCCAGCCAACCGTCGTCGGTAGCGGCCCAGTCATCCAGCTGCCCGGCCAATGCGGCTTCGATGGTGGGCAAAAAACGTTCGCGCAATGCGCTGTCGAACGCGTCGTCTTTCTGAAACCACTGGGCCTGCACGCGCTGCATGGCTTCGGTGTGGAGAGGGTAGGCGCCCAGCCAGAAGGCTAGGACGTCTTGGGGGGTGGCAATGGATGTGGACATGGCGCCCATTCTGCCCGGCGCCGGTGTCAGCGCGGGCGGATGCGGGTGCGGGTGCGCGCCATCGCGCTTGGGGAGTGCCGGGCATGGCGCCCCGGCTGGGCTTGCGTCAGCGTTTGCTGCGCGGTGGGCGGGCGGCACCACCATCGCGCGGCGGGCGCGCGGCACCACCATCGCGCGACGGGCGGGCGGTGCCGTTGTTGCGCGGGGCGGCGGCGCGCGTGCCCGCACGCGGCGGCAGGCCGGTGTGCTGCGTCAACACGCGGCCCGCTTGTGGCGGCGCGCCGGTGGGGCGAAAGCGCACGTCTTCGGTCGGCTCGCTGGCGCTTTTGATGGGCGCGCGTGCGGTTGCGGTGGCGCCCTGCGCTGCCTTGCTGAGCGCGTGCGCCTTGCCCTGCTGCGAACGCACGCCGCGCCCGGCATCGCCGGTGCCGGCGGTGCTGTTCTTGCGCCGCGCGCTTTGGTAGTCGCCATCGACCAGCGGCTGGTAGGTGGGGATCAGGTGGTGCTTGCCGTTGCCGATCAGATCGCTGCGGCCCATGTCCTTCAGCGCCTGGCGCAGCAGGGGCCAGTTGTTGGGGTCGTGGTAGCGCAAAAACGCTTTGTGCAGGCGGCGGCGGCGTTCGCCCTTGGGGGTGTCGACCTTTTCGGCGCGCTCGTCGCGGTGAATGCCTTTGAGCGTGTTGAGCCCCGTGTGGTACATGGTCGTGGCGGTGGCCATGGGGCTGGGGTAGAAGGCCTGCACCTGGTCGGCGCGAAAGCCGTTTGACTTCAGCCACAGCGCCAAATGCATCATGTCCTCTTCGGTCGTGCCGGGGTGGGCGGCGATGAAGTACGGAATCAGGAACTGCTTCTTGCCGGCTTCGGCGCTGAACTTTTCAAACAGCTGCTTGAAGCGCTCATAGCTGCCGATGCCCGGCTTCATCATCTTGGACAGCGGGCCTTCTTCGGTGTGTTCGGGCGCAATCTTCAGATAGCCGCCGACGTGGTGCTGCACCAATTCTTTGACATACGCGGGGCTTTGCACCGCCAGGTCGTAGCGCAGGCCAGAGCCGATCAGCACCTTTTTGACCCCCGGCAGGCTGCGCGTGCGGCGGTAGATGTCGATCAGCGGGTCGTGGTCGGTGGTCAGGTTCGGGCAGATGCCGGGGTACACGCAGCTGGGCTTGCGGCAGGCGGACTCGATCTCGGGCGACTTGCAGCCCAGGCGGTACATGTTGGCGGTGGGGCCGCCCAGGTCGCTGACGACGCCGGTGAAGCCCTGCACCTTGTCGCGCATTTCCTCGACTTCGCGCACGATCGATTCTTCGCTGCGGCTTTGAATGATGCGGCCTTCGTGCTCGGTGATGGAGCAGAAGGTGCAGCCGCCAAAGCAGCCGCGCATGATGTTGACGCTGAAGCGGATCATCTCCCACGCGGGGATCTTGGTGGCGCCGTCGTGGCGGCCGCGTTCGTCGGCATAGCGCGGATGCGGGCTGCGGGCGTAGGGCAGGCCGAACACGTAGTCCATCTCGGCCGTGGTCAGCGGGATGGGGGGCGGGTTCATCCACACGTCGCGCGCGGTCACGCCTTCGCCGTGGGCCTGCACCAAGGCGCGGGCGTTGCCGGGGTTGGTTTCTAGGTGCAGCACGCGGTTGGCGTGGGCGTACAGCACGGGGTCGCTTTTGACCTGCTCGTAGCTGGGCAGGCGGATCACGCTGCGGTCGCGCACGGGGCGGCCGGGCGTGGCGGTGCGGGCCAGCGCCGGGTTTGGCACAAAGCGCAGCGGCTGGCTGGCGGGTTTCAGGTCTTTTTGGCCTGCAGCGCCCGCCCCACTGGCGCAGGCAGCTATGGAATCAGGAGTATCCGCCGCGCTGTCTTCGCGCGTGCACGATGTGCCCTGTGCCGCGGCCTGCTCGCCCGTGGTCTGGTAGGGGTTGATGTGCTCGTCCACGCGGCCGGGGCGATCCACCTCGGTGGAATCGATTTCGGACCAGCCGGGCTGCGATGCGCGGCGCACGAAGGCGGTGCCGCGCACGTCGGTGATCTGCTCGACCGGCTCGCGCCGGGCCAGGCGGTGGCTGATTTCGATCAGGGCGCGTTCGGCGTTGCCGTACAGCAGCAGGTCGCACTTGCTGTCGACCACCACGCTGCGGCGCACCTTGTCGCTCCAGTAGTCGTAGTGGGCGATGCGGCGCAGGCTGCCTTCGATGCCGCCCAGGATGATGGGCACGTCTTTGTAGGCTTCGCGGCAGCGCTGGCTGTAGACGATGGCGGCGCGGTCGGGGCGCTTGCCACCCACGTCGCCGGGGGTGTAGGCGTCGTCGCTGCGGATTTTCCGATCGGCCGTGTAGCGGTTGATCATCGAATCCATGTTGCCGGCCGTCACGCCCCAATACAGATTGGGCCTGCCCAGCGCCTTGAATGGCTCGGCGCTTTGCCAGTCTGGCTGGGCGATGATGCCCACGCGAAAGCCCTGGGCTTCCAGCACGCGGCCGATCACGGCCATGCCAAAGCTGGGGTGGTCGACGTAGGCGTCGCCCGTCACCAGAACGATGTCGCACGAATCCCAGCCAAGCGCCTCCATCTCGGCCCGGCTGGTGGGCAGATAGGGCGCGGTGCCAAAGCGCTTGGCCCAGTACGGCTTGTAGCTGGTCAGCGGCTTGGCGGCACGCGGGAAGAAAGAAACGTCCAGAAAACGTTCGGTGGGGGCGTTCATCGGTGGGGTCTGCGGCAGCCTGTGGCTGCGGCGCGTCGGCAGGCAGCCAACGCTGGTGGGGGCAGGAGTAGCCGCCTATTTTAGGCAAGCCACCCCGTTTTCACCTAATGCGGCCTGCGTGCCCCTACACCGGCAACGGCCAGCCGCGGTGCCCGTGCGGGCAACCGCCCTCAATGCTGCTCGATCAGCTGGCCGCGAATTTCACCATCCGGATAGCGTGCGGTGACCAGGTTCACATACCACTGGCCATGCAGCAGATCGGCGCGCTGCTTGGGCGTGAGCACCGCGCGCCCTTCGCTGGGGCTCAGCACCGACCGGCCCAGCGACAGCACGCGCGCGGCAACTTCGCCGCCCATGCCCGGGCTGTGAAAGCTGGCGCTGCGCACCGGGCCGCTCAATTGCGAGAAGCTCAGCTTCCATTGCAGCAAGCCGGTCTTGCGGTTCAGCACCGCCACCAGTTCGCCCTGCCCCGCGCTGTCGCTGCGCGGCACGGCTTCGCGGCCATTCAGCACGGCGCGAAAGGCGGCCACTTCGGGCTCGCGCGACGGCGCCGGCCGGCGCGGCGGCGTGGTGATCACCGGGGGCGCGGGCTGCATCATGGGCGTGCTGGTACAGGCGGCCAGCAGCGTCGCCGCGCCCAGCGGCAGCCATACGCGGCGGCGGGCCAGATTGATCTCGCTGGGCAATGCCCCGGGCACAACAGGTTTCATGGGTGAGCAAAAGGCCGTCTCTGACATGGCCGCAACCTTAGCATCCCCAGCTTGCGGCGCTTCTGCCCAAGCGGTAACCAGACGATGTGGCAGCAACGGGAATCGGTCGCCGTTCCTTGGCTGAAACACCCGCGCAGTGCGCGCTGGCGCCGCGTGGTGGCATCGCACCCAGCGCCGCGCCGCCAGGCAGGCGGTGGCGGCGTGATGGCAAGAAAGCCCTGCCAAGGCGCGGCATTTCCACATCAAATAAGGCTTTAGCGCCCGCCCATTGGGCGTAAGCAGCTATTGTTTTGATACTTAACGGTGCCAGCCTGGCGGATTGCCAAGGCCAGCGGGCGTGCCACCGCTCGAACGCCATCCGCAGGATTCCTTGCCGCCCGCCCGCGCACGGCGCGAACGCAACCGGAATGGGTCAGGCAGGCATCTGCCGCAACGACGCCGGCATCCGCAAGGCGCTGAAGTGACCTGCGAACCCGCGCGTCTGCCCCGGCTCAGGGCTCAGGGCTCAGGGCTCAGGGCTCAGGGCTCAGGGCTCAGGGCTCAGGGCCCAAAACCTAGGGT
>JAGOEM010000220.1 GCA_017997715.1 Ottowia sp.
GTGGGTACGGGCGGCAGGGGGCGACAAGGGCACAGCAAGAATTCCATCGTGAAAGGGCGCGCTCTGGGTGGCGCAAATCGGTCGCGGGGCGACAGCGGCGTATTATGGCGCTTTGCCCGCGTGCCTGCGGTGCCGGGCGCGACCAGCCCTTGCGCGCGCCGCCTCGGCCATGCCTACCGCGCGCACAACGCCCATCGCGCTACCATGCGGGCCACCCCCTTTTTGTGCCCGTGCGCCATGGCCAACACCGCCCCTGATTTGCCCCCAACCGATTCAGCCGCCCTGGCGCAGGGCGCCATCACGCGGGTGCGCGGCATTCAGGTCGGCCACTTCACCGACCCGCGCCGCCCCACCGGCTGCAGCGTGGTGCTGGCGCAAGGGCCGCAAGGCGCAGGCACCAGGCCCGGCGCCGTGGGCGGCGTGGACGTGCGCGGCGCCGCACCTGGCACGCGCGAAACCGATCTACTGAACCCCGCCAACCTGGTGGGCGAAGTGCACGCCGTGCTGCTGTCTGGCGGCAGCGCGTGGGGCCTGGATGCCGCCACCGGCGTGATGCGCTGGCTGGAAGAACAAGGCCGTGGCCTGGCCGTGGGCGCTGCGCCCGGCCAGCGGGTGCCGATCGTGCCCGGCGCCGTGCTGTTTGACCTGCACGTGGGCGATGCCCGCATCCGCCCCGATGCCGCCGCGGGCTACGCCGCCTGCGTGGCCGCCAGCGCGCAGCCGCCCGCGCAGGGCAATGTGGGCGCCGGTGCCGGCGCCACGGTGGGCAAGCTGTTTGGCATGGCGCACGCCATGAAGGGCGGCATTGGCAGCGCCAGCGTTACCGTGGGCGGCGTCACGGTGGGCGCACTGATTGCGGTCAACGCGCTGGGCGACGTGGTCGACCCGGACACCGGCCAGCCGCTGGCCGGCGCGCGCACGGCCGATGGGCGGGCGCTGCGCCACAGCGTGCGCGCGCTGCTGGCGGGCGACGCGCCCACCGCCATCCTGGCGGGCAGCAACACCACCATTGGCGTGATCGCCACCGATGCACCGCTGACCAAGGCGCGTGCCCACCGCCTGGCCGGCGCTGGCCATGACGGCCTGGCGCGCGCCATCCGCCCGGTGCACACCCTGAGCGATGGCGACACGCTGTTCGCGCTGGCCACCGGCCATGCACCGGCCATCGACTTCAACGTGCTGTGCGCCATGGCGGGCGATGCGGTGCAGCGCGCCTGCGTGGCGGCCGTGCGGTCGGCGCAGGGTTTGCGCGTGGGCGACCACGAATGGCCTGCGGCGGGCGATTTGACGTAGCAGCGTGTGGGCGCGCCGGCGCAGGCCTGCACCCTTGGCCGCACCAAGCTACGCACTGCGCCAAAGCCCGCGCCCGCCAGCGCACCGCCATCAAAGCAGCGCCGCAGTTACCTGGGCGTTGACGGCGTCATCCCTTCCGGCTCTTTCAGCGCCTGCACCTCCAGCACGGTGCGCGTGCCGTCCAGGTTGTCGCGCACCCGCTCGCGCCGGCCGCTGCGGCATTGCACGAACTGGTCGTTCAGCTCGCCGCCGGTCTGCTTCAGGCAGGCCGCCTTGTCGCGCGGCGCAATGGTCACCCAGCGCGGCTCTGGCGCGGGCGACAGGTATTGGCCCGCCGGCGTTTGGCGTGCCTGCTGGCGCAGGCCGTGCAGCTGCGGAACGTACGGGTCCAGCCAAGGCGTCCACCAGCCGACGGCGACCAGGCCCAGCACCACCAGCAGCAATCCCAACAAGACCGATTTGAGTGACATGGCGCCATCATGCACAAAAGCGCGGGCCGTGCCCTGGCGGCAGCGATCCGTCGATCAGTGCGCATGTAGGCGCGAGAAAGCGAACCGTGGACTGCCGCCCGGGCCAGCACCACGCCCGTTCGCCGCTCAGCCTTCGCCGCCATCGGCGCCCACCACGGGGCTGCGTGACTGGGCCGCGTGCCAACGGGCGCCGCCCCCACACCGGCCGGCACTGTCTGTTGGCCGCGCTAACCTCAGTTACCCCCTGCTACCGATTTGGAAGCTGCCTGCGCTCATCCAGCGGGCGCTGGGTGGCAAAATGACCATGAAAGGCTAACGCCGAACCAGTTCGGCGCAGGCGGGGCGTCCTGCGCTGCAACGGCAGGACTGGTTCAGCGCAGCCACCCCCGGCGCTGCGCCAAAAACAAGCGCCCGCCGCCAAAGCCCCGTCACCAACTCGTACCGCCATGGGTCGTCGCATCAAGCTGTTTGTACTTTCCATCCGAGACCTGATCGCATCGGCCGGGCCGGTGGCGATTCTGGCCGTGGGCCTGTTGGTGGCGGCCTACTGGTGGCTGGACCCGCAGCCGCCCAAGACGGTGCGCATGGCCACCGGGCCCGAGGGCAGCGCCTACGCCGGTTTTGGCCGCCGCTACGCCGCCGCGCTGGAGCGCGAGGGCATCACGGTCGAGCTGATTCCGACCGAAGGTTCGGTCGCCAACCTGCAACTGCTGCGCGACGGCAAGGCCGACGTGGCCTTTGTGCGCGGCGGCAGCGGTGCGGCGCCGACAACCGCCAATGCGTCGGCGGGCGCGCTGCCCGATGCCGGCCCTGCCGCTGCGGCCGCCGCGTCTGAGGCGCGCCCTGCCGCATCCAGCCCCGCGCCCGGTGCCGATCCTGACGACGATGGTTCGCTGCTGTCGCTGGGCGCGCTGTTCTACGAGCCGGTCTGGATCTTCTACCGCCCGGATGCGCTGCCGCAGCCTGCCGATCAAACACCGACCGCGACGCACGGCAAGACCGCCTTGTCCGCCAAGCGGGCCAACAACGGCATCGCCCACGCCGACGATTCGGCAGCCAGCCCGGCAGAGCCGCAAGCCCTGGCGCAAATCAAGGGCTTGCGCATCAACGTCGACCAGCCCGGCAGCGGCGTGCCGCAGCTGATGCAGCGCCTGCTGCGCGCCAACGGCTTGAATGCGGATGAGATGACGCTCAGCCAGCTGCCGCCCGCCGCCGCGGCCGAGGCGCTGTCCGCCGGCCTGCTGGACGCGCTGGTGCTGACCAGCGCGCCCCAGTCCGCCGTGGTGCGCCAACTGCTGCGCGCACCCGGCGTGAAACCGCTGGAACTGGCGCAGGCCGATGCGTACACGCGGCGCTTTCCGTTCTTGCGCACCGTTACGCTGCCGCGCGGCGTGACCGATCTGGCGGCCGATATTCCGCCGCACGACGTCACGCTGCTGGCGGCCACCACCTCGCTGCTGTCGCGCGAAGACACGCACCCCGCGCTGCGCCAGTTGTTTGCGCAGGCGGCGCAAAGCATCCACAGCCGCGCGGGCTGGCTGAACGGCACGCGCGAATTCCCCAACACCCGCACCAGCGAACTGGCGGTCAGCCCCGAGGGCGAACGCGCCATCAACGGCGCGCCCTCGTTCTGGCAGCGCTACCTGCCGTTCTGGGCCAGCAACCTGCTGGACCGCATGTGGCTGGTGATCGGTGGCCTGATCGTGCTGCTGCTGCCGCTGTCGCGCATCGTGCCGCCGCTGTACACCTTCCGTGTGCGGCGGCGCGTGTTCCGCTGGTATGCGCGGCTGCGCGCGATCGAAGCCAAGGTCGACAGTGGCCAGGGCGACCGCGCCGAGCTGCTGAACGAGCTGGACGAACTGGACCGCGTGGCCAACCAGATCGCCGTGCCACTGGCGCACGCCGACGAGCTGTACGCGCTGCGCAACAATATCCACGCGGTGCGCAAACGCCTGCTGGCCAAGCAGGCTGCGTAACGTAATTCATTCAGTTATTTTTTGAATAATTTATGCCACTAGCGCCCGCCAGATGGGCGCAGGCAGCTATTGTTTTTGCAGCATTTTCCTTTTAAGCCCCGATGAGCGACACCACCCTGCCCGGCCCTGACGGCCTTGCCCGCTGCCCCTGGTGCACCGCCACGCCGCAGTACCTGGCCTACCACGACACCGAGTGGGGCTTTCCCGTGGCGGACGACCGCCGCCTGTTTGAAAAGCTGTGCCTGGAAGGCTTTCAGTCGGGCCTGAGCTGGCGCACCATTCTGGAAAAGCGCGAGAACTTCCGCGCCGCCTTCGCGGGCTTCGACTTCGATCAGATCGCGCCATGGGGCGCACCCGAGGTAGAACGCCTGGTGCAAGACGCCGGCATCGTGCGGCACCGCGGCAAGATTGAAGCGGTGCTGAACAACGCCCGCTGCGCCCAGCTGCTGGTGCGCGAGCAGGGTTCGCTGGCGGCGTATTTCTGGCGGCACGAACCCGCCGCGGATGCACGGGCCGAGCACGCGTGGGTCTCCACCTCGCCCACGTCCATCGCGATCTCCAAAGACCTGAAAAAGCGCGGCTGGAAATTTGTCGGCCCGACCACGGTGCACGCCTTCCTGCAGGCCATGGGGCTGATCAACGACCATGCGGCGCCATGCGTGACACGGGCCAAGGTGGATCAGGCGCGCAAACGCTTCAAGCCGCCGGTGGGTTGAGCCGGGCGCAGGCCGGCGGGGCTGCCGGGGCGCGTTGCGGGTCTCACAAACAAGCCCTCACCGTTCGGCCATAGCCGATCAAAGCGCCACGCGAACCGTCGGCAAGCACCGCCCGAACGGTGTGGCGAAAGGGTCAGGATCGGCGGCAGGCGCTGATGTTGGCGCGCCACCGTGCTGCCGCACCCTCCTGCGAACGCACCTCAGTAGCGCAGAAAGATGCGCTGAATCTCGTCCGGGTCTTGCGTTTGCGTCAACGCCAGGGCCGCCAGCAAACGCGCGCGCGGCGCATTCTGATCGTCGGTCACCACCCAGCCGTGCGCGTCGTCGTCGGCACTGGCGTTGCGCACCACCGGCCCGGCGCCCGTGCGTGAAGCGCGCACCAGCAACACGCCGCGCGCCCGCAGCCCGGCCAGCGCGGCCTGCAGGTAGTCGGGCACCGTGCCGCCGCCAAACCCCGCGTGCACGATGGCCCGCGCGCCGGCCGCCGCCCAGGCGTCGTAGACCTCGGCGCGCATGTTGCCGTGGCTGGCCACCAGGCCGACCAGGGGCAGCGCGTCAATGCGGCGGACGTCGAACAGGCTTTGCGCCGTGTGCGGCCGCGCCGGTGCGCGGTACCAGCGCGGTGCGCCTTCCACCACCAGGCCCAGCGCGCCGTAGGGCGACGCAAAGGCGTCCAGCCGCAGGCTGTGCACCTTGGCCACATCGCGTGCGCAGTGAATCTCTTCGTTCATCACCACCAGCACGCCGCGCCCGGCGCTGCTGGGGTGCGCGGCCACGGCCACGGCGTGCAGCAGATTGGCCGGCCCGTCGGCCGCCAGCGCGGTGCCGGGGCGCATGGCGCCGGTCAGCACCACGGGTTTGTCGGTGGGCACCGCCAGATGCAGGAAGTACGCGGTTTCTTCCATGGTGTCGGTGCCGTGGGTGATGACCACGCCGTCCACATCGGGCTGTTCACACAGCGCGGCCACGCGGCGCGCCAGCAGCAACAGGCGCTCGTCGGTGAAGTCGGCCGAATCGATCTGGAAGATCTGTTCGGCCTGCAGCTGCGCCGCACGCGCCAGGCCCGGCACGCCCGCGACCAGCGCATCCACCGAAATCACCGCCGACTGGTACGCCGCCGAAGGCGCATCGCCCGGCCCCGTGCCCGCGCCGGCAATGGTGCCGCCGGTGGCGATCAG
>JAGOEM010000221.1 GCA_017997715.1 Ottowia sp.
GAACGCCATGTACAACGGCGACAAGGCGCGCAAAACCACCTTGGTGGAATACGGTTTTCGGCTGCCCAGCGCGCTGGACAACCGGCCGCTGAAGTTCGCCGAATTCGAAACGCGCATGCGCCAGGTGGTCTTTGTGTCTGCCACGCCGGCCGACTATGAGAAAACCCACGCCGGCCAGGTGGTGGAACAGGTGGTGCGCCCCACCGGCCTGGTCGATCCGCAAGTCGAAGTGCGCCCCGCCACGCACCAGGTCGACGATGTGCTGCAGGAGATTCGCGACCGCACGCAAAAGCGCGAGCGCGTACTGATCACCACGCTGACCAAGCGCATGGCCGAACAGCTGACCGAATACCTGACCGACAACGGCGTGAAGGTGCGCTATCTGCACTCTGACGTGGACACGGTCGAGCGCGTGGAGATCATCCGCGACCTGCGCCTGGGCGCGTTCGATGTGCTGGTGGGCATCAACCTGTTGCGCGAGGGCCTGGACATTCCCGAGGTATCCCTGGTGGCGATTCTGGATGCCGACAAGGAAGGGTTCCTCAGGTCAGAGCGCAGCCTGATTCAGACCATCGGCCGGGCCGCGCGCAACCTGAACGGCAAGGCCATTCTGTATGCCGACCGCGTGACCGAGTCGATGCGCAAGGCCATCGAAGAGACCGAGCGTCGCCGCGACAAGCAAATGGCCTTCAACCAAGCCAATGGCATCACGCCGCGCAGCATCGTCAAAGAGGTGCGCGATCTGATCGACGGGGTCTACAGCGAAAAGAGCGGGCGGGCGCAAGACCGGCAGTCGGCGCTGGTGGGCGCCGGTTTGCTGGAAGAGGCGATGTCGGAAAAAGACCTGGCCCGGGAACTCAAGCGCCTGGAAAAGCAGATGCTGGACCATGCGCGCAACCTGGAATTCGAGCAGGCGGCGCGGGTGCGCGACCAGCTGCAGTTGCTGAAGCAACGCATGCTGGGCGCGCCGGGCAGCGAAAACCTGGCCGCTTGAGCTGTGTCGCCCAGCGGCGCAATGGCCGGCGCTTAGTTCAAAAACAATAGCTGCTCACGCCGACACAGCGGGCGCTAGAGGCCAATTTGATCTGAAAATTGGCTGCGCGCCAAAAAGCCGCAGCCGCAGCCGCAGGTCGGCTGGCGGCAGCGGGTGGGGAGCCGAGCCGATCAGCCCTGCACCTTCAGAAGGTTCGTCACCGACTTCACGCCCTTGACTTCACGGACGATGGCGGCGGCGCGCTCCTTGGCGGCGGTGGTGGGTGCAGTGCCCTGCAGCGAGACGGCCCCATTCGTGGTGTCGACATTGATTTGCAGCGCGCTCAGGTCAGGGTCTTTGGCCAGGCCAGCCTTGACGGAGGCGGTGATCGCGGTGTCGGCAACCGCCTCTTTCACATCGGCGGCGGCGGCGCTGGCGCTGGCGGCCAGATCAGAGGCGCCCGCACGGATGTCGGCGCCTGCGCTTTGGGCGGCATTCTTGGCATCTTGGGCTGCCACTTCGGCTTTGGCCTTGGCCTCGTCGGCTGCCGCCTCGGTCTTGGCTACGGCAGCGTCCACCTGCTGGCCGACGGTGCGGTCATCGGTTTTGTTGCAGGCAGCCAGGCCCAGTGCCAGCGCGGCGGCTGCGGCAATCAGAGAAATGCGGTTGAGAGAATCGGTCATGGTTTTGCGTCCTTGTCGTTGGAATACGTGAAGCGGGCAAGTTACAAGCATTGCCCCACGGCGCCGACTTTAGGTGCGCCAAGCCGCGCGGCACGTCGGCACGCGATGAAAGTCGTGTAGGACAAAACTACCGGGCCAGCGCAATCGCCATGGAAAGCCATGGGGCGGGGGTGTTACCTGACGCGCAAGATGCACGGTGCGATGGGCCGGACATGGCGCTGGCGACTCTTGAGCAAGGTCAAGACACAGCGCCTTCGCTGACCCGGCCGAGTTGACGCCGTGCCCCGGCGCGCTTGCGGGTGCGGCGCTAGGGAAAGCCCCTAGATCTGACGGCTTTCGGGTATACTTGAGAAAATCACTCGGATTTAATTCAGTGCCCCTAAGCAGGGCGTTGTCTTCGTCCGAAGGCAGTGCGCCAGTTTCGCGCTGTCCCTGTTCAGGACACTCAAGGAGTTCGAGATGCGCCTCACCACCAAAGGACGTTTTGCGGTCACCGCCATGATTGATCTGGCGCTGCGCCAGGACACCGGGCCAGTCACCTTGGCGGCCATCAGCCAGCGCCAGCAGATTTCGCTGTCGTACCTTGAGCAATTGTTTGGCAAGCTGCGCCGGCATGAACTGGTCGAATCCACCCGTGGTCCGGGCGGCGGCTATTCGCTGGGGCGCAAGGCCGCAGACATCACCGTGGCCGACATCATCACCTCGGTCGACGAGCCGCTGGACGCGACGCACTGCGGTGGCAAGGAAAACTGCCACGGCGAAGGCGGCCGCTGTATGACGCACGATCTGTGGACTTCGCTCAACGCGCGCATGCTGGAATTTCTGGAATCGGTCACGCTGCAAAAGCTGGTGCAAGACCAACACGCCAACGGCATCGAGATCGAAGGCAAGCCCGCCACCAAGCGCGCTATTTCCAGCAGCCCCGTGGTCAAGCCGATTCGCGTGAACGCGCCCAATTCGGTGTTTGCACTGGGCGAGATCGCCATCAAATAAAGAGAGCGCCATTCGAAAAAGCGTGTGCATCCAACGCATTTCGATAGCCAAACCCCACGAACGAGATAGCTGCCATGAGCCAAACGCCGCACTTCCCCATTTACCTGGACTATGCCGCCACCACGCCGATCGACCCGCGGGTGGTGGACGCCATGATTCCCTGGCTGCGCGAGCAGTACGGCAACGCCGCCAGCCGCAGCCACGCCTGGGGCTGGGAGGCGGAGAAGGCCGTTGAAAAAGCGCGCGAACAGGTGGCCGAGCTGATTGGCGCCGACCCGCGCGAGATCGTCTGGACCAGCGGCGCCACCGAATCCGACAACCTGGCCATCAAGGGCGCGGCCCAGTTCTACAAGGGCAAGGGCAAGCACCTGATCACCGTCAAGACCGAGCACAAGGCCGTGCTGGACACCATGCGCGAGCTGGAGCGCCAGGGCTTCGAGGTGACCTACCTGGAAGTGCAGGAAGACGGCCTGATCGACCTTGAAAAATTCAAGGCCGCCATCCGCCCCGACACCATCCTGGCCAGCGTGATGCTGGTCAACAACGAGATCGGCGTGATCCAGGACGTGGACGCCATCGGCAAGATCTGCCGCGAACACGGCGTGATCTTCCACGTGGACGCCGCACAGGCCACCGGCAAGGTGCACATCGACGTCAGCAAGCAGCCGATCGACCTGATGAGCCTGGCCAGCCACAAGACCTACGGTCCCAAAGGCATTGGCGCGCTGTATGTGCGCCGCAAGCCGCGCGTGCGCCTGGAAGCGCAGATGCACGGCGGCGGGCATGAGCGCGGCATGCGCTCTGGCACGCTGCCCACGCACCAGATCGTCGGCATGGGTGAAGCCTTTCACCTGGCCAAGCTGGAAATGGACCAGGACAACGCCAAGGCGTGGGCGCTGCACAAGCGCTTTGTGGATGGCATGAAGGACCTGGAAGAGGTCTTCATCAACGGCAACGCCACCCAGCGCGTGCCGCAGAACATCAACATGAGCTTCAACTTCGTTGAAGGCGAGTCCTTGATCATGGGCATCAAGGATCTGGCGGTATCCAGCGGGTCCGCCTGCACCTCGGCCAGCCTGGAGCCCAGCTATGTGCTGCGTGCCCTGGGCCGCAGCGACGAGCTGGCGCACAGCAGCCTGCGCATCACCATCGGTCGTTTTTCGACCGAGGAGGAGATCGACACCGCGATCAAGGCGATTCGTGAGAACGTCGTCAAGTTGCGCGAGCTGAGCCCGCTGTGGGAGATGCACCAGGACGGCATCGACCTCAGCACCATCCAATGGGCTGCCCACTGAGTTTTTTTAAGCGTTTTCCGTCTGCAGCGCCCATTCCACGGGCGCAAGCAGCTATTTAAATAGGAGTAACACCATGGCCTATTCCGAAAAAGTCATTGACCACTACGAAAACCCCCGCAACGTCGGCAGCTTTGACAAAGGCGACGAAAGCGTGGGCACCGGCATGGTCGGCGCACCCGCCTGCGGCGACGTGATGAAGCTGCAGATCAAGGTCAACCCCGAAACCGGCGTGATCGAAGACGCGCGCTTCAAGACCTACGGCTGCGGCTCGGCCATTGCGTCCAGCTCGCTCGTGACCGAATGGGTCAAGGGCAAGACGCTGGACCAGGCGGCCGACCTGAAGAACAGCCAGATCGCTGAAGAACTGGCGCTGCCGCCGGTCAAGATCCACTGCTCCATCCTGGCCGAAGACGCCATCAAGGCGGCGGTCGAGGATTACAAGAAAAAGCACCTGAACTGAGGCGCTGTATCCGCCTTGATCGGATCGTGCTTCCTCGTTGCCTGTTTATTTGATCTGAGTTTGCGAACCCCATGGCCGTCACACTGACCGAAGCCGCCGCGCGGCATGTCACCAAGTACCTTGCCAAGCGTGGCAAGGGCGTGGGCGTTCGCCTGGGCGTCAAGACCACCGGTTGTTCTGGCCTGGCCTACAAGCTGGAATACGTTGATGACGTGGCGCCCGAAGATGCCTTGTTCGAGCTGCACGGCGTCAAGCTGATGATCGACCCGAAAAGCCTGGCCTATATCGACGGCACCGAGCTGGACTACGTGCGCGAAGGCCTGAACGAAGGCTTTCGCTTCAACAACCCCAACGAGCGTGACCGCTGCGGCTGCGGCGAAAGCTTCCGCGTCTGACATGGGCGCGCCAGCAGGGCAGGGTGTTGCCCGGGCCACCGTCAGCGTCACCATCGACAACCAGCGCGAAGTGGCTGCCGTGAATGCGTGGCTTCAGCGCTGGGGCCCCAAGATCCAATTGAACGACAACCAGGGCTGCGGCTGCTGCGTCGACATCTGGGACGTGCAGGCCCCCGCCGACGCGCTGGCCGAACTGCCGCGCGCCATGTACCGCACGCTGTCCCTCCAGGCATGACCGCGATGAACCTGCAGTCCACCGATTTCGAGCTGTTTGCCGTGCCCGCGCGCTTCGCGCAAGACCGCGCGCAGTTGGACGCGCGCTGGAAAGAGCTGCAGCGCGAAGTGCACCCCGACCGCTTTGCCGCGCAGGGCGCTGCCGCGCAACGCGTGGCCATGCAATGGTCGGCCCGCATCAACGAGGCGTACCAACGTCTGAAAGACCCACTGCGCCGCGCCGCCTACCTGTGCGAGCTGAATGGCGCGCCGATCCAGGCCGAGAACAACACCGCCATGCCGCCCGCTTTTCTGATGCAGCAGATGGAGCTGCGCGAGCAGCTGGACGATGCGCAGGCCGCCGAGGATTTGGACCAACTTGACGCGCAAGCCAGGAAAATGGCGCGCGACATGCTTCAAAAAATAGAGCATCAGGCGGACGAGCAGAAAGACTGGCCGGCTGCGGCGCAGTCGGTTCGTGCGCTGATGTTCCTGGACAAACTGGCGGCCGACATCGATCGGCGCCACGAGACCTTCGAATCGAGATAAGGATTCGCGGCGGCGCGGGCCCA
>JAGOEM010000057.1 GCA_017997715.1 Ottowia sp.
GCGCTGGATGAACGCCAAGCCCGCCTACAGCGACCGATACAGCGCCACCGCGCAGGATGGACAGGTGGGCGAGATGGGCTACGAGATGTCCTTGCGCGATGCGCCTTCGCCCGACAGCGCGTTGCCAGACGGCATGCCCTGGTTCTTTGCGCTGCTGCAGCGCTTGCATGTCAGCGCCGACATGCGTTTGCCCAAGACCTTTCTGCCCGCCATCGCCGGCATGCTGAACGACCCCGACATGCAGCCGGGCGCCCTGGCCGAAATGGCGGACGACTTCACCCGCCGCGGCTGGCTGCAGGACGACGCGGGCGTGTGGGTCGGCAAGGTCGAATACGGCCAGGGCGCGCTGACGCTGAACGGCAAGCCCTTCTCGCTGCAAAGCCTGATGACCGAAGGCGGCGACGAAGACGCCGACGACGAGGGTGAAGCCGAAGAAGCGGAGGAGGCGGAGGAAGAACCCGCCGGCGCTGTACCGCACGCAGGCGGTCAGCAGCGCAGTTAGCCGTCAGCGCGGGTGGTGCCGTTAGCGCAGGTGGCGTTGGGCCAGCAGGGCCCGCGCCATTTCTGCGAACCCGGCGCCGCGCTCGGCCGTGGTCACGTAGCGCGGCACGTGCTTCAGTTTGTCCGCAAAGCGCGCGATGTTGGCCACGCCCACGCTGTGGGTGAAGTGCTCAAACATCACCTGGTCGTTGGTCGAATCGCCGATGAACAACCAGCGCTGCTGCTCCGCCGCCAGGTCGTCGATGCCGTACAGCGTGCGCGCGATCCAGCGCGCGCCCTGCCATTTGTCGTGCTCGCCAATCCAGCCGTTGATGTGGATGCTGCTGACGGTGGCGCGCAGCCCTTCGGCGCGCATCAGCGCCACCACCTGGTCGATCTGCGGCGCACTCAGTTGGGCGAATTCGCTGTGGTCGATGGCGATGTCGGTTTCGCGCCCAGGTGAATCCTGCGCCAGCGTGGTGCCGGGCACTTCACGCAGCACGCGCGCCGCAACCTGCTGCAGGTGCGCGAAGTTGGTGCGCCGCGTGGTGGCGTCATCCAAATACAATTTTGATAGCTGCTCACGCCCATATGGCGGGCGCTGCAGGCTTGTTTGGCTTGAAATCGGCAGATCTTGGCCTTGCCCGTGCCGCGCTGCCTGCGGCCCCAGCAGCGCGACCGCGCCGTTCTCTGCCACGATCGCATCCAGCGGCCAGGCGGCGGCAAAGGCCTCGCTCCAGCCCACCGGCCGACCGGTGATGGCGACCACGCGAACGCCGTCGCGTTGCAGGGCCGCCAGCGCGGCCAGCGCGTCGGGCGTGATGGCGCCTTCGGTGGTCAGGGTGTCGTCGATGTCGGTGAACACACCACCCACGCCGCGCCAGGCGCGGGCCGGCAAATCGGCCAGTGGCTGCCAGCGCGTTGGCGCCAGCGCGCTCATGCGCCGGGGGCGGCCGGCGCTTCGGCGGCGGTGTCGCCGCGGCTTGGCAGTTCGCGCGGGCGGCCGTGGTCGTCGATCGCCACGTAGGTCAACGAGGCTTCGGTCACCTTGATGAAGTGGCCCTGGCGGTCAAAGCGCTCGGCGTAGACGCCGACTTTGACGGTGATCGAGGTCCGGCCCAGCCGTTCGATCTTGGCCAGAAAGCTCAGGATGTCGCCCACGCGTACGGGCTGCTTGAAGATGAACTGATTGACCGCCACCGTTGCCATGCGGCCCTGCGCATAGCGCGCCGGCAAGACGGACCCCGCCAGGTCCACCTGTGCCATTACCCAGCCACCAAAGATATCGCCGTTGGCATTGGCGTCGGCCGGCATCGGCATGACCTTGAGCACCAGATCGTGATCCAGCGGCAGGGTGACTTCGGGCGCATCCACCGGGTTGGTGTTGGGCTTGCGCAGGTGATCGGTAACGTCTCGGGCAACGTGGGACATGGGCACAATCGGCAGCTTCTGTGATTGGAATTGTCACTCATGCGCGGCGCTGGCGAACGCTCATACCCCATAACCCCCCCCGCTGACGCGGTTCAACGATCCGACTGGCGAACGCTGTCGCGCCTGTTTCCCTACCTGTGGCAGTACCGCTGGCGGGTGGCGGCGGCGCTGGTGTTCGTCATGGGGGCCAAGCTGGCCAACGTGGGCGTGCCGGTGCTGCTGAAGTACCTGGTCGACGCCATGACGGTCAAGCCCGGTGACCCGGCCGCCGTGCTGGTGGTGCCGGCCGCCCTGCTGCTGGCCTACGGCGCGCTGCGGCTGATGACATCGGTCTTCACCGAATTGCGCGAATTGGTGTTTGCCAAGGCCACGCAGGGCGCGTCGCGGCAGATTGCGCTGCAAACCTTTGAGCACCTGCACGCGCTGAGCCTGCGCTTTCACCTGGAGCGGCAAACCGGCGGCATGACGCGCGACATCGAACGCGGCGTGCGCGGCATCGAATCGCTGGTGTCGTTCTCGCTGTACTCCATCGTGCCGACGCTGGTCGAGATGGCGATGGTGCTGACCATTCTGGCGGTGCGCTTTGACGCCAGCTTCGCCTGGATCACCGGCGCGGCGCTGGTGCTGTACATCGGCTTTACCGTGCTGGTGACCGAGTGGCGCACGCGCTTTCGGCGCGCCGCCAACGAGGCCGATTCCAACGCGCACACCAAGGCCGTCGATTCGCTGCTGAACTACGAGACGGTGAAGTACTTCGGCAACGAGGCGTTCGAAGCGCGCCGCTATGACGAAAGCCTGCAGCGCTACCGCGAAGCGCGGCTGAAGGCGCAGACCTCGCTGTCGCTGCTGAACACCGGGCAGCAGCTGATCATTGCCGCCGGGCTGGTGGCCATGCTGTGGCGCGCCACGCAAGGCGTGGTGGACGGGCAGCTGACGCTGGGCGATCTGGTGATGGTCAACGCCTTCATGATCCAGCTGTACGTGCCGCTCAACTTTCTGGGCTTCATCTACCGCGAGATCAAGCAGAACCTGATCGATCTGGAAAAGATGTTCGTGCTGATCGATCGCCACCAGGAAGTGGCGGACGGGCCCGACGCGCAGCCGCTGCGCACCAATGGGCCGGTGGACGTGCGCTTTGACGACGTGCATTTCGCCTACGAGGCGGCGCGGCCGATCCTGCACGGCGTCAGCTTCGATATTCCCGCAGGCAAAACGGTGGCCGTGGTCGGGCCTTCGGGGGCCGGCAAATCAACGCTGGCGCGGCTGCTGTTCCGCTTCTACGACGCGGGTTGGCCGGACCATCCCGACGTGCCCAGTGGCCGCATCCTGATCGCCGGGCAAGACATTCGCAGCGTGACCCAGGCCAGCGTGCGCCGCGCGATCGGCATCGTGCCGCAGGACACCGTGCTGTTCAACGATACGGTGGCCTACAACATTCGCTATGGCCGCCCGGATGCGACCGATGCGGAAGTGGAGCAGGCCGCGCGCGCGGCGCACATCCACGACCTGATCGCCAGCACGCCCAACGGCTACGCCACCACGGTGGGCGAGCGCGGACTGAAGCTGTCCGGCGGCGAGAAGCAGCGCATTGCGATCGCACGCACCCTGCTGAAAGACCCGCCGGTGCTGATCTTTGACGAAGCGACCAGCGCGCTCGATTCCGCCAACGAGCGCGCCATTCAGGTGGAGTTGCGCCAGGCTGCGCGCGGCAAGACAACGCTGGTGATCGCGCACCGTCTGTCCACCGTGGTGGACGCGCACGAGATTCTGGTGATGGACGCCGGGCGCATCGTTGAGCGTGGCACCCACCTCGCCCTGCTGGCAGCGCGCGGCCGGTACGTGCAGATGTGGGCGCTGCAGCAAAGCGCCGAACGCGATGAGGCGGCAGATTGAACTCATGCACCACTTTGGGTATCAGATAGGCACGCAACTTGCTCACGAAATCCTAGGGTTAACCTGTACCCCGCGATTCGTAGAATGCCGTTGTGAGACTCCCCCTCCGCATCCCTCAAGCGGGGTATTCTTAAAAAAGGACTTTGAATGTTTAAAAAGCAACTTATCGCCCTCTCCGTGATGGCTGTCGTCGCAGGCGGTGCTGTCGCCCAAACGCCCGACACCCTGGCCAAGATCAAATCCAGCGGCACCGTCAACCTGGGTGTGCGCGATTCGTCCGGTTTGGCTTTCACGATCGGTGGCGGCAAGTACGTGGGCTTCCACACGGAAATGGCCGAGCGCATCATTGACGACCTGGGCAAGCAACTGGGCGCCAAGCCAAAGATCAACTACCAGGTCATCACCTCGCAGAACCGCGTGCCGCTGGTGCAAAACGGCACCATCGACTTTGAGTGCGGCTCCACCACCAACAACCTGTCGCGTCAGAAGGACGTGGATTTCGCCAACACCACCTACGTGGAAGAAGTGCGCATCCTGACCAAGGCCAACTCGGGCATCAACGGCATTGCCGACCTGAAGGGCAAGACCGTCGCCACCACCACCGGCACCACATCGGTGCAGACGCTGCGCAAAAACAAGCGCGCAGAAGGCCTGGACTTCAAGGAAATCACCGGAAAGGATCACGCTGACAGCTTCCTGCTGCTGGAATCCGGCCGCGCCGATGCGTTCGTGATGGACGGCTCCATTCTGGCCGCCAACGCCGCCAAGTCCAAGAATGCCAAGGACTACAAGATGGTTGGCGAAGTGCTGTCGGTGGAACCCATCGCCTGCATGCTGCCCAAGGGCGACGCCAAACTGCAGAAAGCCATCAACGACAGCATCGCGCGTCAGATCAAGGACGGCTCGCTGGCCAAGCTGTACGACAAGTGGTTCCTGCAGCCGATTCCACCGAACAACGTTTCGCTGAACATGCCGGCTTCGGAAAGCACCAAGGCAGCTTGGGCCAACCCGAACAACAAGCCGATGGAAGACTACGCGAAGTAATCGAAAACAGGATGTCCTGAGCGTATTTGCGCCCACCCCCAGTCCGGGTGGGCGCATTGCGTTTTGGGGTTCGCAAGATACAGTTGTAGAAGGATCAGCGTATGGCGATGGAATGGGATGTGCTCTGTAAAGACACGCTGACAGGGGAGGTGGTCAAAGCTTGCTTTGGCACCAAGACGGATCCGACCTATTTGAACTGGCTGCTCAATGCCTGGGGTTGGACCGTTGGCGTAGCCCTGACGGCGTTGGTGGTTGCGCTGGTGGTCGGATCGATCGTCGGTGTGATGCGTACCCTGCCGGACAGCCCCTGGCTGGTGCGTTTCGGCAATGCATGGGTCGAACTGTTTCGCAACATTCCGCTGCTGGTCCAGATCTTCCTTTGGTACTTTGTGGTGCCCGCCCTGATTCCTGCCATGAAGAGCGTGCCGCCCTTTGTGCTGGTGGTGCTGGCGCTGGGCTTTTTCACCTCGGCGCGGATCGCAGAGCAGGTGCGCGCCGGTGTTCAGGCGCTGCCCAAGGGTCAGCGCTATGCAGGCATGGCGGTCGGTTTCACCACGGTGCAGTACTACCGCTACGTGATCCTGCCCATGGCCTACCGCATCATCATTCCGCCGTTGACCAGCGAATCGATGAACATCTTCAAGAACTCGTCGGTCGCGTTCGCGGTGTCCATCCCGGAGCTGACGCAGTTCGCGCTGCAGGCGGGCGAAGAAACCGCGCGCCTGATCGAAATCTACCTGGCCGTCACTGTGCTCTACGTCATCACGGCGCTGCTGGTCAATCGCATCATGGCGTTCATCGAAAAACGTGTGCGGGTACCCGGCTTCGTGGCTTCCGGTACGGGCGGGGGGCACTGACATGAACCTCGACTATTCATTCTTCGACTGGACGCTGATCCAGAACTTCATCCTCAAGGGTCTGTGGTTCAGCCTGGTCCTGACCGTGGTGGCTACTATCGGCGGCATCTTCTTCGGCACCTTGCTGGCGCTGATGCGGCTGTCCGGCAAGAAGTGGCTGGACGTGCCCGCTTCCATCTACGTCAACGGCATGCGCAGCATTCCGCTGGTGATGGTGATCCTGTGGTTCTTCCTGCTGGTGCCGTTCATCATTGGGCGGCCGATCGGGGCGGAATACTCGGCCTTCATCACCTTCATTGCGTTTGAAGCGGCGTACTTCAGCGAGATCATGCGTGCCGGTATCCAGTCCATCCCGCGTGGCCAGGTGTTTGCCAGCCAGGCCGTGGGCATGAGCTACCGCCAGAACATGATGTTGGTGATCCTGCCGCAGGCTTTCCGCAACATGCTGCCGGTGCTGCTCACGCAGACCATCATCTTGTTCCAAGATACCTCGCTGGTGTATGCCATCGGTGCCTACGACTTGCTCAAGGGCTTTGAAACCGCCGGCAAGAACTACGGCCGGCCGATCGAGATGTATCTGGCCGCCGCTGTGCTGTACTTCATCATCTGCTTTGCGCTGTCTTGGATGGTGAAGCAGCTGCACAAGAAAATCGCAATCATTCGCTAGTCCCTGGAGAACTTTATGGCTGAACAAAACATGATCCAGATGACCAATGTCTCCAAGTGGTATGGGCCCGTGCAGGTGCTCAACAACGCTTCGGTGCAGGTCAACAAGGGCGATGTGGTGGTGGTGTGCGGGCCTTCGGGCTCCGGCAAATCCACCTTGATCAAGACCGTCAACGCACTGGAGCCAGTGCAGCAGGGCGAGATCATCGTCAACGGCATCAAGGTGACCGATTCCAAGACCGATCTGCCCAAGCTGCGCAGCAAGGTCGGCATGGTGTTCCAGCACTTCGAGCTGTTTCCCCACCTGTCGGTCACCGAGAACCTGACCATCGCGCAGATCAAGGTGCTGGGCCGCAAGCCCGACGAAGCCAAGGCGCGCGGCCTGAAGATGCTGGACCGCGTGGGCCTGATGGCGCACAAGGACAAGTTCCCTGGCCAACTGTCGGGCGGTCAGCAGCAGCGCGTGGCGATTGCGCGCGCACTCAGCATGGACCCGATCGTCATGCTGTTTGACGAACCGACTTCCGCGCTGGACCCCGAAATGGTGGGCGAGGTGCTGGACGTGATGGTTACGCTGGCCAAGGAAGGCATGACCATGATGGTGGTCACGCACGAGATGGGCTTTGCGCGCAAGGTTGCCAACCGCGTGATCTTCATCGACGTGGGTGGCCGCATTCTGGAAGACTGCTCCAAGGACGAGTTCTTCGGCAATCCCGATGCGCGCCAGCCGCGCACCAAGGACTTCCTGAGCAAGATCCTGCAGCACTGAGGCACGGCCGACCGAGGTTCTTTGCCTGCAGGGCATAGACCTCAAAAAAGATAGCTGATAGCGCTTGCCACGCAAGCGCTATCAGCTTTTTTAATGGGCAAGTCTTGCCGCCGCGATTCGCCGCAATCACGGGCAAGGCGCCAGTGAATCCGTGCGACGCGGCAACAGGCCGCTGGCGCCCTGATCCACGCAGGTGACGATGGCGTGCGCGGTGATCTCGTGGCGCTCTGCGCCTTGGAGGTGGCTGCCAAACCAAGTCGAATCGGCGCCCGCCAGACGGGCCAGACACGCCAAGCCGCTGAGTGCGCAAGCGCCGTGAATACCGTGGCCCTTGCCCCCGTTGTGGGCGCAAGCCCAGCGGATGCCCCCCCATATCCTTATGAGCAACGAATCGTTGCGTTCCCTAACTTGGTGCGAATAAGCTCGCCGCTTTCAATCGCTACCGAGAGAGAGAACCAAATGCAATGGAATCGTAGAACCGCGCTGATCGCCACCACCGTGGCGCTGGCACTGGGGTCTGCTTCGCTGGGTGCCAGTGCTCAAACCAAGCTTTCGATCGCGGCATCGCCGGTGCCGCATGCGGAGATTCTGGAATTCGTCAAACCCAAATTGAAAGCGCAGGGCATTGACCTGGACATTCGCGTCTTCAGCGACTATGTGCAGCCGAACCTGGCCGTCAACGACAAGGAACTCGACGCCAATTTCTTTCAGCATCGCCCGTACCTCGATGCGTTCAACAAAGACCGCAAGACCGACGTGGTCGAGGTGCCGAACAGCGGGGTGCATATCGAACCCTTCGGCGTCTATTCCAGCAAGATCAAATCGCTGAAGGAATTGAAGAGCGGCGCCCAGGTCGCCATTCCCAACGACCCTTCCAACTCGGGCCGCGCGTTGGCCTTGCTGGCCACGCAGGGGCTGATCAAACTCAAGGACCCGAAGAGCATTCAGGCCACGGCGCTCGACGTGGTGGACAACCCGCGCAAGCTGCGGTTCAGAGAGCTTGAGGCGGCGCAACTGCCGCGCTCGCTGCCCGATGTCGACATCGCCCTGATCAATACCAACTATGCGCTGGAAGCCAAGTTGAATCCGGGCAAGGACGCACTGGTGCTGGAATCGGGTTTGAACTCCGCCTACGCAAACTTCATCGCGGTGCGCAAAGAGCGCGTGAATGCGCCTGAGGTGCAGAAGCTCGTCGCGGCTTTGCGTTCGCCCGAGGCGAAAAAATTCATTCAGGACAAGTTCAAGGGCGCCGTCATCCCCGCGTTCTGACAACGCGGTGGTGCGCATCGGCACTCGTAAAAAAGCCCTCGCGATGAGGGCTTTTTTGCGGCCATCGTTGGCCGCCTGATCGGAATCTGTTCCTTGCCGGAGCAGCAGCTATTCTCAATCAAAATGGCCATTAGCGCCCGTCCTATGGGCGCTGACAGCTATCATTTTTGAAAAACAGGCTAATCCCTCAGCCTCAGATCCAATCACTTCTTGCGCGCCGAAATCTCTTTTTCAGCGGTGTTCACCAGATCGGCGCCAATCTGGTTCTTCCACTTGTCGTACACCGGGCGCGTGGCCTTGACGAAGGCATCGCGCTCGGCGGGGTTCAGGCGCGTCACGGTCACGCCCAGGCCCTCGATCTGTTTCAGCAACGGCTGGCCGGGTTCCACCAGGCCTTTGCGCGCGATGGCGTTTTGCTCTACGCCGGCTTCCAGCGCGGCCTGGCGCACCAGCTCGCGGTCGGCGGGCGTCCAGCTGTTCCACACGGCCTTGTTCACCACAAACACCAGCGGATCGGCGATGTAGCCCCACATCGTCAGGTGCTTCTGGCCCACGGTGTGCAGCTTGGCGGCGGTGAAGATGCTCATGGGGTTTTCCTGTCCGTCCACGGCGCCGCTGGCCAGCGCGGGCTGCGCGTCGGCCCAGCTCATTTGCGTGGGGTTGGCGCCCAGGGCGGTGAAGGTTTCCAGGAACAGTGGCGAGCCGACCACACGGATCTTCAGCCCCTTCAAATCGGCCGGCGTCTTGACCGCGTGCTTGGAATTGCTCAGCTCGCGGTAGCCGTTCAGGCCCCAGGCCAGCGGCACCACGCCGGCTTTGTCGAGGATGCCGAACATCTGCTTGCCCACTTCGCCCGTGGTCAGCGCGTCAACGGCGGCGTAGTCGGGCATCAGGAACGGCAGCGAGAACAGGTTCAGCTGGCGCACCTGCGGCGACCAGTTGATGGTGGAGCCAACGGCCATGTCGATCACGCCCTGGCGCAGCGCGCTGAATTCGCGCGTCTGGTCGCCCTGGATCAGCGATACGCCGGGGTACAGCTTGATGTTGATGCGCCCGTTGGTCTTCTCGCGCACCTTGTTGGCCCAGATTTCACCGCCCTTGCCCCACGGAAAGGCGGTGCCCAGCACCAGCGACATGCGGTATTCGGCCTTGTAGTTCTGGGCGTGGGCCGGCAGGGCGGCGCCCAGCGTGAGTGCGGCGCTGGCGGCAGCGGCCAGGGTGAGCAGGGTGCGTCGAACCTTCATCGTTGAGTCTCCTCGGTTGCTTCAAAAATAATAGCTGCCTGCGCCCATGTACCGGGCGCTAACGGCCTAAAACATCAATAACCCAGCACGCGCGGCAGCCACAGCGCCAGCTCGGGCCAGATGATCACCGCCACCATCACCATGCCCATGGCCAGCAGCATCGGGCCGACCCAGCGCACGGTCTGTTCCATGCGCACGTTGGCGATGCGGCACGACACCATCAGGTTGACGGCCAGCGGCGGGGTGAACTGGCCCAGCGCCACTTTCAGCGTCAGCAGCACGCCGAACCACACCGGGTCCCATTGGTAGTGCTCGACGATGGGCCACAGCAGCGGCACGAAGATCAGGAAGATCGACACGCCGTCCAGGAACATGCCGACGGTGATCAGCATCAGGATCAGCAGCGCCAGCACGCCGTATTCGCCCAGGCCCGAATTGACGATGGCCCGGGTCACCGGATCGATCACGCCCAGCGTGGACAGCGAGAAGGCGAAGATGCCCGCCAGCGACACCACCAGCAGAATCACGGCCGACAGTTCGCCCGATTCTTTCAGGATCGGGAACAGGTCGCGGATCGACATCGTGCGGTGGATGAACATGCCGACGAACAGGCCGTAGAACACGGCCACCACGGCGGCTTCGGTCGGCGTGAACCAGCCCAGGCGCATGCCGCCCAGAATCAGCACCGGCGCGGCCAGGCCCCAGATGGCTTCGATGAAACTCTTGAGCAGCGGTGGGCGCGGCAGGCTGGCTTCCAGCTGGCCCATGCCGTGCTTGCGCGCCATCCACACCGCCGGAATGATCAGCGCGATGCCCGCCAAGATGCCCGGAATCATGCCGGCCGCAAACAGCGCCGGCACCGATGCGCCGGGCACCAGCACCGAGTAGACGATGAACGCCACGCTGGGCGGAATCAGGATGTCGGTCGCCGCAGCGGCACCCACCACGCTGGCCGAATAGCTGGGCGGGTAGCCGGCGCGGCTCATCGCCGCAATCATCACGGCGCCCACCGCCGCCGCGTTGGCCGGGCCCGAACCCGAAATGCCGCCCAGGAACATGGCGACCACGATGGCCACCAGCGGCAGCATGCCCGGCCCGCGCCCCACCAGGGCAATGGCAAAGTTGACCAGCCGCAGCGCCACGCCAGATCGGTCGAAGATCGAGCCGACCAGCACGAACATGGGGATCGCCAGCAAGGGGTACTTGCCCAGCCCGGCATAGAAGTTCTGCGGCACCGCCAGCAGGCCGAACCAGGCGGTGTCGCTGTTGGCCAGCGCAATCGCCGCCGCGCCCGCCAGCCCCAGCGACGCACCAATGGGCACGCCCATCAGCATGGTGATGATGAAGATGGCGAAGAGCAGGGTGGCGATCATCGGAGCATGCCCCCACGCTTGGCTGCTTCGCATGCTGCGCTGCCCCCCGAGGGGGCGCCGCCGGTCTTCGGGCGACGGGGCATGTCGCCATGCACCGTAGTGGCGCAGGTTGTGTTGCCCCTCGCGTGGGCGAACGCCGCCTTCGAGCGGCTGCGCGACAGATCGAGCCTGCCCCCTACCAACGTCGAGTAAAGGCCAAATATGCAGCTAGCGCCCGCCATATAGGCGCGAGCAGCTATGAAATCAGGAGAAATAGTTGTCACGGCGCACGCTCCTCGGCGCGCACCTCGGGCGAGCTGGGCAGTGCCACGCTGTCGGCGGCGGGGCGGCCACCGCGCCGCATCAGGCCGATGGCGCGCAGCATGATGGCCACGCTCAGGATCGGCAGCCACATCGAATACCACCACTGCGGCACGCCAATGCCGGGCGATGTTTCGCCGTACCGCACGTCGTCCCACAGCACGCGCGCGGACAGCACCGCCATCAGGCCGAACAGCAGCGCCACCATGGCCGCGCCAAAGCGGGCCAGCGCGCGTTGGCGCTTTTCAGGGCCTGCATCGGCAAAGAATTCAATGCGGATGTGCCGGTTGCGCGCCACCGCCGCCGACCCGGCCACCATGGTCAGCGCGATCATCAGAAACACCGAGACCTCTTCCGTCCACGCAAACGAAGCGCTGGTGAAATAGCGCACCAGCACATTGCCAAACGTGATCAGCGCCAGCAGCGCCATGATGATCACCGTCAGCCAGTCTTCGATGGCCAGTGGCACGCGGGTGGCGTCGGACGGTTCGGACGCGGGGGCGGGGTGGGGCGACGGCGGCAACGCAGGTTCGGGCAGCTGGGACATTGCAACAACAAGGCGCCATAGGCACCAGATAACGCTTCTAAAAGGGCTGTTTCGCCCGGAAAGCGGCAATGTTAGCCCCTTCGTTGGCCCTTCACGGGCCGAGCCGTTATCATGAACTCCATGCAAGCCCGAAGCGATCCGACCCTGTGCCTGCGCGCCGGCGGAGCGTCGGCCACTCTGGCCGGCGCGGGTTTGCGTGTGTGGGCACCCGCCACGCCCGCTGGGGCCAGGATGCCCCAGGGTGCGCGGCTAGGAGGCTGCGCGGCAGAGGGAACGTCGGCTGCAACGCGCGAGACAACGGTCTATCGCGCTGCTGCCTCCGGCGCCCATAGCTCGGCCATGGGCTTGTCGGTATCACCACGCTGCCCTCGTTTTTCGCACGTTTCGCTTCGACGCCTTCTGCCCCGCAGCGTCCTAGCCGCCGCACTTCGCTAAGCCCGACGACCCCGCACCCGCTCAAACCGAGCACCGCGCCACCCGGATCGTCGGGCCACACGCCCACCTGCGCGGCACGCCACACGCTTCAAGTCCAAGCCAGGACACCCTTTAGGCGCGCACACGGCGCCTGTTCCCCCCCCCATGAATTCTTTAGGAGAGAGCTCCATGTCATCCACCGCCGAACTGCAGCGCACCATCACCGACCTGGATCACGTCCGCATTCACAGCCTGCTGCGCCGGCAAGCCGCCGCTGGCGCCGTGAATGAACAAGCCGACGAGTTGGCTGAGGTGATCGACTTCGCCGACCAGGTACGCCCGCAGGAAATCGCAGCCGACGTAGTCACCATGTATTCCAAGGTTCGCGTGGCAGACCCCGCCGGCGGAACCGAACGCACGTTGACACTGTGCTACCCGCCGGATGTGGATGCCGCGCAGGGCATGATTTCGGTGCTGTCGCCCATTGGCACCAGCCTGCTGGGCCTGCGCGTGGGCGATGTCGCGCGCTGGCTGGGAGTGGACGGCAAACCCGGCGCGCTGGAAGTGCGCACGGTCGAATTTCAGCCCGAAGCCAGCGGCGACTACACCGCCTGACAGACGCGGGCGGCAGCACGGACACTTGGGTTCATAAAGGCTGGATGCAAGCGTTCGTCCACGGCCTTCGCCAGGGCTGATCCGGCCAATACGCCAGGCCAGCAGGTGAGGCGGTGCCCGGCAAACCATGACGGACGATTCCTGCAAGCGTGCAGGAACACGGCCCGCAGAGATCAAAGCCGGCCCGGGTTTGAATGGAACTCCAGCGGCGCCAACGGGCGCCGCGCGAACAGGAGAACAACACCATGCTCAAACCCGCCCAACCCTTGCTGTCCACCTCGGCCGCGGCCGCACTTGGCGCCGCGCTGACCTTAGCCGCGCTGTCGGGGTGCGTGACCCGCACCCGCGAAGTGGTGGTCGAACGACCCGCGCCGCCCGCCACCGTTGTCGTGCAACAGCCCGCAGCCGCCAGCCAGGTGCGCACCATGCCCGGGCCCATCAACGAAACCCAGGGCGCCGCGCCGGGCGCTGGCTACAGCTGGCTGACCGGCTACTGGGCGTGGGATGGCGCCCGCTGGGTCTGGCAACCTGGCCGCTGGATCAACGGCGTCGCGCCGGCACTGCCCGCGCCGCAGCCTGAAACCGTTGGCGCCGCGCCATCGCCGGCCCACTATTACGTGCCGGGCTATTGGCAGTACAGCGGCAACGCCTGGGCGTGGGTGCCGGGTTCCTGGCGCATGTAAGCGCGCATGGCGGGCGCCGCCGATGGCCTGGTGCCGTTGGCGCTGCGCACCGCCTGGCGCCGTTGCAGGAGCAGGGCCACGCGCCCGCCTGCGGTCATCCTGACAACCTGCGGGCGGTGCGACAATTTCCCGCATGACCGCCCCGCAAACCCTCACCATCACCCGCCCAGACGACTGGCACCTGCACGTGCGCGACGGCGCCGCCCTGGCCAGCGTGGTGCCGCACACGGCCGCGCAGTTTGGCCGCGCGATCATCATGCCCAACCTGCGCCCACCGGTCACCACCGCAGCCCAGGCGCTATCGTATAAAGAGCGCATCCTGCAGGCTGTGCCTGCGGGCGTGGCCTTTGAGCCATTGATGACGCTGTACCTGACCGACAACACGCCGCCCGACGAGATCGCCCGCGCGGCCGATGCTGGCGTGGTCGCCCTCAAGCTCTACCCGGCCGGTGCCACCACCAACAGCGATGCCGGCGTGACCGACATCCGCAAGACCTACGCCGCGCTCGAGGCCATGCAGCGCGCCGGCCTCAAGCTGCTGGTGCACGGCGAAGTGACCGATGCCGACATCGACCTGTTCGACCGCGAAGCCGTCTTCATCGACCGCGTGATGGTGCCGCTGCGCAAGGACTTTCCTGAGCTGAAAGTCGTCTTCGAGCACATCACCACCCGGGAAGCCGCACAGTATGTGGCCAGCGCCGACGCCCACACCGCCGCCACCATCACCGCGCACCACCTGCTGTACAACCGCAATGCCATATTTTTGGGCGGCATCCGCCCGCACTACTACTGCCTGCCCGTGCTCAAGCGCGAGACGCACCGGCAAGCCCTGGTGCAAGCCGCCACCAGCGGCAGCCCCAAGTTCTTCTTGGGCACCGACAGCGCCCCCCACCCCGCGCAACTGAAAGAGCACGCCACCGGCTGCGCCGGCTGCTACACCGCCTTGAGCGCGATGGAGCTGTACGCCGAAGCCTTCGACGCAGCCGGTGCGCTGGACAAGCTGGAAGGCTTTGCCTCGTTCTTTGGGGCGGATTTCTACGGCTTGCGCAGGAACAGCGGGCGCATCCAGCTGCGAAAAGAGGAGTGGACGCTGCCGGAAGAGGTGGCGTTTGGGGAGGCGGTGGTGAAGCCGCTCAGGGGCGGGGAGTCCCTGGCTTGGCGCCTCGTCAGCGACACCAATTAGTCGCCAAACGGCAGGCTTGATGATTTGCGACGGAGGCCACGCATGAAGCAATCACGACTCAGACGTGTTCAGAGCGCCGCCATCGTCATCGGTTTCAGTCTGCTGCTTTCCTGCGCGATGGCCATCTGCTCTGCCGCAGTGCAGTCTTTCGGACCCGAGCAAGGTGTGTTCGGCAATATGTGTGGGCCGCGAGCGGATGAGAATTGCATGGGGCCGCTGTTGAATGGTGGCTTCCCCTTCCGCTATTTGTTCGATTTACCTGGCATATCCGTCGAGAACCAGCTGGCTTTCGTTGAAGACCGCTTTGAACTGCAGCCGTTCCTGCTGAACTGGGGCGTGTATTTCACTTTGGTGCTGGTTGTCCTGTTTGTTCTGCGTCGCTACCTAGGCAAAGCACTGCCGGGAGCCTCACTCCCATGCGGCGGAAGTTAATTTCCCCGTTCCCTCGATCACCTCAGTGGCTATGGGTCACTGTTGTTGTCGTTTGGGTGGCGAGTCTTCTGATCGCCTTGTCATGCAACGAGCGCGGGTACGAGATCATTCGATTGCTTGCCGCCGTGACGGTATCGACGGCGCTATGGGCCAACCATTGGCGCTATCAACCGCTCAAAACTTGGAAGACACTGGTTGTCATCGTTGCGGAGAGTATTGTTGATCTGCTCAAGGTCGCGATCTTCGTCGTCATCGCCTATACGTCGGTCGCACTATTTCTTCCGACATACCAGTGCTATAACAATCGCGCCAAGATTGTTGAAATGATGGCTGTTGGTGGGTCTGATTTGCGGGGCGAAATTGAGCAGCGGGCCAAAGCGAATAGCACGCTCGAGTCTGCAGGTGAGGGGTTGAAAGTCAGGCCTTTGTCGAATGATGCGGAGGGGTTTGTAACCAGTAACGGCATCATCGTCTTGGCAAGCAAGAATCCGCCGGCGGTCGTTGTGTTTGAGCCGCACCTGGCAGGCAATCAGATCAATTGGACGTGCCGTGGCGCGCCCCTCAGCTTGGTTCCGGCTTCTTGCCGATCTGAAATTGAGCCATGAGTTAATTTTCGGCAGGGCCGTGTATTTTTTGGAACTGCTCTGCCTCGATGCATTGCTTTATGAACGAGTCGCCTACCTCCCAACCCCGCATTGCCCTCCTCATCGACGCGGACAACGCCCCGGCGGACTTGATCGACGAGATCCTGACCGAGCTGTCTACGCTCGGCGTCATCAACGTCCGCCGCGCTTATGGCAACTGGACCAAGCATGGGCTGAACGGCTGGCAGGAACGGCTGCTGGAGTTCGCCATTCGGCCGATGCAGCAGTTCGACTATTCCAAGGGCAAGAACGCCAGCGACATGGCGATGACGGTGGACGCGATGGAGCTGCTGTACACCGAACAGCCCGATGCGTTTGGCATCGTCTCGTCCGACGCCGACTTCACGCCGCTGGTGATGCACCTGCGCGCCAAGGGCGCGGCGGTGTACGGCTTTGGCATGGCGCAAACGCCCAAGCCCTTCGTCAACGCCTGTTCGCGCTTTTTGTACCTGGAGGCGCTGGCCGAAGCGCACGCCAGCGCTGAAGCCGATGCGCCGGGCGCGCTGGCCGTCAGCGCCGCAGCCATGGATGGCGACGGCGCAGGGCAGGGCGCCGCGCCTGCGCCCGCCAAGCCCGTGGCGCGGGTGCGCGTGCCGACTTCTCGCCTGCGCCAGGATTCGGCGCTGATGGCCCTGCTGCGCGACGGCGTGGCGGCGGTGCAGGACGAAACCGGCTGGGCCAAGGTGGGCGCGGTCGGCACGCAGATCAGCAACAAGGCGTCGTTTGACGCGCGCAACTACGGCTATGCCACGCTGACCAAGCTGTTGGCGGCCACCGAGGCGTTTGACTTTCAGGGTGAAGGCACGTCGCGCGTGGCGGTGCGCGACAAGCGCTTGGCGCCCAGGGCGGGGTAGGCGCGGCCCGGCAAGGTGGGTTCGGGCGGCGGCAATAATGGCCCGATGAACCGCTCACCGCTCTTGCCATGCCGCGCGTTGGCTGCGCTTGCCGCGCTTGCCATTGCGGTGCTGGCTTTGGCGCCTGTGCGGGTGGCCTACGCCCAGCCCTCCGTGCCTGTGGCCTGGGCCGATGTGGACCTGACGCTGTCGTATGAACGCGCCTTGAGCAGCGCCCTGAAGGCGGGCGAGATGGCGCCGCTGCGCGCCGCGCAAAAGCAGATCGCCAACGAAGGCACGCCCACCCACGGCAGGCTGATGGCGCAGCTGAATCGCCTGCTGGGCAAGCCGGACGTGGCCATGAAGATGGGGCCATGCCACTACGCCGCCGTGCTGGTGCGCGGCATGGTGCTGAATGCCTATGAGGCATCGGACAGCGGCCGCAGCAAGCTGGACGACGCGCCCAGCGATGAACAGGCCGCGCAATACGCCGAACATATCGCCCGCTGCGAACGCCTGGCCCGGCGCCAGCCCTCGCCCCGCCTGATCGGTGGCGAGTGATCGAGTGCGTGAATGCTGAGTGCCTGGATTTTGATGAATTCAAGCGTTAGCGCCCTAGAAATGGGCGTTGGCAGCTATTGATAACGTAGCGTTCACCCGTTCTGAATGGATGGTTTGGGGTGCGGCGCCGCACGCGCGCTGCGTACTTTGTCTGCCCGCGCAGGCTATGCGACCACCTTGCATCGGCTGCGCTGCGCGTGCTGCGCCAGGCGCGTGCATGCCGCCCGGCGCAATCCCCGCGCCGCGGTGCATGCGTGTGGTTCTGCGCTTCCAGCGTCGGCGTCAATCTCGCAGATGAAAATCATTCGCAATTAGAATGCCCGCCATCACAGCCAGCTTCCTCCAGCGAAGCCAGCCAGCACAGCCTGAACAAGGCGCCGGATGGATCAGGAGGGAAACCGCATGGGTGTTCAAGGAATCAAGGTGCCGCCTGCGCGCGCACGGCTGC
>JAGOEM010000058.1 GCA_017997715.1 Ottowia sp.
CCCCCACCCAGCCGATGGCGGCCCAGCCCCAGCCCCACAGCACGGCCAGGCCGCCCAGCCAGGCGCCCAGGGCGTTGGCGGCGTTGAAGGCGGAATGGTTCAGGGCGGCGGCCAGGGTTTGGGCGTCGCCGGCCACGTCCATCAGGCGCACTTGCAGGGCGATGCCCAGCGCGCCCAGGGTGCCGACCAGAACGGTGGACATCAGCGCCAGCGGCAGCACGTGGGCGGTCAGCGCGAACAGGGCCAGCGCGCCGGCGCCCCACACCAGAATGCCGGCAATGGCGCGCATCAGCCCGCGGTCGACAAACTTGGGGCCCAGCCAGTTGCCGGCGACCATGCCCAGGCCCAGCAGGGCCAGGGCGGCGGGCAGCCAGGCGGGGGGCAGTTGCGCGGCTTCCAGCATGGTGGGTTTGATGTAGCTGAAGACTGAAAACAGCCCGCCAAAGCCGACCGCGCCCACACCCAGCGTCAGCCACACCTGCGGGCGGCGCAGCGCGCCCAGTTCTTGCCACGGGCTGACGGCGGGGTGGCCCGGCGTGTAGGGCACGTAGCGGCGCACCAGCCAGACGGTCAGCAGCGCGATCAGCCCGACCAGCGCGAAGGCAGATCGCCAGCCCAGTACCTCGCCCAGCCAGGCGGACAGCGGCAGGCCGACGACCACGGCCACGGTCAGCCCCATCATCACTTTGCCGACGGCGGCGGCGCGCTGGCCGGGCGGCACCAGGCCGGCGGCGGTCAGCGCGGCCACGCCAAAAAAGGTGCCGTGCGGCAGCCCGGTGATGAAGCGCAGCACGTTCAGCGACCAATACCCGGGCGCCAGCGCGCTGGCGAAGTTGCCCAGGGCAAAGAACAGCATCAGCGCGATCAGCAGCTGGCGGCGCGGCAGGCGCGCGCCGGCCACGGCCAGCACGGGCGCGCCCACCACCACGCCCAGCGCGTAAGCGCTGATGACGTGGCCGGCGGTGGGGATGGACACGCCCAGATCGCCCGCCACTTCGGGCAGCAGGCCCATGATGGCGAATTCGCCCGTGCCGATGGCAAAGCCGCCCACGGCCAGTGCCAGGATGGCGGCGCCGGAGGACGGGGCGGCCGATGGCACGGCGGCTGCGTGGGCGCTGGCGGCGGCTTCGGGCTGGGGCGCGGGTCGTGGGGAAATGGCGGTGTTCATGGTGGGTGCGTGGCGGCGGCTGGCGTGCGCGCCGCAAGCCCAATGCGGGCTGGCGCGGTGTGCGGACGAATCAGCGGCATGGGCGAGCCCCATGCGCGGCAATTTCAAGCCAAACCAGGCTGCAGCGCGCGCCCATTCGGCGTAACCAGCTATTTATTCAAGAGCATTTCGATCCATCGATCGACGGACGAAAGCGCGGGTAAACCCGGATTTTGCGGCGGTGCAGCAATTCCTGCCGGCCAACGCGGCCATCAAACCTGCGCGGCCGCGGGTTAAGGGCGTGTTCAACGTCTCAGCGCGGGTGTGTGGGCATGTGGGCATGGCCGGGGGCGGTTTGCTTCGTGGCACATCCTCGCGCTACCACCCGGTATGACTGCGGTTTGCGCCTCGCAGCCGATCCCGATCCACGTCCCCCAGCCCTCGCGCTGAGACGTTGAACGCGCGCTAAGGGCGATGCGGCGCCCTGCCCGCGCGCTTTTGGCGCCAATGCGGTGGGCGCCATGGGTGAACACGGCGCCGCCCTGCTGCCGCCATCGCCTGCCGCGGCATCGGCCGCGCCCGCGCCGTCAGCTCAACGGATCAACGGCTCAACACATCAACGGGCCAGGCCCAGCACGATGCCGACAAACACCGCAAAGCTGATCCAGTGGCTTTTGCTGAAGGCGGTAAAGCACCCGGGCCGCTGGCGCGTGCGGATCAGCGTGTAGTGCCACGCCACCTGCGCCAGCGCCGCCGCAAAGCCGGCGTACAGCCACACCGACGCGGTGTGCCGCAGGCCGATGGTCAGCCACACCGCCAGGTAGATCAGAAAGCAGGCGATGACCGCCGCCACATCGGCCCGGCCCAGGGTGATGGCCGAGGTTTTCATGCCGATCTTCAGGTCGTCGTCGCGGTCGACCATGGCGTATTCGGTGTCGTAGGCCAGCACCAGGGCGATCTTGGCCAGGAAGAGCCACAGCGCCTCCAGCGGCAAACCGCCCTGCGCGGCGGCGTAGGCCATGGGTATGCCAAAGCCGAAGGCAATGCCCAGCACCGCCTGCGGCATCGAGAAAAACCGCTTGGTGAACGGGTAGACGATGGTGACCGCCAGCGCCGGCAGCGACAGGGCGATCACCAGCCAGTTGGTGGTCAGCGCCAGGCCGAACGACAGCAGCGCCAGCGCGGCGCCCAGCCACAGCGCTTCGCGCACGCTGACCTGCCCGCTGGTGATGGGGCGCTGCGCGGTGCGTTTGACGTGGCGGTCAAAGTCGCGGTCGGCCACGTCGTTGATGCAGCAGCCGGCCGAGCGCATCAGCACGGTGCCCAGCACGAACACGGTCAGCAAATGCCAGCCCGGAAACCCGCCCGACGCCAGCCACAGCGCGCCCAGCGTGGGCCACAGCAGCACCAGCCAGCCGGCCGGGCGGTTCCAGCGGATCAGGTCGAGGTACAGCGACAGCTTGCTGCGCGGGGCGGGCGCGGCGGGGGTGGGCACGGGGGTTGGCGCCGGGTGCGGCGTGGGCGTGGCGGGCTGGCTCATCACTACTATTTTAGTAGCTGCTTGCGCACATCAGGCGGGCGCTGCAGGCATATTTGATTCAAAAAAACCAGTCCACCTACCGGCTGGCAGCGGGTGCGTGGGTGGGCACGGCGGCCGCGTGGTGGCCTTCGCACGGTGATGGGCGGCCGCGCAAGCCATCTGCTGCGCCGCAGGTTGGGTGCAACGCTGGCGCCGGCTGGCGCGGTGATCGCAGTGACCGCGTGCCGCCGCGCCACGGGCGGCGGGGTGGGCAGGCCGGGCAGCAGCGTGGCGCCAGACTGCGGGTTGCGGGTTGCGGGTTGCGGGTTGCGGGTTGCGGGTTGCGGGTTGCGGATTGCGGATTGCGGGTTGCGGGTTGCGCATGCGATGGCGCTGCGTTCACGATCGGGCGGACTGCGCTTGTCGGTGCTTGCCATGCAATGCAGTGCCATGCCATGTCGTGTCGTGTCGTGTCGGCAGCTGGCGCAATCAAACACTCGAATATTTCGTTTTTTATAGCTGCCTGCGCCCACCAGGCGGGCGCTACAGGCCGATTTGGTTCAAAACCAGCCACGGGCCTGTGGCCGTGGCTGCGTGGTGGCCAGCACCAGCACCGCGCCGGCGATCAGCCAGCCGCCCAGCACGTCGCTGGGGTAATGCACCTGCAGCAACACGCGGGCGGCGCCAATGGCGGCAATGCACAGCACGGCCACCAGCGCCAGCCACGAGCGCCAGCGCGGCGCCAGCTGCGGCCACAGCAGCCAGGCCAGCAAGCCCAGCACCATCAGCGAACCGGCGGCGTGGCCGCTGGGGTAGCTGTGGCCCGAGGTCAGCCACTCGGTCGCGCCGGCGGGGCGCTCGCGTTCAAACAGGCGCTTCAGCACCCGCACCGTCAGGCTGTTGATAAGGATGGCCAGTGCGCAGCCCCAGGCCAGCGCCGGTCGCCCGCGCATCAGCAGCCACGCCACGATGGCGACAGACACCAGCGTCAGCGCCAGCACGTCGCCCACGTCGCTGAAAAACACGGCCAAGGCAAGGGTGACCGGCGTGGCCCACGCCTGCGCCAGGTGGCTGAGGGCAACGTCAAAACGCACCACCCCCGCCCATTGCGCCTGCACCGCCCACGACCACGCCGCCGCCAGCAGGGCCAGCACCAGCGCCACCCGGCCCGCCCCGGCCGCACGTCGCTCATGCATGCCCACGCCGCCATGGCGCGCGGCGGCGGCCCGCTGGCGCAGCCACCACCGTGCCGCCAGCGCCAGCAGCGGCACCAGCAGCAGGGGCAGGTACGGGTCCAGCCGGATCAGCAGCTGCACGATGCCGTGCGCCACGCCGCCCCACGCGCCAGACTGCGCGGCGGCGCTGGAGGCGGCCGCCGCCTGCTCGACCGGGGGCGCCATCAGCTGGTCAGCCGGGTAACGCCCGGCAACTCGCACGCATAGATGGCGTTGCGCAGCGCGGCAATGGCTTCATAGCGGGTGAAGCTGCGGCGCCAGGCCAGCACGACGCGGCGCGTGGGCGGCTCGCGGCCCTGTTCGTCGCGCACGGGCAGGTAGCGCACCAGCGGCGCGCCATGCACCGCGTGGCTGGCGCCGGGCGCAGCGGCGGCCAGCGCCTGCGTGGGCACCGCCAGGCGCGGCACCAGCGTCACGCCCATGCCGGCGGCCACCATGTGCTGAATGGTTTCCAGCGACGAGCCTTCAAAGCTTTTGCGAATGCCCTCGGCGGCGCTGGAAAAGCGCGCGAATTCGGGGCAGACCTGCAGCACGTGGTCGCGAAAGCAATGGCCGCTGCCCAGCAGCAGCAGGTGTTCGCCCTTCAGCTGTTCGCTGGTCACCCATTCGCCCTGCGCCAGCGGGTGGTCGGCCGGCACGGCGGCCAGGAACGGCTCGTCGTACAGCGGGGCAATGGCCAGGCCGGTATCGGGAAAGGGCTCGGCCATGATGGCGGCGTCGATCTCGCCGGTGCGCAGCATCTCCAGCAGGCGCGCGGTGAAGTTCTCTTGCAGCATCAGCGGCATCTGCGGCGTGTGCTCGATGATCTGGCGCACGAGGTCGGGCAGCAGATACGGCCCGATGGTGTAGATGACGCCCAGCTTCAGCGGCCCACCCAGCGGGTCTTTGCCGCGCTTGGCGATCTCCTTGATCTCGGCCGCCTGCTCCAGCACGCTTTGCGCCTGCCGCACGATCTCTTCACCCAGCGGCGTGACGGTGACTTCGCCCGCGCTGCGCTCGAACAGCTTCAGATCCAGCTCTTCTTCCAGCTTCTTGACGGCAACGGACAGCGTGGGTTGCGAGACGAAGCAGGCTTCGGCGGCCTTGCCGAAATGCTTTTCTCTGGCTACGGCGACGATGTACTTGAGTTCGGTCAGCGTCATTTCAGCGCCCTGCCCATTGGAGCCCCAGCGCCCGCCGTAGCTGCGGCCCCAAATCGGGGTCGATCCCCACTGTGCGGGGCCCCTCGCCCTGTCCTGCTCGGGGCCACGGCGACGATGTGCTTGGGTTGTGTGAGGGTCATACCGAATCCTGCATGCCGCCCATGATAGGCAAACACGATACCCCTGGTGCAACACCGCTAAGCAGCGGCGCCCGGCAGCGCGACGCGCCCCCCTCAGGCGAGGGCGGCGCGCGGCAGGCGGCATGGCCGCCGATGGATCACTTGCGCAGCGAGCGGCGGCGGCGCGTCTGGCGCATGCCCATTCCACCCAGCGCCAGCGCCAACGCGCCAAGGCCCCAGGCTTCCATGGTTGGCACAGCCACCGTGGCGGCAGGCGCGACAACGATGGTGACCAATTGCGGCAGCGATAGCACCGGGCCATTCGAAGCCGTCACGGTCACGTTGTACGTGCCCGGCGTGGTGGGCGTGCCCGAGATCACGCCGGTGGCCGGGTCGATGCTCACCCCGGTCGGCAGGCCGGTGGCGGCGTAGCTCAGCGCCACGCCATCGCCGGGGTCCGAGTCCGTGGCCACCACGGGATGCGTGTACGCAGTTCCTACGCTGCCTGCGGCAGGTGGCGCGGCGCTGGTGATTTCGGGAATGGAAATCTGCAGCGCGAACAGGCCGCGCCGGTTGTTGGGGGGGCCCAGCGAGGTGCCGTCCAGCACCAAGGCATTCACCCCATGCAACTGGCAGGTGACTTGCACCGCACCCGCCGGTTGTTGATCGGTGGTGGTGTTGTTTCTCAGCACGTCGCTGACGAACGTGATGTTGTGTGCAGGCGGCGGAACCGGAATCTGGCAGCGGGTACCGGCTGGCAACCGGACGCCCTCGAGTCGGCCGTTCAAGCCGGTGATGATGAAGCTCAAATCCACCGGCTTGTTGAACGTCCACGTCTGCAGTTGGTTGGCGCCGTTGTAGTGCGAGTAGCTGACCCCACCACCGGCGTTGATCGTGTCCCAGCCATTGCTGGCCGTGCCGCCGGCTACCGCCCAGGTGGCGTCGATGGCGGCCAGGCTACCGTTCTGCGGCGCGGCTGCCAGACCGGTTAGCGGCACCGAAGCCGTTTGCGCCCAGGCGCTCACAGCGCCGCCCATCAACATGACGGCGCCCAAGCGTGCCAATGTCCAATGCGCTCGTTTTTTACTCATATTTCTCTCCCTTTTGCAGATACCGTGAGGCGCCGCCCGCGTGGCGACACGGCGCGCCCCATCCCGAATGGATGGGGTACCGACTATGCCAGAAGGCATATGCGGCAACTTCAGCGCTGGATGGGCTCGCCCGTCACCAAGGGACGAGCGGGCGGGCCAGGCCGCCTGGCTGCGCTCAGGCGGGGATCGCCTTCACGCCTTGAGGTAATCCGCCCGCCCGCCCAGCCAGCGGTCGACGTGCCGTGCGGCCATATCGGGGTGTTCGTCCAGCAGGCGCGGGGCGGCGGCGCGGGCCCATTCCAGCAGGGGCGCGTCTTCGGCCAGGTCGGCAAAGCGCAGCAGGGCGGCGCCGCTTTGCCGGGCGCCCAGGAATTCGCCGGGGCCGCGAATGTCCAGATCGCGCCGGGCGATCTCGAACCCGTCGTTGGTCTCGGCCATGGCCTTCAGGCGGGCGCGCGCGGTTTCGCCCAGGCGGCCGCCTTCGGGCGCCGAATACAGCAGCACGCAGGCCGATGCCGCCGCGCCCCGGCCCACGCGGCCGCGCAGCTGGTGCAGCTGGCTCAGGCCAAAGCGTTCGGCGTGTTCGATCACCATCAGGCTGGCGTTGGGCACGTCCACGCCGACTTCAATCACCGTGGTGCTGACCAGCACGGCCATTTGCCCGCCGCTGAACAGCGACATCACCGCCTTCTTCTCGGCCACGGGCATGCGCGAATGCAGCAGGCCGACCATGACGCCGGGCGGCGCCCCGGCTGGGGCCGCCCCGCCGGGGGGCAGTGCCGCATGGGGGTTCAACGCGGCCGATAGTTCGGCGTGCGTGGCGGTGGCGTTGCTCAGGTCCAGCGCCTCGCTCTCTTCGATCAGCGGGCAGACCCAGTACACCTGCCGGCCCTGCGCCACCTGCGCGCGGATGCGTTCGATCACCTCGTCGCGGCGCTGCTCGCTGACCAGTTTGGTGACGACCGGCGTGCGCCCGGGCGGCAGCTCGTCCAGCGTGGACACGTCCAGGTCGGCGTAGTAGCTCATGGCCAGCGTGCGGGGGATGGGCGTGGCGCTCATCATCAGCAGGTGCGGCTCGGCGCTGGGCCCTTTCCCCGCTGGGGCCGGGTAGTTGCGGGGGCTGGCGGGCGCGGGTGTGGCCTCTTTGGGCCCGGTGTGCACAAGCCCATCGGCCGGCAACGTCGCCCCGCCCGCCTTGCCGCGCAGCGCCAGCCTTTGCGCCACGCCAAAGCGGTGCTGCTCGTCCACGATGGCCAGGGCCAGCCGGGCAAAGCGCACCTTTTCGGAGATGACCGCGTGCGTGCCCACCACCAACGCGGCCTCGCCGCTTTCGATCAGCGCCAGCATCTCGGCGCGTTCTTTCTTCTTCTGGCTGCCGGTCAGCCAGGCCACGCGCTGGCCACGCGCGGCCAGCAGCGGCGCCAGCCAATCGACCAGCTTGGCAAAGTGCTGCTCGGCCAGGATTTCGGTGGGTGCCATCAGCGCGCACTGCCAACCGGCGTCAATGGCGATGCAGGCGGCCAGCGCGGCCACCACGGTTTTACCGCTGCCCACGTCGCCCTGCAGCAGGCGGTGCATGGGCTGGTGGCGCGCCAGGTCGTGCGCGATTTCTTCCCCCACGCGGCGCTGCGCGCCGGTCAGCTGGAAAGGGATGGCCGCCAGCAGCTGTTCATGCAGGCCGCCGGGCGCGCCTTTCAGCACCGGCGCGCGCAGGCGGTGGCGCGCGCGCCGGGCCGCCTGCTGCGACAGCTGCTGGGCCAGCAGCTCTTCGGCCTTCAGGCGCTGCCAGGCGGGATGGGTGTGGTCTTCCAGCTGGGTCAGCGATGCATCGGGTGCGGGATTATGCAAAAACCATAGCGCCTCTCGCAGGACCCACATGCGCTGCGGGCTGATTTCATTCAAAACCGCAGCTGGCACGCTTTCGGCCAGGTCGGCGTGCGCCAGGCCCGCCAGCACCGCCTTGCGCAGATAGGGCTGCGGCAGGCCGGCCACGGTGGGGTACACCGGCGTCAGCGCGTCGGGCAGCGCACCGCCGGCCGCGCGCACGGTGGGGTGCATCATGGTCAGGCCGGCAAAGCCGCCGCGCAACTCGCCCCGCGCACGAATGCGCGTGCCCACCGCCATCTGCTTTTGCTGCGACGGGTAGAAATTGAAAAAGCGCAGCACGCAGCTGTCTGAACCGTCGTTCACGCTGACCAGCAGCTGGCGGCGCGGGCGGTAGCTCACCTCCTGCTGGGTGACTTCGGCCTCGATCTGCACGGTGTCGCCGTCGCGCGCATCGGCCAGGCGCGTGAGGTGCGTCTCGTCTTCGTAGCGCAGCGGCAGGTGCAGCGCCAGGTCGATGTCGCGCACCAGGCCCAGTTTGCGCAGCGCCTTCTGCGGCGCAGACAGGGGCTGGGCGGCGGGCGCGGCGGCGCCATTCGCGTTCGGTTGGGGCTTTTTCCTGGCGGCCATCGGCGTTGTGGATTGTGCGTGCGGCGCGTGCGCTCAGCCCGGGCGGCACAGATCGCGCAAGGCGGTCTGCGCGTCAGGAAAGTGGAACACGAAGCCGGTCTGCAGCAGCCGCGCCGGCACCACCCGCTGGCCTTCCAGCAGCAGATCGGCCTGTTCGCCCAGCAGCAGCTTGACCGGCGCGGCCGGGGTGGGCATCCAGAAAGGGCGGCGCAGCACCTGCGCTGCGGCGCGGGTGAAGTCGGCCTGGCGCAGCGCCCCGGGCGCGGTCAGGTTGAAGGCCTGTGCCGCAGGCGCCGCGCCCTGTGCGCGCGCGGCCTCGGCCAGCGCCCACACATGCGCCAGCGCGCGCACCACATCGTGCACATGCACCCACGACAGCCACTGGCGCCCGGTGCCCAGCGGGCCGCCCAGGCCCAGCTGGATCGGCATCAGCAGCTGCGGCAGCGAACCCTGGTGGCCCAGCACCAAGCCCAGGCGCAGGCAGGCCACGTGCACGCCGTGCGGCACGGCGGCGTGCGCGGCCTGCTCCCACGCCTGGCACAGCTGCGACATGAAGATGGGTTGCGGCGGGGCGGCTTCATCCAGCGGCGCGGTATCGCCCTCGCCCTGCGGCTGCACGCCGTAGTAACCAATGGCCGAGCCCGACAGCAGCAGCCAAGGCCGGTGCGGCTGCGCGGCCATCCAGCCCACCAGTTGCTCGGTCAGCCCCGCGCGGCTGCGCAGCAGGGCCTGGCGGCGCGCCTGGGTCCAGCGCGGGCCGAGGATGCGGGCACCGGCCAGGTTGATCACCACATCCACCGGCGCGCTGGCCGGCATCTGCGCCAGCGTGCGCACACAGCGCACCGCGCCGCCGAAGTTCCACGCAGCGGCGCGCGCATCGCGCGTCCACACCGTCACCGCATGGCCATTGGCCAGCAGCTGCCGCACCAGCACCTGCCCGATGAAACCGGTGCCGCCCGTGACCAGCACATGCTGAGCGCGGCCACCCAAGCGCACCGGCGCCTGCTGTTCACGCTGCGCGGCCTGCGCCTGGCGGCGAAACACCGCGCGCGCCGCAAAGGCATCGCGCAGGCCCGACAGCCCCACACCCACGCCGCACAGCGCCAGAAACGCGCCCAGCCAGCCCTGCGGCTGCCACGCCAACGCGGTGGGCTGGCGCGCCCAGTCCACCGCCACCATGGCCAGCAGCGCGATGAAGGCGCCGCCGTTGATTGCCAGCACCGTGTGCGTGACGCGCTCGGTGGCGGGCAGCAGGCGGCTGCGGTCCTCGATCACGAAGTCCCACAGCGTCAGCACGATTTCCACCCCGAAGACCGCCAGCAGCACCCAGGCCCACGCGCCGTGCCATGCCCAGGACGAGAGGCCGATGAAGATCAGGCTGTAGATGCTGGCGCGCGTGGCGTGGATCGCCAGCTCCAGCCCCGCACCGGGGCGGCGCGGCAGCGCTTCGGTGCCTTCGTGGTGGTAAAGCGTGTCGAAGGCGCCCAGCAGGCCTTGCGCCGCCATCAGCTGCAATGCCAGCAGGTGCATGTCCATCAGGCAGCCCCGCCCGGCAGGATTGCCGATGTTTCTGCGACTTCCTGAAACACCCCCACCTGGGTGAAAGTGGTGCCCAGCAGCGCGTGGCGAATTTCGATACGGATGTTGAAGCGGTCGGGCGTTTCGTTGTTGTGCCAAAGAAAAGTCTTGCCGGGTGTGAACACGCCGGGCACCGGAATGCGCACGCCGAACAGCTGCCAGAAATAGCCGTCGCTTTGGAAATGCAGGTTGCCATGGTCCACGCTCAGCAGCAGCTTCATGCCCAGGCCAAAGCCCACGTATTCCAGCACCTCGCCGCGCGCGCTTTCGCGCATGAAGCTGGTGAAGCGGATCGGCGGGCGATGGTTCAGGCGATAGATGCGCTGCTTGTAGATGGCCGGGTCACCGGGCTTGCAATAGACCTCGATATCGACCGGGAAGTCGCGGTCGTTGTAGGGGATCAGGGCGCCGTCGATCAGCGGCTGCGTCAGGTAGCCCATCAGCTTGCCAAAGCGCGAGCAGCGCAGTTCGCTCAGCGCGCCGCCGTAGCGCAGCGGCCGCCCGGGCGCCGGGTTCTTGTCGAAGCGGCGGCGAATGTCCGCATGCAGGCCCAGCCAGGCCGCGCCCATGACCTTCTTGAACAGCTCGCCCTCCGATGGGCCGGGCATTCCAGAAAAATCGGCGGCCACGTGCGTCTGGCTGGCAATGGGGTCGGACATGCGCGCGATTCTGCCCGCTCGCGCGGCCCGCCCCTGCCTGCGCGCATGGGAGAATTCACAGCTTCTTTCTTGGAACGGGCCTGTTCGGCCCTCAAGCCCTGTGCGCACTTTCACCACGAGCGACTTCGACTTCGCTCTGCCCCCCGAACTCATTGCCCAGCACCCCGCCGCCGAACGCAGCGGATCGCGCCTGCTGGACGGCAGCGGCGCCGCGCCGGTTGACCGCATCTTTCGCGACCTGCCCACGCTGTTGCAGCCGGGCGACCTGCTGGTCTTCAACGACACCCAGGTCGTCAAGGCCCGTTTGTTTGGCGAAAAAGCCACCGGCGGCAAGCTGGAACTGCTGATCGAGCGCGTGCTGCCCGACGGCACCGTGGCCGCGCACATGAAGGTCAGCAAAAAGCCGCTGCCCGGCAGCCGCCTGCACCTGGCGGGCGGTGTGGTGGCCGAGCTGCTGGGCCGCTGGCCCAACGCCGATGGCCCGCTGTTTCACCTGCGCTTTTCGCACGACGCCTACGCCGTGATGGCCGCGCACGGCCACGTGCCGCTGCCGCCGTACATCGCCCACGGCGACACCACCGAAGACGCCGCGCGCTACCAAACCGTGTTCGCCAAAAACCCGGGCGCCGTCGCCGCGCCCACGGCGGCGCTGCATTTCGACGACGGCGTGCTGGCCGCGCTGGACGCACGCGGCGTGCAGCGCGCCGCCGTCACCCTGCACGTGGGCGCCGGCACCTTCCAGCCCGTGAAAAGCGAAAGCATTGCCGACCACCTGATGCACCGCGAGCGCTACCACGTGCCCGAAGCCACGCAGGCCGCCATCGCCGCGTGCCGCGCGCGCGGCGGGCGCGTGGTGGCCGTGGGCACCACCAGCGTGCGCACGCTGGAAAGCTGGGCGCAAAGCGGCGAAGCCAGTGGCGATACCGACATCTTCATCACGCCCGGCTACCGGTTTCAGGTGGTGGACGCGCTGGTCACCAACTTTCACCTGCCGCGCAGCACCTTGATGATGCTGGTCAGCGCCCTGGCGGGGTATGAACGCGTGATGGCGCTGTACCAGCACGCCATCGCCCAGCGCTATCGCTTTTTCAGCTACGGCGATGCGATGTGGCTGGTGCGGCAAGCCGACCATGGGTGAGGCGGCGGCGCTGCAGACCGGCGCGCCGCTCCGGGCCTTGGTGCTGGGCGGCTATGGCAATTTCGGGGCGCGCATCGTGCGGGCGCTGGCGGGGGATGCCGCGATCCAACTGGTGGTGGCGGGACGCGACGTGCAACGCGCCCGCGCGCTGATCGACGCCCTGCCCGACGGCCCCCACCCGGCACAGGCGCTGGCGCTGGACGCCACGCACGCAGATTTGGCACACCGCCTGCGGGATGAGCGAATCGGCCTGGTGATCCACACCGCCGGGCCTTTCCAGGCGCAGGACTACGCGGTGGCGCAGGCCTGTGCGCAGGCGGGCGCGCATTACATCGACCTGGCGGACGGACGGCGCTTTGTGTGCGACTTTCCGGCGGCACTGAATGGCGCGTTTGCAGCCAACGGCCGCGTGGCCGTCAGCGGTGCCAGCACCGTGCCCGCCTTGTCCTCGGCCGTGGTCGATGCGCTGACGCGCGGCTGGCAGGCCGTGCACAGCATCGACATCTGCATTGCGCCCGCGCAAACCGCGCCGCGCGGCGTGGCCACGCTGGCCGGCGTGCTGAGCTACTGCGGCGCGCCCGTGTCGGTATGGCAGGACGGGCGCTGGCAAGACCGCATCGGCTGGGCCGCGCCCACGCCGGTGGACTTTGCCCGCATGCCGGCGCGGCGCGGTGCGCTGTGCGACATCCCGGATCTGGAGCTGTTCCCCGCGCACTTTGGCGTGAAGGACCGGGTGCTGTTCCGTGCCGCGCTGGAAGTGCCTTGGTCGCAGACCAGCTTTGCCTTGCTGGCGGCGCTGCGCCAGAAAGGCTGGCTGACGCGCCCGCAGGCGCTGGCACCGCTGCTGCACCGCATGGCGCCGGCCTTTGACCGGCTGGGCACGTCGCTGGGCGGCATGGTGGTGCAGGCGCAGGGCCTGGGCGCCAATGGCCAGCCCGCCACCGCGCGCTGGGACATTGCCGCCGACCACGACCACGGCCCCGAAATCCCTTGCATGGCCGCCATCCTGCTGGCGCGGCAACTGGCGCGGGGCGATGGGCCGGCACCCGGCGCCCACACCGCCACCGGCTTGCTGACGCTGGCCGAGTTCGCGCCCGAATTCGCCCGCTGGGGCATGGCGACCGACCTGTCATGAGCGGCCCACGCTCTGCCGAAACCCCCGCCCTGCGCTGGCTGCGCCTGAGCCTTGTCTGGCTTTGGCTGTGGACGGCCCTGGTGTCGCTGTGGGAATGGCATGGGCAAAGCATGGCGCTGCTGGCGCCCCTGCCCGATGCGCTGGCGCCGCTCAAGCCCGCGCTGATTGGCGCTGGCGCACTGGCGGACGCGGCGATCGGGCTGTGGCTGTGGTGGCGCCCCGGTCGCGCGGCCTACCTGACGGCGCTGCTGACGATGGCCGCCATGACGGCGCTGGCCACCTGGGTGCAGCCGGCGTGGTGGTTGCACCCCTTTGGCCCGCTGGCCAAGAACGTGCCGCTGGCCGCCGCGCTGCTGGTGCTGTGGCGCAGCGCCAGCGCGCCACCCCGTTGATACCCGCATGAGCTACCTGCTGCTGAAATACATCCACATCCTGTCCAGCGTGGTGCTGGTCGGCACCGGCTTTGGCACGGCCTATTACATGTTCTTTGCCAACCGCAGCCGCAACGTGGCGGCGCAGGCCGAGGTGGCGCGGCTGGTGGTGCGCGCCGACTGGTGGTTCACCACCCCGGCGGTGATCGTGCAGCCGCTGACCGGGCTGGCCATGGTGTACCTGGCCGGCTGGCCCCTCAGCACGCCGTGGATCGCCTGGGCGCTGGGGCTGTACGCGCTGACGGGCGCGCTGTGGCTGCCGGTGGTGGTGCTGCAGCTGCGCATGGCGCGCATGGCCGCGCAGGCGGCCGCGCAACAAACGCCGCTGCCGGCCGCGTACTGGCGCTGCGCCCGCTGGTGGGAAGCGCTGGGCTACCCGGCCTTTGTGGCCATGCTGGCGGTGTTCTGGCTGATGGTGGCCAAGCCAGGCTGACGAACGCGCAGCGGGGTGAAAGCGCGGCATTTTTCAAGCCAAATCTGCCTGTAGCGCCCTATAAACCTGCGCAAGCAGCTTCTGTTTTTATAGCAATTGGCCTGCCGCCGCCAGCACCCACCGCCGCCTTTCAGCTTGGCCAGGCAGCGGCGAATCCACCCATTGCACCAGCCCGGCGCCGCCGCCACCACAGCCCGCCACATGGGCGCGGTGGCGGCGCCTGCGCATCGCTGACAATCGCCGCATGCTGAACTTCGAGATTCTGGGCGCCGACCCGGCCAGCCACGCGCGCCGTGGCCGCCTGACGCTGAACCACGGCGTGGTCGAAACACCCATCTTCATGCCCGTGGGCACGTATGGCACGGTCAAGGGCGTGATGCCGCGCAGCCTGCACGAGATGGGCGCGCAGATCATCCTGGGCAACACCTTCCACCTGTGGATGCGCCCGGGGCTGGACGTGATGGCGCAGTTTGGCGGCCTGCACGGCTTCGAGAACTGGCACAAGCCGATCCTGACCGATTCGGGCGGCTTTCAGGTCTGGTCGCTGGGCGAGATGCGCAAGATCAGCGAAGAAGGCGTGAAGTTCGCCAGCCCCGTCAACGGCGACAAGCTGTTTTTGACGCCCGAGATCAGCATGCAGATCCAGACGGTGCTGAACAGCGACATCGTCATGCAGTTTGACGAGTGCACGCCCTATGAAACCAAAGGCAAGCTGACCACCGAACGCGAAGCGCGCAGCAGCATGGAGCTGAGCCTGCGCTGGGCCGCGCGCTGCCGCGCCGAATTTGCCAGGCTGGAAAACCCCAACGCCTTGTTCGGCATCGTGCAGGGCGGCATGTTCGAGCACCTGCGCCAGCAATCGCTGGAACAGCTGGTCGACATGGACTTTCCCGGCTACGCCATCGGCGGCGTCAGCGTGGGCGAACCCAAGGAAGACATGCTGCGCATCACCGCGCACACGCCGCACCGCCTGCCCGCGCACAAGCCGCGCTATTTGATGGGCGTGGGCACGCCAGAAGACCTGGTGCATGGCGTGCAGCACGGCGTGGACATGTTCGACTGCGTCATGCCCACCCGCAACGCGCGCAACGGCCACAGCTTCACCCGCTTTGGCGACGTGAAGATCCGCAACGCGCGCCACAAGGCCGACCCGCGCCCGATCGACGAAACCTGCACCTGCTACGCCTGCGCCGGCACCAGCGGTGTGGCCTATGCCGAAGGCGGCCCAGCCAACGGGTGGAATGGCTTCAGCCGCGCCTACCTGCACCACCTGGACCGCTGCGGCGAAATGCTGGGCCCCATGCTGGCCACCGTGCACAACCTGCACTACTACCTGAACCTGATGCGCGAGGTGCGCGCCGCGCTGGACGCGGGCAGCTTCACCGAGTTCCGCAGCCGCTTCGCCGCCGACCGCGCGCGCGGCGTCTGATGGGCCACAGCCCTCCTCAAACATGCGCACCCTGCAAAGCCTGATCGCCCTGTGCCTGCTGTTGGCCCTGGGCGCCTGCGCCACGCGCTTCAGTGCAGAACCGGGCCAGCCCACGCCCGCGCTGCAGGTACAGAACCGCCTGTTGCTGACCCCCGCCAACGGTGGCCAGCGCATCGGCCCTGGCGATTTGCAGCCGGGCGATCTGCTGCTGTCTTCGGCCAACGGCGTGTCGTCGCTTGGCATCCGCGTGCTGACCGTCACGCCGGTCAGCCACGCCGCGCTGTACGTGGGCGACGACCAGATCGTGGAGGCCGTGGGCGCGGGTGTGCGCCTGCGCAGCACCGCCGACTTCATTGCCGAGGAAGCCACCATCGTCGCCTTCCGCCATCCGCACATGAACGACGACCACGCCAGGGCAGCGCGCGATTTCTCTCTGGCCCAGGTGGGCAAGAAGTACAACGGCCTGGGCATCGTGCTGCAAGCGCCTTTCACCCTGCAGCGCCAGGTGTGCGAACTGCCGGCGGTGCCCGGCTTGGCGCGCGATTTCTGCATCCGCGGGCTGGCCGCCGTGCAACTGGGCGCCGCCCGCAACGACCGCTTCTTCTGCTCGCAGCTGGTGCTGCAGGCCTACCAGCACGCGCAACTGCCGCTGACCACCGCCGACCCGCTGCTGGTCAGCCCGGCCGACCTGCTGCACATGCGCGAGGGCGACGTGCCCTCGGTCCGCACCGAACAGGCGCTGCAGTACGTCGGCCACCTGAAGTCCAGCACCACCGACCCAGGCCCGCCCGTGCTGGCGGCCCAGGCCAGCGACTGACCTGCGCCGCCAGGCGCTTGTCTGGCGTCATCGGGCCGATCCGCGTTCGGCCATCAGTTGCCCACATGCATGCTGAACACCGCGCCGTTGTTCAGGCGGCAGGTGCCCGTGCCCAGCGTGGCTGAATTCATCGTGTACTGGCAGGCCAGGTAGCTGCCCCGGTTGCCCGCGCCGTTGGCCAGGCCATCGCGGCTGGAGCCGGCTTTGCGCGTGGCCTCGCCCGCAAAGCTTTCACCGTTGATGGTGGCATTGAAGGTGCCGCGCCCATGCAGGTCGTTGGTGACCGTGGCGTTGACCATGCCGTAGGCGCTGGCCAGTTCATTGGCCGGGTACAGCCGCGCCGGAAAGCTGGTCGGCCCGGGCGCTGGCACCACGGCCGCCGGCGCGGTGGCCGCGGGCATGCCGGTCGGCTGGCCGGTGCGCGGATCGATCGGCACCACGTAGCAAGCCGTCAGGCTGGCCACCAGGGCGGTCAGGCCCAGGGCGGCGGCGCAACGGCCAAAAGAAGGACGGAAGAAAGGGCGGAAGGAAGGGCGGACAGCGAACAAGGTCTTCATCTGGATCTCCATGGCCCCAGCAAGTGCTGGTAGCGCCATGGTGGCGATAACCACGCCAATAAGTATCTGAATTCAGAACCCTAATCATTTTTTAAGACCTCAGGAGGCGCATCACGATACTTTCATCGCATGGCGCCGCAGGCGCTTTGGACGAGCCGACGCCCATCCGGTCTACCGCGCTCGATCTGCCTTGTGCCGCCACGCCACCAGCATGGGCGCCCAAAAGCAAAAAGGCCGCACAAAGTGCGGCCTTTTTGCTGGGTTGACCTGAAAAGACGGCGCCGGCAAGGGCGCCGCCTTGGGGCCAATTACTCGCCCACAGCTTGCGAAGGCACGCCGCGGTATTGCTGGGCCACGGTGGTGCCATCAAACACGCCCGAAGCAGGGCGGTGGGCAATGGCTGCCCGGCGCACGGCTTCGCGGGTCAGGCCGGTGTTGCTTTTGGCGACGGTGGTGCCGTCAAACACGCCCGAAGCGGGGTGTTGGGCAGCGGCTTGTTGTTGAACGCTGTCGCGGCTCACCGTCGAAACGGCTTTGGCTTCGTCCAGGAACAGGGGGCCTTCGCCGCTGGCGGGCATTTGGGCCATGGCGTTGCCGGCAAACAGGGCGGACAGAGCAGCAGCGGCGGCGATGGTGGCGAAACGGTTTGTCATGATGTTCTTTCTTAAAACTTTTTCAGTGGATACCAGCAACACAGCTGGTGGGTGTTGGCTGGAGCGCTGGGGCAGTGCTTGGTTTGGAAGCCCTGGCCGCTTGCGCTGTTGCCATGACCTGAAGTTTGCGGCAGTGC
>JAGOEM010000222.1 GCA_017997715.1 Ottowia sp.
AAATCGGGCGTCAGCACCTCGTCCATCAGCACCAGTTCGCCTGCGGCGTTCAGGCCAAACTCAAACTTGGTGTCCGCAATGATGATGCCCTTTTGTGCCGCAATGGCCGCAGCGCGGGTGTACAGCGCAATGGCCGTGTCGCGGATCTGCGCGGCCAGCTTGTCGCCCACCATCTGCACCGTGCGTTCGTAGGTGATGTTCTCGTCGTGCTCGCCCATCTCGGCCTTGGCGGCGGGCGTGTAAATGGGCTGCGGCAGGCGGCTGGCGTTGCTCAGGCCGCTGGGCAGCGGCACACCGCAGACCGACTGGCTTTGCTGGTATTCGGCCCAGCCGCTGCCGGCCAGGTAGCCGCGCACCACCGCCTCGATCGGCACCGGCTTCAGGCGCTGCACCAGCATGCTGCGGCCGCTGACCTGCGCCACCTCATCGGGCGCCACCACGGATTCGGGTGCGCCGCCGGTCAGGTGGTTGGGCACGATGTCCTTGAGCTGCTCAAACCACCACAGCGCCATCTGCGTCAGCAACTCGCCCTTGCCGGGAATCGGGTCGTCCATGATCACGTCGAAGGCGCTGATGCGGTCGCTGGCCACCATCAGGATGCGGTCTTCGCCCACGGCGTAGTTGTCGCGCACCTTGCCGCGCGCCAGCAAGGGCAGGCTGTGAAGGGACGAGGTGTGGACGGCTTGGGTCATGTTGCGGCGGGCGGGTGATCAGGGGTCAACAAAAGCGACAGCGCGGCAACCCCCAGGGCCGCCGCGCCGTCACGACACGCTGCTTCAGGTGATCGATGCCTGGTAGATCGACTCGATGGCCTTGTCCAGCGCGCCGTCGAATTCGGCGTCCGATTGCTGGGCGGAAAGCCCTTCGGTCAGTGCGCGGCTGAAGCTGGCGATCACGCCGGGGTTCTTGGCCAGCATGGCGTTCGATTCATCGCGGCTGTAGCCGCCCGACAGCGCGACCACGCGCAGCACGCCGGGGTGACGGACCAACTCGCTGTAGAAACCGTCCACGGTGGGAATGGTCAGCTTGAGCATGACTTTCTGGTCGGCGCCCAGCGCGTCCAGCTGTGCCAGCAGCGCGGCCTTGAGCAGCGCTTCGGCCTCTTTCTTGTCGGTCGCCTTGATGTTGACTTCGGGCTCGATGATGGGCATCAGGCCCGCCGCGAGGATCTGCTTGCCTACGACGAACTGCTGTTCGACCACGGCGTTGATGCCGGCGGGGTTGGCGGCGTTGATCACCGAACGCATCTTGGTGCCGAAGATGCCCTTGGCCGCCGCGCGCGCCAGCAGGGCGTCCAGCTCAGGCATCGGTTTCATCAGTTGCACGCCGTTGGCTTCGTCGGCCAGGCCCTTGTCGACCTTCAGGAAGGGCACGACCTGCTTTTTGTTCCACAGGTAGGCCGCGGCATCCTGGCCTTCAAATTGGCGGTCCATGGTCATCTCGAACAGGATCGCGCCCAGCACGCGGTTGCCGCCAAAGGCCGGGCTGGCAACGATGCGATTGCGCATGGCATGCACCAGGTCGAACATTTGCGCGTCGTTTTGGTAGGCGTTTTCTTCAACGCCGTACAACCTCAGCGCCTTGGGGGTGCTGCCACCGCTCTGGTCCAGTGCGGCGATAAAGCCCTGGCCCGTAGCCACTTTGGTCAGTTGTTCCTGATTCACGCAAGATTCCTTGTACTTAGGGGTTGCCATAAGACTGGCGCGTGCCAGGTCGCCGCGCCAAAACCACCTGAGATTGTAGGGTCGCGCCCTCGGGGCGGCCTTACAACAGCGCTGCGGTTGCCGGATCGCGCCACCAGAAAGCCTCTCGCCGCTCGGCCGCCATCGCACGCAGCGGCCGGCCAGCTGGACGATCGTCCTCCGATCAGCGAGCGCGGCCCCTGAACCATTGCGCCGCCAGACCGCATCTAATTCAGGCAGATAAGCCGCCGTTCAGACACCGTTTATGTGCGCAGCCTATGCTGGCGGCGTATATGAAGGCAGCCCACACCCCGTTCACCCCAGTCGACTTCGCCAAGGTTTCCGTCGCGGCGTTGCTGGCGGTGTTGGCCTGGGACGCATCGGGCCTGGATCTGGCGCTGGCCAGCTGGTTTGGCACGCCCACGGGGTTCCCGCTGGTGCACAACTGGTGGCTGCAGAACGTGTTGCACAACGGCTTGCGCCAGGCCGGCTGGGCCTTGTTTGCGGTGCTGGTGGTCATGGTCTGGTGGCCGCTGGGGCCGTTGCAGCAGATTTCGCTGCGCAGCCGCGTGGGCCTGGTGCTGGGCGTGGCACTCGCGGCGCTGGCGGTGCAATTGATCAAGCGCGCCAGCGGTACAAGCTGCCCGTGGGATTTGGCCAGCTTTGGCGGCACGGCAAGCTATGTGTCGCATTGGCAATGGGGTGTTCGCGACGGTGGTGGCGGTCACTGCTTCCCGGCCGGGCACGCTTCGACCGGCTTTGCTTTTCTGAGCGGCTGGTTCTGGCTGCGGCGCTCGGCGCCCAAGGCGGCCATGGCCTGGTTGGTCTGCGCTTTGGTGCTGGGCTTCGGCCTGGGCCTGGTGCAGCAGATGCGCGGCGCCCATTACCTGAGCCACACGCTCTGGACCGCCTGGCTGTGCTGGAGCGTATCCGGCGCTGTGTGGTGGGTGGCCCGCCGCTGGGCCGAGCAGGCGCCCCAGCTCAACCGCCCCGCGCTGGGCTGAGCCGCGATTCACAGGCTCGTCATGCTGACGCTTCAAGCTCCGTCCATGGACGCATGGGACCGCACCGTTTTCCTCTGGCTCAACCTGGACGCCCATTCGCCCGACGTGGTCGTTGCATTGGCGGTTTGGACCAGCCGCTGGCTGCCCGGCGTGGCGCTGGCAGGCCTGCTGCTGGCCCTGGTGGCGGGCCCGGTACGGTGGCGGCGTTCGGTGCTGACGATGGCGGCGGCGATGGCGCTGGCCTGGCTGGGCGCCAGCCTGATCAAGCAGGGCGTGACGGCGCCGCGCCCCTTCATGCTGGGCCTGGGCACCGACTGGCTGGGCCACAGCGGGGGCAACGGGTTTCCCAGCTCGCACGCCAGCGTGGCGGCGGCCTTCGCCGCGTCGGCGCTGCTGGGCGGCTGGCCGCGCACGCTGCGCTGGGCGCTGGCCCTGGCGGGTGCGCTGGTGTGCTGGAGCCGCATCGCCGTCGGCGTGCATTTCCCTTCCGACGTGCTGGCGGCCATGCTGCTGGGCAGCCTGTGTGCGCTGGCGGCGCAGGCCGCCGCGGCCTGGCTGACGGCGCGCCGCGCCCGGGCCAAAAGCCGCTGGGCGGCCCGATCGGGCCAAACGTCATAATTCCCTGCGCCGCCCCTGCTGACCTGCAGCCAGGCGCCAAAAACCACGCTTCCTATGCACCCTTTGGATCGAACGCTTTTCCTCTGGCTCAACCTTGACCCGGGTGACCCCGACTTCATCATTGGCCTGGCCAAGCTCGCCAGCCAGTGGCTGCCCGACCTGGTTCTGGGTGGCCTGGGCCTGGTGCTGCTGCTGGGGCCTGCGCGCGCGCGGCGCTCACTGCTGCCGGTGGTGGGCGCCATGGCCCTGGCTTGGTTTGGCGCCGATCTGCTTAAAGACCTGATCGTTGCACCGCGCCCCTATGCGCAAGGCCTGGGCACCGATTGGCTGGGGCGCACGGGTGCCAGCGGTTTCCCCAGTTCGCACGCCAGCATTGCCATGGCCTTTGCGGTGGCGGCGTGGTTGAACCCCTGGCCTTTCAAGGTGCGTGTGCTGTGTGTGGCGGCGGCCGTGCTGATTGCCTGGAGCCGGCTGGCGCTGGGCGCGCACTTCCCGTCGGACGTGGCGGGCGCCACGGTATTGGGCGCACTGTCTGCGCTGGCGGCCCACCAGGCGCTGGCGTATGTCGCCAGGGCGCGTCAGCGCAAGGCTGTCGCGGTCAACTTGCCCGACAGATCTTGAGCATGTTGGTGCCGCCCGGTGCGCCCATGGGTTCGCCGCAGGTGATGGCGTAAACGTCGCCCGCCGAGACCACGCCCTGGCGCTTGAGGTGCGCCTCGGCCTGCGACAGCGCTTCGTCGCGGTGGGCGCTGGTGTCCATCAGCATGGGACGCACGTTGCGGTACAGCGCCATCTTGCGCTGGGTGCTGACCTTGGGCGTCAGCGCATAGATCGGAATGCGCACGCGGTGGCGGCTCATCCACAGCGCGGTCGAACCTGAATCGGTCAGCGCCACGATCGCCTTGGCGCCCAGGTGGTAGGCGGTGAAAAGCGCCCCCATGGCGATCGACTGGTCGATGCGGCGGAAAAACTTGCCGTTGAAATCGGCGTCCAGCTCCACCGGGTCGTGCTCTTCTGCGGCGGCGCAGATGGCGGCCATCTCGCGCACGGTTTCCAGCGGGTAGCGGCCGGCGGCGGTTTCGGCGCTCAGCATCACGGCGTCGGTGCCGTCCAGCACGGCGTTGGCCACGTCGCTCACCTCGGCGCGGGTGGGCACCGGGTTGGTGATCATGCTTTCCATCATCTGCGTGGCGGTGATGACGAGCTTGTCGTGCTCGCGCGCCATGGCGATCATTTTCTTTTGCAGCGCGGGCACCGCCGCGTTGCCCACTTCCACCGCCAGATCGCCGCGCGCCACCATGATGCCGTCGCTGGCGGCCAGAATCTCGGGCAGCCGGGGAATCGCCTCGGCCCGCTCGATCTTGGCGATCAGGTAGGGCCGGTGGCCCTGGTCCGATCCGGCCACATTGGCCAGCTGGCGCGCCATTTCCATGTCGGTGGCGCTTTTGGGAAAGCTGACCGCCAGGTAATCGGCCTTCAGGCCCATGGCGGTCTTGATGTCCTCCATGTCCTTGCCCGTCAGCGCCGGGGCGGTCAGGCCGCCGCCTTGCTTGTTGATGCCCTTGTTGTTGGACAGCTCGCCACCCAGCTTCACCGTGGTGTGCACGGCTTCGCCGCGCACTTCGCTCACGGTCAGCACGATCAGCCCGTCGTTCAGCAGCAGCGTGTCGCCCGGTTTCACGTCGCGCGGCAGCTCTTTGTAGTCCAGGCCCACGCCGTTCACGTCGCCGGGTTCCTTGCGCGCCGCGTCCAACACAAAGGGCGCGCCGGGCACCAGCATGACCTTGCCTTCGGTGAACTTGCCCACGCGGATCTTCGGCCCCTGCAGGTCAGCCATGATGGCAATTTCGCGGCCAGCGCGCTCGCCGGCTTCGCGCACCATGGCGGCACGCTCAATGTGGTCTTGCGCCGTGCCGTGACTGAAATTCAGGCGCACCACGTTCACGCCGGCGCGGATCATTTCCTCCAGCAAGGCGGGGTCGCTGGACGCCGGGCCCAGGGTGGCAACGATCTTGGTGGCGCGGTGGTTCATGAGCGGCTTCCTGTCTGCAGGTGCGTGCGGATTGCGGCGTTCATTCTGCCAGCGCAAGGTGGCGCGGGCATGAACAGCGCCGCCGCGCCAACTTCTTAATCCAAATCAAGCTGTAGCGCCCAATGGGCGGGCGCAGGCAGCTATTTTTTATGGGTATCCGGATTTGGCTGTGTTTGAGGGGTCACAGCGTCCCTTCTTCGAGT
>JAGOEM010000223.1 GCA_017997715.1 Ottowia sp.
CGCAAGACCCGCTGCACGCGCTGCGCGATCAATCCACGCTGCCGCCAGGCGTGAACTACCTGGACGGCAATTTGCTGGGCGCCCTGCCCAAGGCCGCGCACGCGCGCGTGGCCCAGGTGGTGGCCGAGGAATGGGGCAATCAGCTGATCAAGGCCTGGAACAGCGCCGGCTGGGTCAGCCTGCCGCAGCGCCTGGGCGACCAGTTTGCGCCGTGGGTGGGCGCGGGGCCGGGGCAGCTGGTGTTCACCGACACCACCTCGATCAACCTGTACAAGGTGCTGAGCGCCGCCGCCCAGGTGGCGCGGCAAGACCAGCCCGGCCGCACCCGCGTGCTGAGCGAGCGCAGCAACTTCCCCACCGACCTGTACATCGCCGAATCGGTGTGCGCGCAGCACGGGCTGCAACTGGTGCTGCTGGAGCCGGATGAGATCGACGCCGCGCTGGGCGACGACGTGGCCATCCTGATGCTGACCCACGTCAACTACCGCACCGGCGCCATGCACGACATGGCCGCCGTCACCGCGCGGGCGCATGCGCAGGGCATAGTCTGCGTGTGGGACCTGTGCCACAGCGCGGGCGCGGTGCCGGTCGATCTGCTGGGCGCGGGCGCCGACTACGCCGTGGGCTGCAGCTACAAATACCTGAACGGCGGCCCCGGCGCGCCGGCCTTTGTGTGGGTGCACCCGCGCCATACCGACCGATTCTGGCAACCGCTGTCGGGCTGGTTTGGGCACGCGGCGCCGTTTGAATTCACGCCCGACTACCGGCCCGCCGCCGGCATACAGCGCTACCTGTGCGGCACGCAGCCGGTGGTCAGCCTGTCGGCGCTGCAGTGCGGGCTGGATGTGTTCAGCGCCAGCCAGGCGCTGGGCGGCATGGCCGCGCTGCGCGCCAAGTCGCTGGCGCTGACCGATCTGTTCATCGACCTGGTCGAAGCGCGCTGCGCCGGCCATGGGCTGGGCCTGGCCACACCGCGCGAACACGCCCGGCGCGGCTCGCAGGTGTGCCTGACACGCGCCGAAGGGCTGGGCGTGGGCGCGCAAGGCAGCGGCGCCTACGCCATCGTGCAGGCGCTGATAGCGCGCGGCGTGATTGGCGACTTCCGCAAGGGCGACGGCGGCACCGGCCGGCACCTGGACATCCTGCGCTTTGGCTTCACCCCGCTGTACGTGGGCTTTGAAGACGTGTGGAACGCGGTCGAACACCTGCACCAGGTGCTGGCCCAGGGCGAATGGCAGCGGCCCGAGTTCAACCAGGTCAACGCCGTCACCTGAAGGCGTATCCGGGTTCTGCCGCACCCCTCCCCGCTATATCCACCTGGCTGAACCACGCAGCGCCACGCCCGGCAACGCCATCACCAGTCTTTCCTGCAAACCCCACCCCATCCACCGCCATGAACGCCGACACCCCCCAGCGCCCCGAAGACATCGTGCGCGACGAGCAAGCCCAGCTCGACTTCGCCAGCAGCATGAGCTATGGCGACTACCTCCACATCGACGAAATCCTGGCCGCGCAGCACCCGCTGTCGCCCGCGCACGACGAGATGCTGTTCATCGTGCAGCACCAGACCAGCGAGCTGTGGATGAAGCTGCTGCTGACCGAGCTGAGCTCGGCCATCCAGGACGTGCGCCTGGACCAGCGCGCCCCCGCCTTCAAGAAGCTGGCGCGCGCCAGCCGCATCCTGGAGCAGCTTGTGCACGCCTGGGACGTGCTGGCCACCATGACGCCGCCCGAATACAGCGCCATCCGCCCCTATCTGGGGCCCTCCAGCGGGTTTCAGAGCTTTCAGTACCGCTGCATCGAATTCGCCCTGGGCAACAAGAACGCCGCGATGCTGGCGCCCCACGCCCACCACCCCGAGCGGCTGGCGCTGGTGCGCTCGTACCACGAAGCGCCCTCGCTCTACGACGAAGCGCTGCGCCTGCTGGCCCGCCAGGGCCTGCCCGTCCCGGCCGACCGCCTGAACCGCGACTGGACCCAGCCCTACCAGGTCAGCGCCGAGGTCGAAGCCGCCTGGCTCACCGTTTACCGCGCGCCCGAGCAGTATTGGGACCTGTACCAGCTGGGCGAAAAACTCACCGACATCGAAGACGCCTTCCGCCTCTGGCGCTTTCGCCACGTCACCACGGTGGAACGCATCATCGGCTTCAAACGCGGCACCGGCGGCACCGGCGGCGTCAGCTACCTGCGCAAGATGCTGGACGTGGTGCTGTTCCCCGAGCTGTGGCAGCTGCGCACGGATCTGTAGTGCGCGAACCCCTCGCATTTCCAGCGTGAATTATTCGCGGCATCCCCGTTTGGCGGCGGTGCGCCGGGGCTTTTGTTGTTTCACCTTGTCACGTTTTTGAAATAATTTCAGCTTACCCCTTCCACTCCCGCATTTCCCCCGCCCATGAAAACCCTCCTGATCCGCCTGACCCCCTGTGCGCTGGCCCTGACCCTGCTGACGTCCGCGCCGGCGATTGCTCAAAAAAGCGAGGTGACGGGGACCGGCGCCAGCTTCCCGGCGCAGGTCTATGTGCAGTGGGCCGCCGACTACACCCGGCAAACCGGGTTTGCCTTGAGCTACCGGCCTGCCGGTTCGTCCGCGGGGGTCAAGAGCGTTGCCGATCGCACGGCCGACTTCGGTGCCACGGATGTGCCGCTGCCCCAGAAAGAGCTTGACCAGAAGGGCTTGTTCCAGTTTCCCACGCTGGTGGGCGGCATCGTGCCCTTCGTCAACCTGGCGGGCATCGGGCCGGGCGAGCTCAAGCTCGACGCCCCCACGCTGGCCCGCATCTGGTCGGGCGACATTGCGCGCTGGAACGATCCGGCCATCCGCGCCCTGAACCCCGGGCCGAACCTGCCCAATCTGCCGATTCAGCGCGTGGTGCGCAGCGACGGCTCCGGCACGACGAGCCTGTTCGTTGACTACCTGCGCACGGCAGCCGCGGCCCAGGCCAGCGCCATCGTGGCCGACGGCGGTCGCGCCAAATGGCCCGGCAACCCCGTGGGTGTGGACGGGTCCAGCAAAATGGTGGCGGCGGTCAAGGCCACGCCGGGCGCCATCGGCTACGTGTCGTCCGACTACGTCGTTCGAGACCAGCTCAGCGGCGTGGCCTTGCTCAACCGCCGGGGGGAATACGTCAAGCCCGACCTGCCGGCCCTCAAGGCCACCATCGTGGCAAGCGGCTTGTTCAAGAACCAGCTGGAACCCGCCTCGTTGCTGAACGTGGATGGCCCGGGCGTGTGGCCCATCGCCAGCGCCACCTACATCCTGGTGCCGCGCGACCCCGCCTCCATCGAGCGCGCAAGCCGCACACTCAATTTCTTCTACCAGTCGTTCCTGCAGGGAGACCGCGCGGTGGCGGGCACGGGTTTTGCGCCACTGCCCATCTCCGCCCAGGCGCGCATCGTCCGTCTGCTGTCCGACTTCAAGACGCCAAGCGGTCAGCACGTTCGAGTCATCGGCTTGACCGGCGGAAAAAGCCAGGGGAATTAGTGCCGTGTTTGACGCTGTCAGGAGCATCAAACACTGCACTCGCCTGGGCAAGCCCTGAAGCCGGGCGCGGCCCGACGCGGGAGAGCCGCCCCTCCACGATTTTTGGTTGAATTGGTCGTTGGGTTTTGCTGGCTGTGCGCGGGCAGCTATGGTTTTTGATGTATTGCTGCTCTGTTTAGCTTAGAGGCCGGGACTCGCCCCGGCGGGCGAGGCACTTTTCGTTGGCGATGCCAAAGAAAAGTACCCAAAAGAAAGGCGACCCTACTCGCTGCGACCCCTTCGCTGCGCTGCGGGGCAACCTGGGTCGGGGCGCCGGCGGGGTGTGCCGCGTAACTCACTGCGCGCTGCGCGCTCCGTTCAAACAGACGCGGCAAGTCAGATCACGAAGCGTCTGCATCCTTCGGTGCAGCCGCCACCCCGCCAACACCCCGACCCAGGCGCATCCAGAAGGGGGCTGAAGTCCAACAGCCATCCGGGCCATCGCTGCGCTCGGCCTGGGGGCACCCTCACCCCATCCCGCGCGCGGGAGAGGGAGTGTTGGGGGCCGAGCGCAGCGATGGCCCGTAGGGACTTGCCCCCTGTGCGCGTGCCGAGGAGCGCAGGGCGTGGGGCGGGCAGGGGCAGCGCAGCATGCCCCTGCTTCGTGCTCTGACTCACTGCGGTTGTTTGAACGCAGCGCCAACGGCGCGAAGTGAGTTCCGCAGTGCCGCCCCACGACCGAGCACCGCAGGTTGCCCCGTAGCGAAGCGCAGGGGACACGCGCAGCGGGGGCGCTTTCTTTTGCCTACTTTTGGTGTTCGCATAACTTCGCTTCGCGAAGTGAGCGAACCCCCGAGTGCGAAGCACTCTCTTGTGCGCACAAGAAAACCTGCTTCGCAGGTTTCGCCAAAAGTAGGTGCGCCGCCGGGCGCAACTCCCGGCCTCCCAACTTCAATCGAACAAAAGATCAAAAAAGATAGCTGCCCGCGCACAGCCAACAAGCGCCAACAGCCCATTCCACCCAAAAAAGCAGAAGACATAAACCCCGGCGCCTCACATGAAGAACAGGAAGGTGACCGCGATGAACAGCGGCACCAGGATGCCAAAGCTCCAGGCCATGTAGCCGAAGAAGCTGGGCATCTTCACGCCGCGGTCTTCGGCGATGGCTTTCACCATCAGGTTGGGCGCGTTGCCGATGTAGCTGTTGGCGCCCATGAACACCGCGCCGGCGCTGATCGCGGCCAGCACGTTGGCCAGCGGGCCCATCAGCTGCACCGGGTCGCCCCCGGCGGTGTTGAAGAACACCAGGTAGGTCGGCGCGTTGTCCAGCAACGAGCTGAGCAGGCCCGTGGCCCAGAAGTAGGCCGCCGGGTTGGGCGTGCCGTCGGCGTTGGTGACGGCACGAACCACGGCGCCAAACGGCCCGTCCGTGCCGGCCTGCAGCATGGCGATGACCGGGATGATGGTCAGAAAGATGCCGGCAAACAGCTTGGCCACCTCCTGCATCGGGGCCCAGCCGAACTGGTTGCTTTCGTGCACCGCCCCGGGCGTGATGGCCAGTGACACCGCGGTCACCGCAATCAGGCCGATGTCGCGCACCAGGCCGGGCAGGCCGACGGGCGTGCCGAAGACGTTGAACTCGACGCTTGGCTTCCAGATGCCGCTCATCAGCACCAGCGCCACCACCACCGCCAGCAGCACGAAGTTGATGCTGCCGTCAAAACCGAAGCGGCGCGTGTCGGGCGTCGGGTCGGCCGGCCGCACGCCTTCCTTGCGGTAGAAGTGGCGGTCGATCAGAAAGAAGATCACCAGCAGCGCCGCCATCAGAAACAGCGTGTCGGGCAGGATGTGGCTGGCCGTCCAGAAGAAGCTGATGCCCTTCAAGAACCCCAGGAACAGCGGCGGATCGCCCAGCGGGGTGAGCGAGCCGCCGATGTTGCTGACGATGAAGATGAAGAACACCACCACGTGGGCGCAGCTTTTGCGGTTGTCGTTGGCGCGGATCAGCGGGCGGATCAGCAGCATCGACGCGCCGGTGGTGCCCATGACGCTGGCCAGCAGGCCGCCCACCAACAG
>JAGOEM010000059.1 GCA_017997715.1 Ottowia sp.
ACACCGGTGCCACGCGCACCGATGGCTGGGTCGACATCGAAGGCGGCAGCGGCACCCTGTTCGCCTACGCCAGCATGGCCAAGGAACTGCCCAAGTCCGGCAACCTGTGGCACGAAGGCCCGCAGATTCCGCTGGGCAAAACTGGCCTGTACGCCGGCACCCACGTCCTGGTGCCGCGCGGCGGCGTGGCGGTGCACATCAACGCCTTCAACTTCCCGGTGTGGGGATTGTTGGAAAAATTCGGCCCCACCTTTCTGGCCGGCATGCCCTGCATTGGCAAGCCCGCCAGCGCCACCAGCTTTCTGACGGAAAAGCTGATCCGCCTGGTCAACGATTCCGCCATCCTGCCCGAAGGCGCGCTGCAACTGGTGATCGGCGGCACGGGCGACCTGCTGGACCGCGTGCAAGAGCAGGACGTGGTCACCTTCACCGGATCGGCCGACACCGCCGCCAAGCTGCGCGCCACACCCAACCTGGTGCAGCGCAGCATTCCTTTCAACGCCGAAGCCGATTCGCTGAACTGCGCGGTGCTGGCGCCCGATGTGTCGCCCGACGATGAAGAGTTTGATCTGTACGTGAAGGAAATCGCGCGCGAGATGACGCAAAAGGCCGGCCAGAAATGCACCGCGATTCGCCGCGCCATCGTGCCTGCCGACCGCATCGACGCGGTGGCCGCCAGGCTGAAAGAGCGCCTGGCCAAGACCACCGTGGGCGACCCGCGCCTGGACAACGTGCGCATGGGCGCACTGGCCAGCAAGGCCCAGCAGGCCGACGTGGCCGAGCGCGTCGCCCTGCTGCGCAAGGGCGCTGATGTGGTGTTTGGCGGCGACGCAGGCTTTGCCCCGCTGGGCGATGGCGTGGCCGATGGCGCCTACTTTCAGCCCACGCTGCTGCGCGCCCACGACGCAAGCACGCACGCCGCGCACGACGTGGAAGCTTTTGGCCCCGTCAGCACGCTGATGGCCTACACCGACCTGGACGAGGCGCTGGCCCTGGCCGCACGCGGCAAAGGCAGCCTGGCCGGCACGCTGGTCACCAAGGACGCGGCCACCGCCGTGAAAGCCATCACCGCCATGGCCGCCACGCACGGCCGCCTGCAGGTGCTGGACCGCGTGGGCGCGCCCGAATCCACCGGCCACGGCTCGGCCCTGCCGTACCTCAAACACGGCGGCCCCGGCCGCGCGGGGGGCGGTGAAGAGCTGGGTGGCCTGCGCGCCGTCAAGCACCTGATGCAGCGCGCAGCGGTGCAGGGCTCGCCCGCCATGCTGGCGGCGATTACGGGCGAGGACGCTGCCGCCTGAATGGCGGGTGCGCGTCGTGCGCGTCGTGTGTGCCTTGGGGCCACGCGTGCGGTGGCACGCCGCGCCGATACACTCGCGCGGACTGGGGCGCGGCGTGCGCGCCGGCCAGATACCAATGAGGGGACGCGTATGAAGACCAAGCACATCCTGGTGGCATGCTGCCTGGCAGCCCTACTGCCCTTCGCCGCCGCACAAAAGCGCGACGAGAGCGAAGTGGTTCGTGTGCACGACAGCGACGCAGACATGGCTGCCGCCATCAAGGAGGCGCGCCGCACGCTGCCCGCGTTTCTGGCATTGGCCGCCAACCCGCCCGAAGGCACCGAGGGCTACAAGCTCAAGGTGATGGTCACCGATCGCCACGGCACCGAGCACTTTTGGGTGACGCCGTTCAAGACCGAACGCGGCGGCTTTTCCGGCACCCTGGCGAATGAACCGCAGGTGGTGCGCAACGTGCGCGGTGGGCAGACGATCAAGTTCAAGCAAGCCGACATCTCCGACTGGGGCTATGAGAAAAATGGCCGGCAGGTCGGCAGCTACACCGTGTGCGTGCTGTTCAAGCAGATGCCCGAAGACCAGGCCAGCTACTACCGCAAGAACCACGGCTTTGATTGCTGAAGGCGCAGCGCGCCCAGCCTGCGCGGCGGCTGCGGGCCGCCGTCCGCGCGGGCACCGCATCGGTCGACCGTAGCCACCTCGGTGGCAAGCCGGCTGGCGCGCACAGCGCTTGAGCTGCCGGTCGCCGCGCAACAACGACGAAGTGCGCCGCTGCGTTGGCCCAGCCTTTTTGCGGGCCGATTCGCCTGTTTGGCCTGGGGTTTTGGGGGCGCGTGCCCCGTGCGCTGACAGCGTTGCGCTGGCGCAAGCCGCTCAAAGCCCGACCGGAGTGCTCGGGCATCCTTGACTTGCTTCAAGGACGCTCACGGGGCGAATTCCTACGCTCAAGGTATTAAACCCACGAGCTAGGAGAAGGTCCATGAGTACATCCGCGGGCAGCGGTTTCACCAAGGAGATGGCGCGCAACATCTTCTACGGGGGGTCGTTGTTTTTCATTCTTGTGTTTCTCGGGCTGGTGTTTCATACCGAGCAAGTGCTGCCAGAGCGCACCAACGAAGCCGCCATGACCGATGCCGTGGTGCGCGGCAAGAAGGTGTGGGAGACGAATCAGTGCATCGGCTGCCATTCGCTGCTGGGCGAGGGCGCCTATTTCGCGCCTGAGCTGGGCAACGTCTACAAGCGCCGCGGCGGTGACGAGGGTGGCGGTGCCTTCATCAAGGCCTGGATGAAAGCCATGCCCACGGGCGCGCCCGGGCGGCGCCAGATGCCGCAGTTCAACCTGAGCGAGCAGCAACTGGACGACCTGGTCGAGTTCCTCAAGTGGAGCAACGGCATCAACACCGAAAACTGGCCGCCGAACATCGAAGGCTGAAGGCCCAGGAGAGCACCATGTCATCCAACGCGATACTCAAATACAAATCCCAGGCGGTCGCCAAGCCCTATTTCATAGCGGCCATCGGCCTGTTCATCGGGCAGATCGTCTTCGGCCTGGTGATGGGCCTGCAGTACATCTGGGGCGATTTCCTGTTCCCGGCGATCCCCTTCAACGTGGCCCGCATGGTCCACACCAACCTGCTCATCGTGTGGCTGCTGTTCGGCTTCATGGGCGCTGCCTATTACATGGTGCCGGAAGAGGCCGAGACCGAGCTGTATTCGCCCAAGCTGGCCCTGCTGATGTTCTGGATCTTCCTTGTCGCCGGCGCCGCCACGGTGCTGGGCTACCTGCTGGTGCCCTACGCCAAGCTGGCAGAGATGACCGGCAACGACCTGCTGATGACGATGGGGCGCGAGTTCCTGGAGCAACCCCTGCCGACCAAGGTGGGCATCGTCATCGTGGCGCTGGCCATGCTGTTCAACGTCAGCATGACCTACCTGAAGGGCCGCAAGACCACCATCACCACCGTGCTGCTGATCGGCCTGTGGGGCCTGGCGCTGCTGTTCCTGTTCGCCTTCGTCAACCCGCACAACCTGACGCGCGACAAGATGTACTGGTGGTGGGTGGTGCACCTGTGGGTGGAAGGCGTGTGGGAGCTGATCCTGGCTTCGCTGCTGGCCTACGTGCTGATCAAGACCACCGGGGTGGACCGCGAGGTGGTCGACAAATGGGTGTACGTGATCATCGCCTTCGCGCTGTTCACCGGCATTCTGGGCACGGCGCACCACTACTACTTCATTGGCCTGCCGGGCTACTGGCACTGGGTGGGCAACATCTTCTCGTCGCTGGAGCCGATACCGTTCTTCCTGCTGACGATGTTCGCCTTCCGCATGGTGCAAAAGCGCCGGCGCGACCACGCCAACCAGGCCGCCGTGCTGTGGGCGGTGGGCTGCGCGGTGATGGGCTTCCTGGGCGCCGGTGTGTGGGGCTTTCTGCACACGCTCAGCTTCGTCAACTACTACACCCACGGCACCCAGCTGACGGCGTCGCACGGCCACCTGGCCTTCTATGGTGCGTATGTGCTGGTGGTCATCGCGCTCATCAGCTACGCCATGCCCACGCTGCGCGGCCGCATCGCCAACAGCACCCGGTCGCAGTCGGTGGAGATGTGGTCGTTCTGGGTGATGAGCATCGGCATGGGCGTGATGGTGCTGGCCATGACCGGCGCCGGCATCGTGCAAATCTGGCTGCAGCGCCTGCCCACCACGGGTGCCTTGCCCTTCATGGCGGCGCAGGACCAGATGATGTTCTTCTACTGGATGCGTCTGGCCGGTGGCGTGATGTTCCTGCTCGGGCTGCTGATGTACGTGTGGAGCTTCTTCATCGGCGGCGAGCCGGCCGAAGAAGTGCTGGGCAGCCGCCGAGCCGGCTTGATGCCCAGCCCCGCCCAGCGGCGGCTGAAGCACGACTGACGAGCTGGACGTGAGCGCCATGTACCGCGACCCCGAAGCCACGCCCCCTGCTGACGGCAGCCTGGCCGCCGGTGTGCCGTTCTATGCGGAACAGGCCGGCGAATGCAGCCTGTTCGAGCACGCCTTTCAGCAACGCCTGCCGCTGCTGCTGAAGGGCCCCACGGGTTGCGGCAAGACGCGCTTTGTCGAACACATGGCGGCGCGCCTGGGGCGCCCGTTGGTCACGGTCAGCTGCCACGACGACCTGACGGCGGCCGACCTGGTGGGCCGCTACCTGATCGGCGACGGCAACACCGTGTGGAACGATGGCCCGCTGGCGCGTGCGGTGCGCACCGGTGCCATCTGCTACCTGGACGAAGTGGTCGAGGCGCGCAAAGACACCACCGTGGTGCTGCACCCGCTGGCCGACGACCGCCGCGTGCTGCCGATCGAGCGCACCGGCGAGCTGCTGCAGGCGCCGCCCGGCTTCATGCTGGTGGTGTCGTACAACCCCGGCTACCAGAACCTGTTGAAGAACCTGAAGCCCAGCACGCGCCAGCGCTTCGTGGCGCTGGCCTTCAGCTACCCGGTCCCTGAGGTCGAGCGCCGCATCGTCCAGACCGAAGGCGGCGCCGACGAGCGACTGGCCACCCGCCTGGTCAAGCTGGCCAGCGCACTGCGGCACCTGACCGACCAGGATCTGGAGGAAACCGTCAGCACGCGCCTGCTGGTGGTGGCCGCGCGGCTGATCGCCTCGGGCCTGCCCGAGGCCGTGGCCTGCCGCGCCGCCATTGTGGACGCCCTGACCGACGACCCCGACACCGCCCAGGCCCTGCAAGACGTGGTGCAGGCCATGTGGGGCGACTGAGGCGCGCTGCGCCTTTTGTCCATGCCCGCCTTGCGCGACAACCGCCCCGTAGCCACCGACCGGACACCGCCATGGAAGAGTGGGTAGGCGAGCGCTGGCACCGGCTGATCACGCGCGCCGCCGACGCCAGCCACACGGGTGCCGCGGTATCGCTGGAAGAGGTGACACGCAGCGTGCAGCTGCTGTTTCGTGCCGGTGGCGGCGACGCGCTGGTGCGCGTGGTGCCGGCCACCGCCCAGCGCATTGGTGGCCCGCGCAGCTGGCTGCAGCGGCTGGCCGGATCGGGCGTGCGCGGCACCGTCAGCGCGCTGGACGAGGAAACCCTGGCCCTGCCGCCGGTGCTTGCGCCTTTCCCGGAGCGCGCGCTCAACCGCGATCTGTACCTGTGGCTGGCCGCCCTGGGCGCTTGCCACGCCAACACGCCCGCCGGCTGGATTGCCGACAACCAAAGCGCGACCGACCGCGCGCTGCGCGCCTTCCCCGGCCTGCGGGCGCGCTATGCGCGGCTGCTGGCCGCCCACCTGGCGCAGCGCCCGCCCATCCAACGCCTGCGTGGCGACGCCCGCTTGGCCGAACAGGCCGTGCAGGACGCGCTGCGCGGCGCAGGCAGCGGCGTTGCAAGCGCTGCACCGACGCAGGCCGCCGCCCACCGCGCCCTGCAACCCACCGACGCCGCCCATGTCTGGCTGTGGTTGCAGGCGCACCAGCTGGCCGCCAACGCGGGGCCCATCACGCCCGAGATGCAGGAGGCGCCGCGCATCGACCGCCCGCGCGACCCCAACGCCCGCACGCAGCAGGACAACAAGCGCCGCCGCGCCGAACGCACCGACGACACCAGCAACAAGAACGGGCTGGTGATGTTCTTCCGCGCCGAATCGATCCTGAGCTGGAGCGAATTCGTGCGCGTCAACCGCACCGACGACGATGAGGACAACCAGAACGCCAGCCAGGTGGCCGACGACATGGAGACACTGTCGATCGCGCGCCAGGGGGAAACGCTGGCCGCGCGCGTCAAGTTCGACCTGGACCTGCCCAGCGCCAGCGTGGACGACCTGCCCGTGGGCGAAGGCGAACCGCTGCCCGAATGGGACTTCAAACAACAACGCCTGGTGCCAGACCGCTGCCGCGCGCAGCGCATGCGGCCACGCTTGATGGGCGAAGATGCTAGCGAAACAGGAGCTGCCGGCGCACTGCCAGAGGCCGCCAAGCGCCTGAAAGGCATTTCGCGCCAGGTGCGCCGCCGGTTTGAGGCGCTGCGCGCCGCGCCGCGCTGGCAGCACGGCTTGGTGCAGGGCGACGAGCTGGATCTGGACGCCTGGGTGCGCCACCAGGTCGATCGGCGCGACCGGCGGCAGGCGCATGGAGAATCGCCCGCGGTGTATGCCCGGCAGGTGAAGTCCGAGCGCAGTCTGTCCACGCTGATGCTGGCCGACCTGTCGCTTTCCACCGATGCCTACGCCACGCAGGACGCGCGTGTGATTGACCTGGTGCGCGACAGCTTGTTCGTGTTTGGCGATGCACTCGACGCGGCGGGCGACCCGTTCGAGATGCTGGGCTTTTCGTCGGTACGGCGCGCGGTGCGCATTCTTGAACTCAAGCGCTTTGGCGAACACTGGAACAATGCCGCGCGCGAACGTGTGCTGAGCATCCGGCCCGGCTTTTACACCCGCATGGGCGCGGCGGTGCGCTATGGCACGCAGCGCATGGCCGAGCGCGGCGAGCGCCAGCGCCTGCTGCTGATCCTGTCCGACGGCAAGCCCAATGACCTGGACCACTACGAAGGCCGCCACGGGCTGGAAGACACGCGCCACGCCGTGCACGAGGCGCGCCAGGCCGGGCTGACGCCGTTCTGCGTCACCATCGACCGCGAGGCCAACGCCTACCTGCCGCGCCTGTTCGGCGCGCAGGGTTTTTCGCTGGTGCACCGGGCGGACCAATTGGCCGGCGCCTTGACCCAGGTGTATCTGCGGCTGACCTTGTCTGCGCGCTGAAGATGTACGCTGCCCCGTAGCGCACCACAGCTACACTTTCGATGTACCGCAGGCGCATTTCGCGCGGCGGGGTGAACCCCTCAATCTCTCAACGCTGCGCCCACTGTGGACCTCGACAAGTTCAATATCCCGCGTTACCTCGGCACCCTGCCACTGTTCTCGCAAATGAGCGACGACGAGCGCACGCGCCTGGCTGCCGGGTGCCAGTTGCAGCGCCTGGAGCGCGGCAAGCTGCTGTTTCGCGCGGGCGACCCGTGTGAAGCCTTCCATGTCACCGTGGTCGGGCAGGTCAAGCTGTTCGCCATTTCGCCCTCTGGCGTTGAAAAGGTGATCGAATTCTGCGGGCCCGGGCAAAGCTTTGCCGAAGCGGTGATGTTCATGGGCGTGCCCTGTCCTGTGTCGGCCCAGGCATTGGCCGATACCTTGCTGCTGACCATCGGCAAGCCGTCGGTGCTGCACGAGATCGATGCCAACCCCGGCTTTGCGCTGCGCATGCTGGCTGGGCTGTCGCGGCGGCTGCTTGGCTTGATCAATGACGTGCAGGCCTATGCGCTGCACAGCGGCGTGCAGCGCGTGATTGGCTACCTGCTGAGCGAACAGCTCAGGGACAGCGAACCCAGCGCCGATGCGATCACGGTGACGCTGCCGGTCAGCAAGGCGGCCATCGCCTCGCGCCTGTCACTCACGCCGGAATACTTTTCGCGCGTCCTGCATGAGCTGGAATCCGCTGGGCTGATCCGCGTGGACAAGCGCGATATCCACATTACCGATACGGCCAAGCTGGCGCAATACCAGCCGCTCTGAACACCAGGGCGATCTGCGGAATAGTGGCCATAATCGGCTACAGCGCCCGTCTGGTATGCGGTGGCAGCTACGTAAAATGTAGCAAATGCCGGCATTGGCGCGATACGGGCTGAACGCGATCACCGCTCCTTGACCGGGATCATGCCGCGGCCCTGCCCAGCGGGGGTACAAACGCGCATGGCCGAACCGTCACCGCCTTCCTCCACGCCTTCTGGCCGCACCATTGCCTTGCAGGCGGCGGCGCCCAATGCCGCCGCCGCGTCCCAGCGGCGGGCCGAGGTGCACGGCCCCTGGCGGCCGGCCACGCTGCTGGCTTCGCCGCACCGGCTGGGCTTTTTTCTGGCCGCCATGGTGTTGATCCTGGCCAGCCTGTGGTGGCTGGCGGTTCAGGTGGACCGCAGCACCGGCGCGCTGGGCCTGGCCAGCGCGGTGCCCGCCACCCTGACGCACGCGGTGGTGATGGTGTTTGGCTTCATGCCGCTTTATTTCTCGGGTTTTCTGTTCACCGCAGGGCCAAAGTGGCTGAACGTGCCGCCCTACCAGGCCGCGCAGTTGCGCGCGCCACTGGGCTTGCTGGCGGCCGGCTGGGCGCTGTGGCTGCTGGGCGCGCATGTGCACGCGGGCCTGGCGCTGGGCGGACTGGCGCTGGCACTGGCCGGCTTGACATGGATGTTCGGCATGTTCTGGCGGCTGATTCGCGCAAGCCGCGCCGCCGATCGGGTGCATGCCAAGGCGGTGGGCTGGGCCGGCGTGGTGGGTTTGGTTAGCCTGGCGGCGGTCGGCGTGTCGCTGGCCATGGGCCGCGTGGACCTGGCGCTGGTGTGGGTGCGCACCGGGCTGTGGGGCTTCATCGTGGTGACCTACGTGGCCGTCGCGCACCGCATGATTCCGTTTTTTACCTCCAGCGCCTTGCCGATGATCGAAGTATGGCGGCCGCTGTGGGTGCTGTGGCTGATGCTGGGCATTGCCGGCTTCGAAGTGCTGGCCTTGTGGGTCGACTGGGCCGCGCCCACGCAGCGCGCCTGGCCGGGCTGGACGCTGCTGGTGATCGCCGTCGAAACGCTGACCGGCGCCGTGCTGCTGTGGCTGGCCGTGGTCTGGGGGCTGGTGCAAAGCCTGAAGATCCGTCTGCTGGCCATGCTGCATGTGGGCTTTTTCTGGTTGGGCATGGCGCTGCTGTACAGCGCCGCCTCGCAGGCGATCTGGTTGCTGACCGGGCAGGCGCTGCTGGGGCTTGGGGCGCTGCACGCGCTCAGCATGGGTTTTCTGGGCTCGCTGATGCTGGCCATGGTCACGCGCGTGTCGTGCGGGCATGGCGGCCGCGCGCTGGAGGCGGACGATCTGGTGTGGCGCATGTTCTGGGCCTTGCAGATCACCGTGCTGTTGCGGCTGGCCGCGGCCGTGCAGGGTGCGCCAGCCTGGTTGACGCCCCTGGCCGCGCTGGCCTGGGTGGTGGTGGTCAGCGCCTGGGCGCTGCGCTATGTCAATTGGTACGGGCGCCCGCGCCTGGACGGCAAGCCGGGCTGAGCCCGTCGGCCTAACCCGGGCGCCGCAGCTTGTCCGGGGTGCGCCGCAGCTTGGTGCGCACCCTGCGTCTGTCGCGTGGGCGTGGTCAAATCTGAATGCGCGCACGCATCGGCCGCCAAGCGGGATGTGCCAGCGCTGCGACCGTTGCGCTGAATACTATTGAATTTATAGCTGCCAGCGACCGCCCCAAAAGCGCTATCGGTCGATTTGACTTGAATTCATAGCCCGAAAACACCATGCACGACAGCGCCCTTGTCCTTTTTTCAGGTGGGCAGGATTCCACCACTTGCCTGGCCGACGCGCTCAGCCGGTACCAGCGGGTCGAGACGGTGGGTTTCGATTACGGCCAGCGCCACCATGTCGAAATGCGCCAGCGCCTGATGGTTCGGCGCATGCTGCAGGCGCGCTTTCCCGAATGGCGCGCGCGCCTGGGCGAAGACCATGTGATCGACCTGGCCGTGCTGGGGCAGATCAGTGACACCGCGTTGACGCGCGACAGCGCCATTGCGCTGGCCGAATCGGGCTTGCCCAACACCTTCGTGCCCGGGCGCAACCTGGTGTTTCTGGCCTTTGCCGGCGCTCTGGCATACCGCCGCGGCCTCAAGGTGATCGTGGCCGGCGTGTGCGAAACCGACTATTCCGGCTACCCGGATTGCCGCGATGACACCGTCAAGGCGATGCAACTGGCGCTGTCGCTGGGCATGGACCGCCGCCTGGTGATTGAAACGCCGCTGATGTGGATCGACAAGGCCGCCACCTGGGCCATGGCGCACGCGCTGGGGCAGGCGGCCGATCCTGCCGGCGGCGGCGACGCGCTGATCGACATCGTGGTGGAGCATTCCCACACCTGCTACGAAGCCACGCGCGATCACCGGCATGACTGGGGCTACGGCTGCGGCCAGTGCCCGGCGTGCGCGCTGCGTGCGTCCGGCTGGCGTGGCTGGCGCCAGCAGCCGGAAGCGCCTGCCGTCTAGTGCGAACCGCCATTCACCAAGCAGGCACGGCCCCGGGTCTTGGCCGCGCAATGGGGTTGACGTGGGTCACGGATTCGCGGAGTTGTCTGACAGACCTGGCGCCAGCGCATGTGAAGATGGTAACCGTGTGATACACACCCGCTTCTCATCATTCCGGCAGACGGACGGTCCCTCCGCGCTTGCCTCGCAGAAATCACCATGCCCCACGATCACGCCATTCGCATTCCGCATTCCGGTGCCGTTTCCGGTACGCATCCATCGGCTGGCCCGTCGGGTGTGATGGCGGCGGCAACACGCCTGGCCGCGCGCTGTGGCGCGACCGCGCTGCTGGCGCTGGCGCCGGTGCTGGGCCACGCGCAAGGCGTTGACTGGACCTTGATCGGCGGCGCCGCAGACGAATCCAGCGTGAAGCAGCTGGGCGTGGTGGCGGGCTGGACGCGCCCTGCGCCACTGTGGCAGGGCGAATCGTGGCGCCTGCGCCTGCGCCACGAAGCGGTGTTGGCCGCCTGGCACGTGCCACGCGCGCGCGATCTGGTCGAGGTGGGTTACTCGCCCGTCTTTCGCCTGGAACGCCCTTGGAACGGCGGCGACCGCGTGTTCTTTGTGGAAGGATCGATCGGCGTGCGTTTGCTGTCGCACACCCGCGTGTCGGCAGACCACCGGATGAGCACGGCCTTTCAGTTTGCCGACATGCTCGGCGTGGGCATGCAGTTTGGGCACCAGGGCAGCTCGACCCTGGGCATGCGGTTTCAGCATCTGTCCAACCTGGGCATCAAGAAGCCGAATCCGGGCATCAACTTCGTGCAGATGTACTACAGCTACCGGTTCTGATTGGCCGCCAGCTGGCGCTGCGCACGGTTCACAGCGCGGCCACGTTGACCTGATAGCGCGCAGCGCCATCAGGCGGCGCGCCGGTGGCCACCAGCTTCCATACGCGGGTATGAAAAGCCGTGACAGAGGGCCGGTGCGCCACGGACAGCAGCGCGCCGCCGGCTTGTTCGGTCAGGCTGCGCAGCTTGGCGTACAGGATCTGTTCGGCCTCGGTGTCCAGCGCGCTGGTGGCTTCGTCGGCCAGCACCCACGCGGGCTTTTTGAGCAGCACCCGCGCGATGGCCAAACGCTGCTGCTCGCCCCCGCTCAGCTTCTGGGTCCAGTTGTCGCGGTCGTCCAGGCGGCCCAGCAGGTCGGGCAGCAGCGCTTCTTGCAAGGCGTCGCGCAATTGCTGGTCGGTGTAGTCGCTGGCGGCGGCGGGGTAGGCCAGCGCGTCGCGCAGGCTGCCGTCGGGGAAGTAGGGGCGCTGCGGAATCACCGCCGTTTGCGCCGGCAGCGAAACCGTGCCGCTGGCCCATGGCCAGATGCCGGTCAGCGCACGCAGCAGGGTGGATTTGCCGCTGCCCGATGGCCCTTGCACCAGCGTGTGCTGGCCCGGCGCCATCTGCAGCTGGGTGTGCTGCAACAGGGTTGCGCCGGTGGGCAGCTGCACGGTCAGGTCCTGCGCCTGAATTGCTTCATTATTGATAGCTGGTCGCGCCGTGTGGACGGGCGCTACAGGCTTGTTTTGCTTGAAAAGTGCGGCTTCGAAGCTGGTCAGCCGCTCGGTGGTGGCGCGCCAGCTGGCCAGGTTGTCGTAGTTGTCGACGAACCACGACAGCGCGCCCTGCACGCGGTCAAAGGCGGAGCCGATCTGCATCAGCTCGCCCAGCTGAATCGCACCGCTGAAAAAGCGCGGCGCGGCAACGATGAAGGGAAACACCACCGCCGCCTGGCCGAACAGGTTGGTGAAGCCCACCAGCTGCTTTTGCTTGCGGATCAGCCGGATGTAGTTGGCCAGTGCGGATGAAAAGCGCACATCCAGGTTGCGGTATTCCACCGATTCGCCCTTGTCCAGCGCGATCGCCTCGCTGTATTCGCGCACGCGCACCAGGTGGTGGCGGAAGTCGGCTTCGCGCTTTTGCTGCTCGAAATTCAGCCCGATCAGCGGGCGGCCGATGTAGTGCGTCAGCACGCTGCCCACGCCGCAGTACAGCACCGCCATCCACACCATGAAGCCGGCAATGGTGAACTGGTGCCCGCCCGCTGAAAAGCTGAAGCTGCCCGACAGCGTCCACAGAATGCCGACAAAGCTGATCAGGGTGACCACGGCGTTCAAAAAGCCCATCGACAGGCTGACCGTCTGCGTGGTGAACAGGTTGACGTCTTCCTGCAGGCGCTGGTCGGGGTTGTCGGGTACGCGCTGGCCGGGCTGGGGCAGGCCGGCGGCGGTGGTGTCGGGTTCGGGCGCGCCCGCGTAGCGGCCCAGTTCCATGCGGTAGAACGCTTGGCCGCTGAGCCAGCGGTCCATCAGATCGCGCGTCATCCAGGCGCGCCAGCGCACCTGCAGCCACTGCGTCAGATAGAAGCGGTACACGGCAATGACGATGAAGATCATCGCGAGGTAGGTGAATCGGCCCAACTGGGCCCAGAACACGGCCGCGTCCTTGTTCTGCAGCGCGTCGTAGAAAACCCGGTTCCACTCGTTCAGCAACACCAGCATGTACACCGCTGCCAGGTTGAGCGCGACGATGGCCGCCAACAGCCCGCGTGCCTTCCACCGTTCGCCCGAGTTGAAGTAGGGCAGCGAAAGATGAACGACCTGGCGCAGAAAGCGCGCTGAGTTGGCAAGCTTGGCGGCGGAACGCATGAGGCGGCTCCATGGCTGGGTGCGGGACGCGATCATAGGCGTGCGCCCAACGGCCTGCCAGGGGCGGCGAAATATGTCAGTGGCATGACAATCCGGCGCAGAGCGCCTAGACTGACCGGATTCGCGCGGGCGGGGTAGGGCGTCAAGGGGCGGCAGCCGGCGCGTGCAAGGGGGTGGCAGGATGTTGGAAACCGGGTTGGCGTTGCCGCAGGCCGAGTGGCCATATGCCCAGATCCTGATGCGCATGGCCTTGGGCCTGGCGTTGGGTTTGCTGCTTGGCCTGGAGCGCGAGCGCCGCCGCAAGGAAGCGGGCCTGCGCACGTTCGGTTTCATCGGGCTGCTAGGCACCATGGGCGGCGCGATGGGCACCGCTTACGGCTTGAGTGCCTTGGCCTTCACCTGCTTGGTCGCGCTGCTGCTGAACCTGTCTTCTTTGCGCGCAGGACAGGGCACCGAGCTGACCACCTCGGCCGCCATGATGGTCACCGCCTTTTCGGGCGTGCTGGCCGGCCAAGGCCACACACTGACGCCCGCCGCCGTGATGATCATGGCCACCGCGCTGCTGGCCTGGAAGGAACGGCTGGCGGACTTTTCGATGGGGATTTCGGAAAGCGAAGTCCGCTCTGCCTTGCTGCTGGCGATCCTGGCCATCGTGATCTACCCCGCGCTGCCTGAGGGGGCGATGGGCCCGTGGGGCCTGATCGAGCCCCGTGCGGCGTGGGTCACGGTGATCCTGATTGCCGGTATTGGCTTTTTCAACTACATGTTGTGGAAGCTGTACGGGACGCGCGGCACCGAACTGTCGGGCTTCTTCGGTGGCCTGGTCAACAGCAACATCACGGTGATCGAGCTTTCGAGCCGCATGCGCGAAATGGGCGCGACGTTCGCCGGTACGGCCTACCGCGGTGTACTGCTGGCCATGGCGGCCATGATTGCGCGCAACGGCACGCTGCTGGCTTTGATTGCACCGGCGGCCTTGCTTGGCGCTGCGCTGCCGCTGGCACTGATGCTGGCCGCCAGCGCGTTGCTGGTGGCCTGGAGCATGCACCGGCGCCGCCGCTATGGGGGCGTGGTCGCGCCCGAGCTGCACATGGACATGCCTTTTTCGCTGCCGCAGGCGCTCAAGTACGGGGCCATTTTTCTGGTGCTGCACATCGCCGGCGCCCTGACGCAAAGGCAGTTTGGCGATGCAGGCTTTTACGCGGTCAGCATCATCGGCGGGGTGTTTTCAAGTGCCAGCGCCGTGGCCGCAGCGGCCACCTTGGCAGAGCAAGGTGGCATCCCGCCCGCCACAGCAGGCGTGGGCGCGATCCTGGCGTCGTTCACCAGCATGGCTTTCAGCCTGAGTTTTGTGCTGCGAATGGGCGACCGGTCGCTCATTCGCAGCCTGGTGATGTCCATGGTGGCGGTGGCCGTCAGCGGGGCCGTGGGACTGCTGCTGGGGCATTTGGTACAGCCGTGGGTGCAGGCACTGGTCACGGGGCTGGAGAAGGTGCACTAGACGCCGCGCTGTGACCGTGCGGCCGCCCTACCTGTGCCCGCGTCAGCGGTCGGAACCGCCGGTCGGCTTTTGTCGCGCCGCTGCGGTGCGTTCGCGCTCCCGGCGGGCTTGGCGTTCCACGCGACGGCGCTCGGCCACCGTGCGAATTTCTTCCTGCGTCAGATACCCATCGCCGTTCAGATCGGCGGCCTTGAAGTCATCGGCCAGCGAAGGGCGCAAACGAATGCCCACCTCAGCTTCTTTGCGCGACACGCGTCCGTCGCCATCGGCATCCAGCATGCCGAACCATTTCACCGCCTGATCTTCGCCTTTGCTGCGCGGCTGCGACTTGGTGGGCTTGGCCTCGGGGGCTGGCGCGGTGGAATCGGGTACTTGGGCTACGGCCAGGCCCGTCCATGTGATCGATGCGAACAGGCACGACGCGGCCAGAAGTTGAAGCGGTGATCTCATGCTATTTGGAGCGCTTGCGGCGGCCTTGGGTTTCCTGGGGGGCCACAGAATTTGTAACGCCGCCTGCAACATGGCCGGCCGGTGCATGCCGGGCTGCGTGCTCGATATGGCCGGTCTGGTCGTCAAAGAAGAAATCTGGCTCGAATTCGCGCAGGAATTCGCCCTTGGGCAGGCCGCCAAGGAACATGGCCTCATCCACGCCGACGCCCCAGTGCATCAGGGTGCGAATGGCGCGTTCATGCGCCGGTGCGCTGCGTGCCGTAACCAGCGCTGTGCGCAAACGCATCGCCTGGCTGCCTGCGTGCTGCAGGCGGTGCAGGGCGGCCAGCAGGGGCTTGAAGGGGCCGTCGGGCAGGGGAAGTTCGGCCTTGCGCTTTTCGTGCGCCTGGAAAGCGGCAAGCCCTTTCTTTTGAAACACCTGCTCTGCTTCGTCCGCAAAAAGCACGGCATCGCCATCGAATGCAATGCGCACTTCGTGGGGATGGTTTTCGCCCGCGCGCACGGACCCCACGGCCACGCGCGCCGCCGGAAACCCCAGCGCCAGCGCCTGGCGGACATCGGCTTCGTTGGCCGACAGAAACAGGTGCGCCCCCAGCGGCTTCAGATAGCGGAACGGATCGCGCCCTTGCGTGAACACCCCGCGCTCTACGCGCATGCCGGCCGCCGCCACGCTGCGAAACACGCGCATGCCGCTGGCGGGGTCGTTGCGGGAAAGCACCACCACTTCGACGCGCTGATGGTCCGGCTCATTGAAAGCCAGCAGCTTCTTGACCAGTGAGAAAGCCACGCCCGCCGGCGCGGGGATGTCGATGCGCTGCAGCTGCATTTCGACGTAGGCTTCAGCGTCACCGGTCTCAAAAAGGCGGTTCTCTTCTTCAAAATCGAACAGCGCGCGCGAGGAGATCGCGACGACCAACTGGTCTTGCAACGTGGCGGGCATGGTGCGGGTGTCTGGCGCGAAGTGGCGGGCTATTTGACCCACTGGTTCAGCTGAATGATGGGCAGCATCACCGCCAGCACAATCAGCATCACGATCACGCCCATGGCGAGGATCAACAGGGGTTCCAGCACTGTGGCCAGTTGCATGGCACGGCGCTGCACTTCCGCGGACAGCTGATTGGCTGCGCGCTGCAGCATGATCGGCAGCTGACCGGTTTGCTCGCCCAGTCTGGCAAACATCGCCAGCAGCCCCGGAAAACGCTTCTTCTGGGCCAAGGCCGAAGCCAGCGGCGCCCCTTCGCGGACCATCACCAAGGCGTCTTCCGCATCGGCCCGCATGGCTTGGTTGTTCAGGGTTTCCGAAGCCGCTTGAAGGCTTCGCAGGATCGGTACGCCAGCGCCCGCCAGCATGGCCAGCGTGCTGGCAAATCGGGCCGTGTTGTAGCCCCGCGCAAGTCGCCCGATCAGGGGCAGTTCCAGCCACGCGGCGTCGAAGCGCTGCCGCGCGGCGGCGTTTCTCAGCGCCAGCCGGCCAGCCACCAGCAGCACCGCGAAGATGCCCAGGGCCCACCAGCCATAGCTGCGCACGCCGTCCGACATCGCGAGCATGGCCGATGTCAGCCATGGCAAGGTGTGCTTGGTTCCCGTGAACACGGTCGCTACCTGGGGCACCACATAGGTCACCAGAAACGCGACGATCACGATGGCGGCCCCGGTGACGATGGCCGGGTAGAGTGCCGCGCCGATCAGCTTGGACCGAAGCGCCTGGCGCTCTTCCAGGTCATCGGCAAGGCGCTCCAGCACCGTACCCAGGTGGCCGCCATGCTCGCCCGCTGCAATGACGGCGGTGTAGACGGGCGAGAATGCGCCGGGGTGCATGGCCATGGCCTTGGCCAGCGACGATCCCGCGTTCACCTCGGCGCGGAGCGCCGCAATAAGGTTGCGCTGGCGCACGTCCTCGGATTCGTCGGCCAGGGCGGAAAGCGAGCGTTCCAGCGGCAGGCTGGATCCGACCAGGCCGGCCAATTGGCGCGTCCAGATCGCCAACTGCGTGCTGTTGAAGGCGCGTTGGCCCCAGCCCCCTGCTTGCGGCGCACCGGCTGCGGTGCGCTCGCCGACGGAAACGGGGTCAACCTGGATGGGCACCAGCGACTGGCCTCGCAGCAGCGAGCGAGCAGCCTTGGCGGTATCGGCCTCGACGATGCCCTTGCGGGTCTTGCCGTCGGCTTGCAGGGCTTCAAAGGTATACGCGGGCACGACTGCCAATCAGATGCAAAGGGGTGAAGCTGCCAATGGTAGCCGCTGGCGCGGGGCTGGTGCTGGACGGAATGAGGTTCCGCCGCTCAGCGAGTGCCGTGGCGGCACAGCAATCCGTCTGAGCAGCGTCTGGAGCGCATCACCCTGTGCCCCAGGCTGTTGGTCGTCCTATTCGTGGAACGATGCAGCGGGCCA
>JAGOEM010000224.1 GCA_017997715.1 Ottowia sp.
CCCAACGTGGGCGCGCGCTATGGGCAGTACACCGGCGCCAAGAAAGGCGACAGCAGCAACCCCGCCAACCCCATCCTGCAACAAGCCGGCGCCGGCAAGGGCGGCTGGTACTGGATCGAGGTGCTGCCCTACGACCAGAGCAGCAAAAGCTCGGGCGTGATCGTCGGCGGCTCGGGTAGCACCAACCTGGATTTGCTGCCCCTCAACCTCAAGCCCCACGTGGTGTACCGCATCACCGCGCTGGCCCAGGGCCTCAAGCCCAACTCCCGCGTCGTGCTGCAACAGACCTATGCCCGGCAGATCACCAAGGATTGAGCGCGTCACGCCTCCGGTGCCGGCCTTTGCCTGCACCCAGCCTGAGAAACGATGAAATGAATTCTGAAAAAGGAGCACACACCATGCCCCACCACCACATGCCCAACCGCCTTCGCTGCCGCAAGAGCCTGCTGGCCCTGGCCGCTGGCGCCGCCCTGCTGCCCTCGGGCGCCTGGGCGCTCGACCTGGCCCAGTCGCCCCCCGCCTCGGTCAAGCCTTACGTGGCGCCGAACGTGATTATCTCGGTGGACGACTCGGGATCGATGGGTTGGCCGGTAGGTGGTTCTGGCCCCAGGCGCAACGATGCACGCATGAATGTGCTGAAGGACGCGCTTCGCTCTACATTCAGCGACCAAAGCCTGCTGCCCGACCGCCAGATTCGCCTGGCCTGGCAGGCGATGTGGAACAACGGTGGGTCGCGGGGAGCGGGTAACGTCAATCAGCCCGGCATGGCGGAAAACTCCATGCGACCGCTGGAATCTACCCATCGCACGAATTTCCGGGATTTTGTGAATCGTTTGCGTCCGAGTGGCGGCACACCATCGCACCCCATGTTCAAGCAGGCCGACGCCTATATGCGCCGGGGCTTGGATCAAAACAGCCCTTGGGCCTCCAAGCCCGGGGAGCAAGGCGCCCCTTATCTGGCCTGCCGGCGCAACTACCATATCTTCATGTCCGACGGACGCTGGAACACATACTACGACCAGGTTCCGCCGTCTGGCGAGGGTGACAGCTTCACCCAGACGCTGCCCGATGGAAAGACGTACAACAAACAGCGCCCTTATGCGGACAATGCCAACGGCACCCTGGCCGACTGGGCCTTCTACAGCTGGGCCAAACCCTTGCAGACGTCCGGCCTGACCGGTCAGGTAAAAACTACCGACGAATACAACGCTGCGCCCGCGACCGAAAGCTTTGGCCCTGGCGCCACGCTGGACAAATACTGGAACCCGAAATACAACCCGGCCACCTGGGCCAACATGGTCACCTACACCATCGGCTTCAGTAATGACGCGGTAACTTGGCCGGGTGACCCGACCATCATAGCTCCGACGCAGAAAGTGCCTTTTGACTATACGGGCAGCTTTCCTGATCTCGTCACTGGTGCCCGGTGGTGGCCGGCGATGAGTCTTGGCGAGAGCGTTCGCGCACTCGATCTGTGGCACGCCGCCTTGAACGGACGGGGCCGTTTTTATGCCGTCGAGCAGGCCGAGGACTTGGAAAAAGCCTTCCGCGAGATCCTTGGCAAGATCAATTCCGAAAACAAGCCCGGCACCAGCAGCGCCGCCACCAGCGGCAGCAGCGTTTCGCGCAGCGACGTTGGCCAGTACGTGGCCGAATACGACCCCACCAAGGGCTGGAGCGGCACCATCAAGGCCTACAAGGTCAAGGCCGACGGCACCACCGAGGCCGAGGGCGCCCCCTGGGACGCCGCCGGCACGGCCAAGAAGCTCGACGACCTGAGCAACGCCGCGATCGCCAGCCGCGTGGTGCTCAGCTGGGGCGATGCCACGGCCGTGAACAGGGGTGTGCCCTTCAAGTGGGCCTCCGACGAGTCCAGGCTGAGCACGGCGCAAAAAACCGCGCTGGGCGGCCAGGACCAACTGAACTACCTGCGCGGCGACAAGAGCAAGCAGCGCGCCAGCGTGGACGACACCACCCAGCCCTTCCGCTGGCGCGCCTCGCGCCAGGGCGACATCGTGAACTCGCAGGTGTGGTACACCGGGCGCCCGGTGAGCAACCATGCGCTGCCCGGCTACTCCGCCTTCACCCGCATCAACAGAAATCGCACGCCCATGCTGTACGTGGGCGGCAACGATGGCATGCTGCACGGCTTTTCGGTCAAGGATGGCGGCACCGAGTTGCTCGCCTACGTGCCGCGTGGTGTGTATGGCAACCTGAAGAAGCTGACCGAGCCCAACTACAGCCACCGCTACTTCGTCGATGGTTCGCCGATGACGGGGGACGTGAACATCGCCAACAACCCCAGCGATACGACCATCGCCCCTGACTGGCGCACCCTGCTGGTGGGCACGCTGGGCGCGGGCGGCCGGGGCTACTTCGTGCTGGACGTGACCAACCCCGACAAGGAGCCGGACGGCACCAATATCAAGGCGCCCAAGTTCGCCGAAGGCAATGCCGCGCAGCTGGTGGTGATGGACCGCACCCTGCTGGGCAACGAGGCAACCGCGCCCGACCCGGACGACGCCAACGCCGACCTGGGCCACGTTACCGCCGCGCCCGTGCGCGACGAGGACATCGGCCAGCGCGCCGCCCAGATCACGCGCCTGAACGACGACCGCTGGGCCGTGGTGATGGGCAACGGCTACAACAGCGCCAACCAGCGCCCGGTGCTGCTGATCCAGTACCTGGACGGTGCCAAGGAGTTGCTGCGCATTCCCGTCACCACCGACGCCGCCGGCACCGGCGAGGCGCAGGACAACGGCCTGGCCGCGCCGCAGCTGGTGGACCTGAACGGCGACGGCCGCGCCGACGTGGTGTACGCGGGCGACAACCGGGGCAACCTGTGGAAGTTCGACCTGACGGCCATCACGCCGGGCGAAGATGCCAACGGCATCGTCACCGGCACGGGCTGGAAAGTGGCCTTCGGTGGTCAGCCGCTGTTCACGGCCGAACACGGCAGCGGCCCAAGCGCCAAGCGCCAGCCCATCAGCGCGCCGCCCATCGTGCGCGCCAACGACCGCATGCAGCAGGTGGGCACGGGCGCGAGCCTGAAAACCGTGCCCGTGGGCGGCATGATGGTGGCCTTTGGCACGGGCCGCAACGTGACCACCGCCGACCCGGGCAGCACCGACGTGCAAACCCTGTACTCGGTACTGGACAACACGCGCTACAAGGTAATCGACACCGCGCTGGGCAAGCGCCTGCAAGTGCATCCGGGCCACAGCTGCGGTGGTACGACCGGCTGTACCGACGTGCCGGCGCCCGCGCCGCTGGGCACGGGGGTGGGCGCTGCCAAACTGGCCAAGCAGAAGGTCACCGGCAGCGCGAGCGGCAAGGGCGGGCTGGCTGCCGACACCCCCAGCCAGGAGCTGAAGCTGGAAACCTGGAAGGACTTCAACGGCTGGTACCTGGACTTTCCGGTGGCCGGCGAGCGCCTGCTCAAGCCGATGTCGTTCTACGACGGCAGCAACGTGCTGGCGGTGTACTCGCAGGTGCCGCAGCGCCCCTCCGGCAGCGCGGGCGATGCCACCGTCGAAAGCTGCGACGAAGTCACCGTGAACGGCGAGCAGCAGTTCCGCACCTTCGTCAACATCATGGACGGCAAGAATCCCCGGGTGCCGCTGATGGACGGCAACGCCGACGGTGTGATCAACCACCTGGACGCCCCGTTTTCCCGCACAAACACGACTGCTGGCACGCACAACATCGTGACCACGGGCCCGCACAGCGCGGGCGACGTGGATGACAAGAACAAGATCGAGAAGCTGGCGCGCTTTCCCGAGCAGGCGCTGCGCCCCGTCTGGCGCCAGTTGCAGTAAGGAAGGGCAGGCACCATGAACCGGAGAACGCAAACAATGAAACGCCAGGCACAACGCGGCTTCACGCTGATCGAGCTGATGATCGTGGTGGCCATTGTGGGCATCCTGTCGGCCATCGCCTACCCGAGCTATCAGGAGTACGTGCGCCGTGGCCACCGCGCGGAAGCGCGCGCCGGCCTGTTGCAGGCGGCGCAGTGGATGGAGCGCGCGGCGACGGCCACGGGCACCTACCCGCTGACCGCGCAATTTCCCGCCAACCTCAAGACCGTCCCGAACGACCGCTATGACATTTCCCTCGAATCGCCAATTCAGGGCTCTACGAATGGCACTACGTTCAGGCTCACTGCCTCACCCAAAGGCTCTCAAGCCAACGACAAGTGTGGCAACTACACCTTGACCAACACCGGTCTGCGTGGCGCCAATGGCGCCACCAGCGGCGCCATCGTGACCGAATGCTGGGGCAAGTAAAAGGCCCATGTTGATGGGCACGCTCCGCGCGCCCATCAACCTCTCCTCCAAGCCGGTTGCCTTATCAACCGGCTTTTTTTCGGCCTGCTTTGACAGTAAGGCGTTTTTGCATTACTCTGCAGGGCATTAACCGACACGATTGCGAGGTACATCGCCATGACAACGTTGACCGTTACCGCGCGGGGACAAGTGACGTTTCGGAAGGACGTACTGCAACACCTCGGCATCAAGCCAGGCGACAAGATCGAGTTGGACTTACTGCCAGGTGGTCGGGGCGTACTCAAGGCAGCGCGGCCCGCTGGGACGATAGCCGGCTTTGTTGGTCTGCTCGCAGGCAGAACGCAGAAGGTTGCCACCATCGAGGAAATCAACGAGGCGGCGGCGCAAGGCTGGGCAGGTAAACCATGAAGGTAGCAGTCGATACCAACGTCCTTGTGCGTGCTGTTGTGCGTGACGATCCGGCACAAGCGACCGTCGCCGCCGCAGTCTTGACTGACGCCGAGTTGATTGCTGTCGCGCTCCCGTGCCTGTGCGAATTTGTTTGGGTGCTGCTGCGCGTATATGGCTTTCAGCAAGCCGACGCGGCCAGCGCGATTCGGGCGCTGCTGGCCGCCGCCAACGTGGAAGTGAACCGGCCCGCCGTGGAGGCTGGTTTGCTGGTACTCGACGCAGGCGGAGACTTTGCCGATGGCGTCATTGCCTACGAAGGTAATTGGCTCGGTGGGGAAACCTTCGTTTCCTTCGATAAGAAGGCGGTGGCACTTCTCGCAGCCCAAGGACAATCAACGCGCCTTTTGTGACCCGGCGCGCGGCAAGCCTCGACCTGAACAGCGGGGCTTGCCGCGCACCGAGTCACCAACCTCACTCGAATCTCTCGGCCGCTGCCGCCAAGACCTCATCCATGAGCGCCGCCGGCAGGCTTTCGATGTGGCGTCCATTGCGGGCGGTCACATCGAGGGCGCTGGGCTGATCGCAGCGCACGACGCCGGTTGTTTTAGTGTCCTTCAATGGCACGGCGAAGCCCATGCGACACGCAAGGCCGCCGCCGTTGGTAATCGGCAGGATGATTGGGCAGGACGTGAGCCGGTTGAATCGTTCCGTCGAGACGATCACCACGGGCCTGTGCCCGCGATGGTCGCCGCGCTTGATGTCGCCCGTGTCATAGGCCGCGAGCAGATC
>JAGOEM010000225.1 GCA_017997715.1 Ottowia sp.
GTGGCGCCGCGCACAGGGCGCGCAGCATGGCTTCGTCGGGCACAAAGTACGGGGTGGTGATCAGCAGCTCGGTGCGCGCGGCGTACATGCTGGCGACGAACATGTCGGACATGGCGTTGTGGCGCGTCACCGGGCCGGTTTCAAACACCTGCGCCACGCAGCCGTCGGCAAACTGCGCAACCGGTTCTTGGCTGGGCAGCGTCTCCAGGTCGGCGCCGCCTTTTTCGGGAATCCAACCACTCAGGAACAGGCATTGCATCTGCCTGACCACCGGCCCTTCGCAGCGCAGCAGCACGTCTACCCAGGGGGCAAAGCGGGTTTTGGTGCGGAATTCCGGGTCGGCGCAGTTCTGGCTGCCGCAGTAGCCGATGCGGTTGTCGATCACCGCCAGCTTGCGGTGGTCGCGCAGGTCTACCCGGCTGAACGGCAGGCGCCAGATGCGGTTGATGTCGTCCAGCGTGGCCAGCAGCTGCACGCCAGCGGCTTCCATCAGCCGCCACAGCGCGCCCCCATGAAAGCGGCGCGAGCCCAGCGCGTCGATCATCACGCGGCACTGCACGCCGCGCCTGGCCGCCGCTGCCACGGCCTGGGCCACGCGCGTGCCGGTGTCATCGTCCAGCCAGATATAGAAGGCGATGTGGATGTGCAGGCGCGCCTGCTCGATATCGCCGATCAGCGCCTCCATCGCGGCCCGGGGGTTGCGCATGGGCTCGCTGGCCGGCGCCAGCGGGTCGCCCAGCAGGGCGATGCGGTTGCCGCCCACCGCGGGCAAGCCGTTGACCGAGCCCGCCAGGTCAAACAGCGGCGCCGCGTGTTCAGGCACCAGGGTTGGCGGATGCGGCGGCAGGCGCAGCGCCGATTGGGTGCGCCGCAAACGTTCAAAGCGCCCTCGCCCGATGCTGGTTTCGCCCAGCAGCAGGTAAGCCAGCACGCCGGCGATGGGCAGCAGCATGATCGTCGCCACCCACGCCACGCGCGATGCCGGCGTGCGGTTGGGCCGCGTCAGCGCGCGGGCCACGGTGATCAGGTGCACCACAAACACCAGCCCTGCCCACAGCAGATCCAACAGGTGGTGCGGCCAGGTCAGCGCCATGGGAATGCCCGTTTCATGAGTCGTGTCGCCCGCATGCTAGCGCGGGGCGGGCATCGGCCCCGCACGGCCAGCGCCATTGCACAGGCGGTCGCACGTCCTGTTGGCGACGCGGCCACAATGGGGCTGCGCCCGATAATCGCCCGTCAAACAAGGCCGTGCCATGCTGATCGACTTTTTCTACACCCTTCGCGCCGCCAAGCTGCCGGTGTCGGTGAAGGAGTTTTTGACCTTGCTGGAAGCGCTGCAGGCCGATGTGGTGGGCCCGCGCCAACCCGATGCCTGCTCGATCGACGACTTCTATTACCTGTCGCGCGCGGCGCTGGTCAAGGACGAAAAGCACTACGACAAGTTCGACCGCGCGTTTGCCGCCTATTTCAAAGGCGTTGAGATGCTCACCGACTTCCGCAAGGAAGTTCCGGCCGAATGGCTGCGCAAGATCCTCGAAAACGAGCTGACGCCCGAACAAAAGGCCGCCATCGAAGCCATGGGCTGGGACGAGCTGATGGAGACGCTCAAGAAACGCCTGGAAGAGCAGAAGGAACGCCACGAGGGCGGCAACAAGTGGATTGGCACTGGCGGCACCAGCCCGTTTGGCCACGGTGGCTACAACCCGCAGGGTGTGCGGATCGGCGGCAAGGGCGGCAACAAGAGCGCCGTGAAGGTGTGGGACCAGCGCGCCTACCGCGACTACGACGACACGCAGGAGCTGGGCACGCGCAACATCAAGGTGGCGCTGCGCCGGCTGCGCAAGTTTGCGCGCACCGGCAGCGATTTCGAGCTGGACCTGCCCGACACCATCCGCTCCACCGCCGCCAACGCGGGCTGGCTGGACATCAAGATGGTGCCCGAGCGCCACAACAGCGTGAAGGTGCTGCTGCTGATGGACGTGGGCGGCACCATGGACGAACACATTCACCGCGTGGAAGAGCTGTTTTCAGCCGTGAAGGCGGAGATGAAGCACCTGGAGTTCTATTACTTCCACAACTGCGTGTACGACTTCATGTGGAAGAACAACCGCCGCCGCTTTGCCGAGAAGTTCCCCACCTGGGACATCATTCGCAAGTACAACAAGGACTACAAGCTGATCTTCGTGGGCGACGCCACCATGAGCCCATATGAAATCCTGCAGCCCGGCGGCAGCGTGGAATACAGCAACGAAGAGGCGGGCGCCGAATGGCTGCAACGGCTGACGCACGCCTTCCCCAAATTCGCCTGGATCAACCCGGAGCCGCAGGGCGTGTGGCAATACCGCCAGAGCATCGCCATCGTTCAGCAGCTGATGAGCCAGCGCATGTTTCCGCTGACCCTGAAGGGCCTGGAAGACGCCATGCGAATGCTATCTAAATAATAGCTGCCTGCGCTAGTCCCGCCTGCGCCGGGCGGCCATTTCATTGCCCATTTCGCGCAGATCGTCCGCACTCAGCAGCGCGCGTGCCGCGGGGTACAGCACGCCCTCTTCCAGCGCAATGTGGCGCTGGTAGGCCTGGGTGAAATCGCTGGCGAAGGTGCGTTCCAGCTCGGTCATGGGGCCGTTGTCCGCATCGCCCTGCCAGCGCTGCAGCGCCGGGCGCAGGCGCTGCCAGATGGCGTTCATCAGCAGGTGGTCGTTTTCCAGCAAGACGACGGTCTGGCGCAGCCGCGCACTGGGGTCATCGGCCAGCAGGGGAAACACGTGGCGCTCTTCGTCCTCGTGGTGGTGGGGGCCCGCCACGTCAAAGTAGCGCTGCACGTCGGCGGCGGCGCTGCGCGCGTCGGCATCGCAGCCGTTCTGGTCGACGTGGGCGATCAGGCGTTGCAGCAGATCCAGGCTGCGCTGCACGCGCTCGTGGCAGGCTTGCAGCATTTCAAAAGGCTGCTCAAAGCCAACGGCAGGCGAACGGACACCGGGCGGTGATACCGGACTGGCATTCATGATCGAATTCTGTCCTCCTGCGTCAAAGATTGGCCGAATCAATTTGCCTACAGGTTTACCCAGATCAAGCATATCGCTGTAACAAGCCGTCTCTGTTGACACCAAATTCGCGGCCTTCTCCCACAAAGTCAGCCACTAAACTCGGTCGGGATGACGTCTGGACCCGCCCTGCTGCGCCTTCAACGCCCTTTGCCCTGGCTGCTGGCATTGGCCCTGGGGCTGCCTGGGTGCGCCTTTTTGCGCGATGACAAGGCCGATGCGGACAGCCCCGCCGTGGCCAGCGCGTCGGCCGTGGGCGCCCTTACGCCCAGCGGCGAGGTGGGCGCACCGGGCGACACAGCGGCCGAACCGGCCTTCGACATCCGGGTGGACGTAGCCGACAAAGACCTGAAAGCGCTGATCGACAACCACACCGAGCTGCGCCGCTTCCGCGCCGTGGCCGACCTGGACGAAGCCGAATTCGCGCGCCTGATGGCCGTGACCGAAAGCGACGTGCGCAACCTGCTGGGCACCGAGGGCTACTTCAACCCGCAGATCACGGTGACGCGCGAAGCCGCATCCGCCGGCGGCCGGCCCACGGTGGTGATCGCCATCACGCCGGGCGAGGCCACCACGGTGAAGGCCGTCAACATCGAATTTGAAGGCGACATCGCCCAATCGACCGACGCAGCCGCCGTGGCCCAGCGCACCGGCATCGTGGACGATTGGGGCCTGGACGAGGGCCGGCGCTTCACGCAAAGCCGCTGGTCCAGCGCCAAGACCGGCGCCCTGCGCCAGTTGATCGAGCGGCGCTACCCACGCGGGCGCATGAGCTACAGCGTGGCCGACATCAGCGCGCCCGAGGCCACGGCCAAGCTGGGCGTGCGGCTGGATTCCGGGCCGCTGTTTCGCCTGGGCGCGGCCAACGTTAGGGGCGCCCAGCGCTATCCGCCCGAATTGGCCGAACGCCTGTCGTGGCTGAAGCCGGGCGACGTGTACGACCAGAAGAAACTGGTCGACGCGCAGCAGCGCCTGGCGGGCAGCGGGTATTACGACTCGGCCTACATCAGCATCGACCCGGAAAGCGACCCCAACGCCGCGCCGGTGACCTACAGCGTGCGCGAGGCCACGCGCCACAAGGTGCAGCTGGGCGTGGGCTACAGCACCGACAGCGGCCCGCGCGTCACGCTGGAACACCGCGACAACCAGGCACTGGGCACCAGCTGGCGCGCCGACACCAAGCTCAACCTGAACCTGAAAGAGCCGCTGCTGCAGACCGAATGGACATCGTTGCCGCGCGCCAGTGGCTGGCGCTGGGCGGCGCTGGCGCGCTACATGCGCCAGGACGATGGTGCGCTGAACACCACCTCGCAAACGCTGCGGCTGGGTTCGATCAAGACCGAAGAGCGGTACGACCGCAACCTGTACCTGCAATACGACCACGCCAGCGTCACCGGCTCTGGCAGCCGTTCGGTGCCCAACGCGCTGCTGGGCGATGGCGCCGCCATCAGCCTGAACTACGCCTGGACCGGGCGTTACTTCAACACCTTGCCGGTGCCCACCGCCGGCTACGGCCTGGCGGGCGAGGTGGGCGCGGGCATGACCACCTTGGGCGAACGCAAGCCCTTTTTGCGCCTGAACGGCCGCTGGCTGGGCATGATGCCCATGGGCAGCGGCGGCAGCCGGCTGGTGATGCGCACCGAAGCCGGCGCGGTGCTGGCGGCCAAGCAGGCGCGCCTGCCGTCCACCTACATGTTCCGCACCGGCGGCGACACCACGGTGCGCGGCTACGGCTACCGCAAGATCGGCATCGACTTTGGCGATGATTTGGTCGGCCCCGGCCGCTACATGGCGGTGGGCAGCGTGGAATGGCAGCGCCCGATCTTGCAGGACCGCTTTCCGGGCCTGCTGGAACACACGCTGTTCGTCGACGTGGGCGGCGTGGCCAATGAAGCGCGCGACCTGCGGGCCCGTTGGGGCGTGGGCACCGGCGTGCGGCTGATCACGCCAGTGGGCCCGATGGCGCTGGACGTGGCCTACGGCCTGAAGACCAAGGCCATCCGGCTGCACATGACCGTGGGCTTTGTCTTCTGATGGCCGGGCAAGAGAATGGCCCCAGCCCTGGCGGCCGCGCGCCTGAAGCCGCAGGCGCCGCGCCAGGCGAGCCGAATACTATTGATTCGATAGCTATTAGCGCCCATCCAGCGGGCGCTGGCGGCCAATTTGATGCTGAAACGCCGCCTCAGGCCAGTCGGCGCACATCGCGCGCGCGCCGGGTGTGGCGCGGTTTGCTGTGGCTGCTGATCGGGCTCCTCCTGCTGCTGGCCGTGGCGTTGGGCGCGCTGTGGGTCTGGTCCGGCAGTGACGGATCGCTGGCCACCGCCCTGCGGCTGTCCGGGGCACAGCAGCCACTGGTCACCGACGAAGTGAAGGGCACCGTGCGCGGC
>JAGOEM010000226.1 GCA_017997715.1 Ottowia sp.
CTAGTTGTTACATGGCCCCTTGGGCCGGCCGTGGCCGCTTGCAAAGCGCCGGCGCTGGGTTGAAGGGGCGTCTGCGCGCCCGCGTTGGCCCAGTCATCTGACCAAGGCCGGCCCCATGCCCGATGATGGTGTCCTTTTATAGGAACCGCGTTGGCCAAAGTTTCCGTCACCTCTTCACGCCCGTCGGCGCCCCGCCAGCGCGCCGTGCTGGGCCAGGTCAGCGACATGGACATGCGCCTGCTGCAGGTGTTCAAGGCGGTCGTGGATTGCGGCGGAATGGCGGCGGCCGAGCTGGAGCTGAACATTGGCACCAGCACGGTCAGCCGCCACATCAAGGATTTGGAAACACGCCTGGGCCTGACGCTGTGCCGGCGCGGGCGGGCGGGCTTTGCGCTGACGGCCGAGGGCCAGCGCGTGTACGACGAAACGCTGCGCCTGCTGGCGGCGGTGGATGGCTTTCGCGCGGGCGTGGACGACATCCACCAGCGCATGGGCGGCCAGCTGGCGGTGGCGGTGTTCGACAAGACGGCCAGCAACCCCCACGCGCAAATCCACCAGGCGATTGCGCGCTTTTGCCAGGCCGCGCCCGATGTGCGGCTGCACCTGCATGTGGGGTCGATCCAGCAGGTGGAGCGCGGCGTGATGGACGGCAGCTTTGCCGTCGGCGTCATCCCCGAACACCGCGCTTCGGCCACGCTGCGCTATGAACGCCTGTTCGACGAAACCATGTATTTGTACTGCGGGCGCGACCACGCCTTGTTTGACGCGCAGGATTCGTCCCTGGACTGGGCCAACCTGCGCCGGCGCAGCGATTTCGCTGGCCTGGGCTACCACTCGCCCAACATGGAACTGGCGCACGCCGAAAGGCTGCCGCGCAAGGCCACGGGGTTTGAACAGGAGGCGATTGCCACCTTGATTCTGTCGGGCCAGTTTGTGGGCTTTCTGCCCGACCATTACGCCGACAGCTTTGTGCAGCGCGGCCAGATGCGCGCGCTGCACCCTGCGCTGCTGCATTACCGCTGCGACTTCGTCAGCGTGCTGCGGAGATCGCCCCAGCCATCGCGCGCGGCGCTGGTGTTTCACCAGGCGCTGTTGGCGGCGCATAGCATGGGCGGCTGATCTTCAGCCGAGTATTCATAAGCAAATAGGGCCACAGCGCCCGCCAGAAGGGCGTGGGCAGCTATGATTTTTGAGTTTCAGCGCAACGCCATGCAATGCAGCTCAGGGCTGCATGTTGCCTGTGCGCAGATAGCGTTCATGCCAGCTCAGCGCTTCGGGCAGCACGTGCGGGGTGTGCTGGCCGTTGGCCTGCACGCGGGCGCGCGCCAGGTAGTCGTGCAGCGCGTCGCGGTAGATCGGGTGGGCGCAGGTGTCGATGATGCGGCGCGCGCGCTGCTGCGGCGCCAGGCCGCGCAGGTCGGCCAGGCCTTGTTCGGTGACGATGACCTGCACATCGTGCTCGGTGTGGTCGACGTGCGAGGCCATGGGCACGATGCAGCTGATGCTGCCGTCCTTGGCGATCGACGGCGTCATGAACATCGAGATGTAGGCGTTGCGCGCAAAGTCGCCCGATCCGCCAATGCCGTTCATGATGGCGCTGCCCATCAGGTGCGTGCTGTTGACGTTGCCGTAGATGTCGGCTTCGATCATCGCGTTCATGGCCAGCAGGCCCAGGCGGCGGATGACTTCGGGGTGGTTGCTGATTTCCTGCGGGCGAATCAGGATGCGGCCCTTGAACTCGTCGATGTGCGCGTTGAAATACTCGGCCGATTCCGCGCTGAGCGACAGCGCGGTGCACGAGGCGCTGCTCAGCTTGCCGCTGCGCAGCATGTCCAGCATGCCGTCCTGCAGCACTTCGGTGTAGGCGGTCAGGTTGGTGAACGGGCCGCGGTTCAGCCCGGCCAGCACCGCGTTAGCGATGTTGCCCACGCCCGATTGCAGCGGCAGCAGGTCCTTGGGCAGGCGGCCCTTGGCCACTTCATGCTGAAGGAAATCGATGATGTGCGCGGCGATCGCCTCGGACTGCTCATCGGGCGGGGCAAAGGCGGTGTTGCGGTCGGGCGCTTCGGTTTCGACCACGGCGATCACCTTGGCCGGGTCGCAGTGCAGGTAGGTATCGCCAATGCGCTCGTCGGGGGCGCACAGCGGAATCGGCTTGCGGTGCGGCGGCACCGCGGCGCCGTAGTAGATGTCGTGAAAGCCGGCCAGCGCCGCGTTCTGCCAGCGGTTGACTTCCAGGATGACGTAGTCGGCCTGTTCGATCCAGGTCTTGTTGTTGCCCACCGAGGTGCTGGGCACCAGGCGGCCATCCGGCAGCACGCCGGCCACTTCGATCACCGCCACGTTCAGGTGGCCCAGAAAGCCGAACCAGACGAACTGCGCCACGTGCGACAGGTGGATGTCCACGTACTGCATGTGGCCGCTGTTGATCTGCGCGCGCACCGTCGGGTCGCTTTGGTAGGGCAGGCGCATGTCGATGCCGTCGACCTTGGCCAGCGCGCCGTCCAGCTCGGGCGCGGTCGAGGCGCCGGTCCACAGGCCGATGCGAAACGGCTGGCCCGCTGCGTGGGCGGCTTCGATGTGCGCGGCCAGCGCGCGCGGCACGGCCTTGGGGTAGCCGGCGCCGGTGAAGCCGCTCATGCCCACGTTCCAGCCCGGCTGAATCAGGGCGGCGGCTTGCTCGGCCGACATGCGCTTGGCGCGCAAACCGGCGTGCTGAATACGTTCAGTGGCGAGGGCGTTGGGAAGGCTGTCGGCTAGGGTCACAGGCAGTGGGCAGGTTAGGCGAAGGAATCTGCGCACCAGGTGGCGCCCAGGAAATCTAGGGTTTTCCCTAGTTTACCGAGCCGTTGCATTTGGCGTGCCCACTGCGATTTGACGCGCATCAATTTATAGCAGTTTAGGCCGTTGGCGCGCGCCAATTGGGCGGTATTAGCTATATTTTAAATAGCAACAATGCCCGAAGATGCCCCTCAAAACGGCAGGGCGCGGTGCATGCGCCCTGCCCTGCGCTGATCGCCCAGCGCGGCGATCAGCTGCCCGCCTTGATCACGCCGCACGCCAGGCGCGGGCCGGCGTTGCCCACCGGTTGCGCGTTCACGTCGTCCGGGTCGCGGTGCACGATGACCGCCTTGCCGATGACGCTGTTGGGCCCGCGCAGCTGCATCGATTCGGTGTTGAACGACACCGTGGCCCGGCCTTCGGCGTCGGACATCAGCTGCGGCATGTCGCCCGCGTGGTGATGCGCGCCGTCCCAGGCGCCGTGCGGCTGGCTGGTGGGGTTGAAGTGGCTGCCGGCGCTGCTGAAATCAGGCTTGGAGCAGTCGCCCTTTTCATGCACGTGGAAAGCGTGGCGCGCGTTTGGCTTCAGCCCGGTCAGGGTGCCGTTGACGCTGACCACGTCGCGCACTTGCGAGAAGTTCAGCGTGCCCTGCACCGGCGACTGCGGGTTGGGCTGCGGTTCGCCCCCGGCGGCCGAGCTGAGCTGCACCGACGCCAGGGTGCGCGGGTTGGCACCGCCGTCGCCGGAAGGCTGGGCGGCGCAGGCCGCCAGGGCCGCGGCCGCCGCGATGAGGGAAAGGCCCGCCACGCGGCGCCCAACAGAGGTGTTCATACGGTGTTCTCCTTGCCTAAAGCCAAAGCAGGGCCGCGCCAGGCGACCCTGCGCCATCCTAGGCGCGGCGGCGCAGCAGCGCATGTAGGAGAACGGCACCAAAGGTGGCGGTGCCGATGCCGCCCAGCGCAAAGCTGCCGAACTTGAGGGTGAAGTCGCCCGTGCCCAGCACCAGCGTGATGGCGGCGGTCAACAGGTTGGCGGGGTTGGTGAAGTTGACCTTGTTGTCCACCCAGATTTTGGCGCCCGCCATGGTGATCAGGCCGAACACCACGATCGACACGCCGCCCATCACCGGCAGCGGAATGGCGCGAATCAGCGCGCCAAACTTGGGCGAAAAGCCCAGCACCAGCGCCATCACCGCGGCCACGATGAACACGGCGGTGGAATAGATGCGTGTGGCCGCCATCACGCCGATGTTCTCGGCGTACGTGGTCTGGCCGGTGCCGCCGGCAGCGCCGCTGACCATGGTGGCGATGCCGTCGCCAATGAAGGCGCGGCCGATGTACGGGTCCAGGTTGCGGCCGGTCATGGCGGACACCGCCTTGATGTGGCCCAGGTTCTCGGCCACCAGAATCAGCGCCACCGGGGCAATCAGCAGCATGGCGCCGCCGTCGAACACCGGCGCGGTGAAGTTGGGCATGCCGATCCACGGCGCGGCGGCAATGCCGGAAAAATCCATCGGCTTGCCCAGGCCCAGGCCGTTGGCCAGCACCAGGTAGATCACGGTGGCCAGCGCCAGCCCCACCAGAATCAGCAGCCGCTGCACCATGCCTTTGGTAAACACGGCCACCAGCGCCACGCAGACAAAGGTGACCAGCTGGATCCAGCTGTCGAAGTTGCTGGCCGCCATGTTCTTGATCGGAATGGCCGCCAGGTTGAGGCCGATCACCGCGACCACCGCGCCGGTGACGACCGGCGGCATCAGCGATTCGATCCAGCCCGTGCCCACGGCCTGTACCACCGCGCCGATCAGCATGTACAGCAAGCCGCACACGATGATGGCGCCCAGCGCCACGCCAATGTTGGCGTTGGCCCCCGTGCCGGCGTAGCCCGTGGCGGCGATCACCACGCCGATGAAGGCGAACGACGACCCCAGGTAGCTGGGCACCTTGCCGCCGGTGATGAAGTAGAACAGCAGCGTGCCGATGCCGCTCATGAAGATGGCGAGGTTCGGATCGAACCCCATCAGGATCGGCGCCAGCACCGTGGCGCCAAACATGGCGATGACGTGCTGCACGCCCATCGCCGTGGTTTGCGGCCAGGGCAACCGCTCGTCCGGGGCGATGACGCCACCGACCGCCAGCGCCGATGTCGGGCGCTCCTGCCATTGAAACAAACTCATCCTCAAGCCCTCTTCCGTGTGGTCTTCGATCCAGCTGCGTATGGTAGGGCGTGGCGCCCACCCACTGCGAAGCGAGCAGCGTGCCAGCTGCGGGCCTGCATGCCATTTGCTACTGTTTATATAGCTGCCTGCGCCCGTGCAGCGGGCGCTACAGGCCTAAAATACTATTAACTTCGATGATCGACAGCGCACATCGGGCGGGCGTGGCCGCCGCAGATGGGGCGCAACAAGGCCCCGAAACCGGACGTCATCCAGCGCTAATCCCCACATTCGTGCCGGGCATCGGAAAACCCGCGCTTACAATCGTCTCATTAGGAATCATTCGTATTCGTAGTCACTTGCTGCGAAGCGCCGGGCCAGCCCTTGCGCTGCACCGGCCGGCACGAAGCCATCTCCAACCCGATCTCTTTACCAGTAAGCGGAGTTTCTGCATGAACCAAACCCTTTCCTCGCGTCTTCAA
>JAGOEM010000227.1 GCA_017997715.1 Ottowia sp.
GCTCGACCTCGCGGCGTCATTGAGGCATTCTTGTGGGTGTTCATCCGGGGAGTCCTGAAGAAAGCTGGGAGATGTCAGAACCTCCATCTTCCTTCACCTCGGGTGAACAACCTCTTGGGAAACTACAACTAGCTTCCTCAGTCCGCCCGACACCCTTCCGGCAGGCTTCGGCACGGTGAACATGCCCGCCCCGGACATCACGTGGTTGACCACGACCCCCGCCCAAACCAATGAACCCTGGTGGGGGTTCTCAACGGGCGGTGATCACAGCACGGAAGGGCAAACACCTCGCGATGGGTACTTTCTGCTGCTCGCTGCGAGCGCGAATCAGAGTGGCCGGAACATCTATACCAACACCCTCACCGGCCTGACGGTGGGCGATCAGTATGAGTTCAGTTTCTGGGCCACTAACGTGTATCCCCGCAACCCGGCGCAACTTCGGTACTTGTTGGAAGACGGCACCGGCGCAATAGTGACCAGCCAGGCATTCACCGCAACGGTGCCGTCCGGCCAGTTAGATCTGTCGTGGACGCAGTATGTCTACACCTTCACGGCGACCTCGCCCACCTATACGTTCCACATCCAGGAAACACGAAACCAAGTGCAGCGGCCCGGGTTTGGCTTTGGGCTGGACGACATAACACTGCGGCACCTGGCAGCACCACCTCCTGTGGCTGTGCCGGTCGATTCACCTTGGGCGTTGGGCGCGCTCGCCCTTGGCATTCTGGGGGCGACGACTCGCCGCCGCTGCCGCGCCGCCGGGCGTTGATTCGCAGCGGCCGGGCGCCCGCCGCAGGGTGACCCGGCCAGTTGCCAACCATGGCGGCCGCACGCACGGCGCCGCACTTCGGCCACGCATGTCACGGCAAGCCGCAGGCGGGGCGGCTGCCCTTTTTAGTGCTCTATTGGCCTTCAGCGCCCGTCCGTATTGCGCTGGCAGCTATGATTTTTGACAATCGGCCGATGCTTACCGCGCCGCGCCGGCCCCCACGCCCACCAGCGGGCGCCCCATCAGCCGTGTCAGTATGGCCAGCGGGCTGGATGTCGGATCAACCTCGTGCCCGGCGGGCAGGTACAGCGTTTGCTCCATCATGAACTGCCCGCTCATCACCGCGTGCGTGGCCTGGTCGGAATAGCACACCCACAGGCAACCGGGCGGAAAAGGCATCTTCACCTGCGTGCCATTCTTCTGATAGCTCTCATCGAACTTCATCAAGTCGTGCAGCTGCAGCATGTAGTGGTCGTACTCGCTGCGCAGCGACTTGGTGGCCTTCACGGCGTTCAGCAGCTTGGCCTGCCACAGGCTGTAGGGCTTGGCCTTGGGCAGAAAGTGGCGCGCCACGGTCTCAAACGATTCGCCCACGCGCCACACCCGCGGCACATCGGCCGGGTTGACGTTGGCGAACACGCGCAGCAGACGCTCGCCATAGGTCGGGCGCGAAGGAAAAGCATCGACATGCATGCGCTGGTCGTCGGCGCGCACCGACTGCACCCGCGTTTCGACCTGGCGCGGGCGAAAGCTGGTGGGCGCAATGCGGGTGTGGCCGTGGTATTCCGGCAGCAGCGCATCGACCAGCTGCAGCGCCTGCTGGCGAAAACGCGCCACCATGGCCGCCAGCTGCGCCTGTTCGGCCGCGCTGCCACCCGCACCCTTCAGCACGCCATCGGCCCCCAGGCTGACGTTGCGCGATTTGGGGCTGAGCATGTCTTCGCGCAGCAGCGCCTTTTCTTGCGGCTGCACGTCAAAGCCCAGGCGCGGGAAATACAGCACCTTGCCCGCCTCAACGGCGGCGGTCCATTCGGGGCGGCTGGCCACCTGGGCCAGCTCGGTCACGTCAATTTCGACGATTTGATCGCTTTTCATGGTTTCACTTGTGCAGACGACGAACCCAGGCGCCACAGCACGGCGCCCGCGCACAGCCATTGCACCGCATACATCAGCGTGCCCGCGCTGTGCCACAGCCGCAGGTTTTCACGCGCCACAATCCGCGGCGCCACGCCATATTCGACGACCATCGCCAGCAACATGCCAAGCACTACCAAAATAGTAGCTGCTCGCGCCGGCTGGGACTGGACCAAACCCGATTTTGGCTTCAAAGCCAGCAACAACACAATGGCGCATGCCAGCGTCACCCAGGTCTGCGCCGCAAACAGCTTGGCCGCCGTCTGGCCCGCCATGGCGGGGCTGGGCAGGTAGCGGAACAGCAGCGGCACGGCCAGAAAGCCGATCGCGCTCAACGAGCCCCACCACAGGGCGGCAGCAAACAGTGTGACGCGCGACTGCATGGCAATGCGCTTTTCAGACGTAGCTGACCGAGATGATCTCGTAGTGCTTGATGCCGCCGGGTGCCTGCACCTCGGCGCTGTCGCCTTCTTCCTTGCCGATCAGCGCGCGGGCAATCGGGCTGCCGATGTTGATCAGGCCGTGCTTCAGGTCGGCCTCGTCCTCGCCCACGATCTGGTAGGTGACCTTGGCGCCCGATTCCTCTTCTTCCAGCTGCACCGTGGCGCCAAATACCACCTTGCCACCGGCGTTCAGTGAGGAAGGATCGATCACCTGCGCGGCCGCCAGCTTGCCTTCGACTTCCTTGATGCGGCCTTCGATGAAGCCCTGGCGGTCCTTGGCGGCGTCGTACTCGGCGTTCTCGCTCAAATCGCCCTGCGCACGCGCTTCGGCAATGGCGTTGATGACTTCGGGACGGTCCTTGGTCTTCAGGCGGTGCAGTTCGGCCTTGAGCTTCTCAGCGCCGCGCGTGGTGATGGGAATGGTGGTCATCTGTCTCTATATCCATGCAAAAAGCGAAAACCGCCGAGTGTTTCCCCTCGGCGGTGTGTATTCGGCCCCATTATGCCCCGGCTTGCGGGGCACGCGCCCGATGGCGCCAAAGGCGCGCGGGCGGTGCCAGGTCTGCGGCGATCAGGCCGTCTGCGCCAGCTGCGCGTGCATCTCCTGCACCGAGATCACGCCCAGCTTGTCCATGAACTTCATGCCCTCCACCGCCGCTTCGGCGCCGGCGATGGTGGTGAAGGTGGTCAGGCGGCCCAGCAGCGCGCTGGTGCGGATCTGGCGCGAATCGGCAATGGCGTTGCGGCGTTCTTCCACGGTGTTGATGACCATCACGATTTCGCCGTTCTTGATGGCATCGACGATGTGCGGGCGGCCTTCGGTGACCTTGTTGGTGACCTGCACCGGCACGCCCGCCGCCTCGATGGCCGCTGCGGTGCCGCGTGTGGCCACCAAGCCAAAGCCCATGGCATGCAGGTCACGCGCGATCTGCACGGCCTGCGGTTTGTCGCTGTTCTTGACCGTGAGGAACACCTTGCCGCTGGGCGTGCCGTCGGCCTTCAGGGGGCGCGGCAGGCGCTCGCCCGCGCCCATCTGGGCTTTGACATAGGCTTCGCCAAAGGTTTTGCCCACGCCCATGACTTCGCCGGTGGACTTCATCTCGGGGCCCAGAATGGTGTCGACACCCGGGAACTTCACGAACGGGAACACGGCTTCCTTCACGCTGAAGTACGGCGGCATCACCTCGGCCCCAATGCCCTGCGCATCCAGCGACTGGCCAGCCATGCAGCGCGCCGCCACCTTGGCCAGCTGGATGCCGGTGGCCTTGCTGACAAAGGGCACGGTGCGGCTGGCGCGCGGGTTGACTTCCAGCACGTAGATCACGTCCTGCTTGCTGCCGTCGTCCTGCAGCTTTTCCTGGATGGCGAACTGCACGTTCATCAAGCCCACCACGTTCAGCGCCTTGGCCATGGCGGCGGTCTGGCGTTTCAGCTCGTCCACCGTGGCCTGCTTCAGGTAGTACGGCGGCAGCGAACAACCCGAATCGCCCGAATGCACGCCAGCCTGCTCAATGTGTTCCATCACGCCGCCGATGAACACGCGCTGGCCGTCGGACAGCGCGTCCACGTCGCATTCGATGGCGTCGCTCAGGAAGCGGTCCAGCAGCACGGGCGAATCGTGGCTGACCTTAACGGCTTCGCGCATGTAGCGTTCCAGGTCGCGCTGCTCGTGCACGATCTCCATCGCGCGGCCGCCCAGCACGTACGAGGGGCGCACCACCAGCGGGTAGCCCAGCGCGGCGGCTTTTTCCAGCGCTTCGGCTTCGGCGCGTGCGGTGGCGTTGGGCGGCTGGCGCAGGCCGAGTTCATGCAGCAGCTTTTGAAAGCGCTCGCGGTCTTCGGCCGCGTCGATCATGTCGGGGCTGGTGCCAATGATCGGCACGCCTTCGGCTTCCAGGCCCAGCGCCAGTTTCAACGGCGTCTGGCCGCCGTACTGCACGATCACGCCGGTGGGCTTTTCCTTGTCGACGATCTCCAGCACGTCTTCCAGCGTCAGCGGCTCGAAGTACAGGCGGTCCGAGGTGTCGTAGTCGGTCGACACGGTTTCGGGGTTGCAGTTGACCATGATGGTCTCGTACCCGTCTTCGCGCATCGCCAGCGCCGCGTGCACGCAGCAATAGTCGAACTCGATGCCCTGGCCGATGCGGTTGGGGCCACCGCCCAGCACCATGATCTTCTTCTTGTCGGTGGGCGCGGCTTCGCATTCCACCTCGTAGGTGGAATACATGTAGGCGGTGTTGGTGGCAAATTCGGCGGCGCAGGTGTCCACGCGCTTGTACACCGGGCGCACGTTCAGGGCGCGGCGGCGTTCGCGCACGGCCTTGTCGGTGGTTTTCAGCAGTTTGGCCAGCCTACGGTCCGAGAACCCTTTGCGCTTGAGCGCAAGCAGCTCTTCTTTCGATAGCAAATCAAGCGCCTGCCCGCCCGACTTCTCGGTGTGCTTGTCCAGATCGAGTTCGATCTTGATGATCTCCTCGATCTGCACCAGAAACCATTTGTCGATCTTGGTGAGGTTGTGCACCTCGTCCAGCGACCAGCCGGCGGCAAAGGCATCGCCCACGAACCAGATGCGGTCAGGGCCCGGATCGCCCAGCTCTTTTTCCAGCCATTCGCGGTCCTGGGTCTTTTCGTTCATGCCGTCCACACCCACTTCCAGGCCGCGCAAGGCTTTCTGGAAGGATTCCTGGAAGGTGCGGCCAATGGCCATGACCTCGCCCACCGACTTCATCTGCGTCGTCAGGCGGTCATCGGCAGCGGGGAATTTCTCGAACGCGAAGCGCGGAATCTTGGTGACCACGTAGTCGATCGACGGTTCGAACGAAGCCGGCGTGGCACCGCCCGTGATCTCGTTGCGCAGCTCGTCCAGGGTGTAGCCCACCGCCAGCTTGGCCGCCACCTTGGCGATGGGGAAGCCCGTGGCCTTGGACGCCAATGCGGACGAACGCGACACGCGCGGGTTCATCTCGATGACGATCATGCGGCCGTCCTTCGGATTGACCGAGAACTGCACGTTGGAGCCGCCCGTGTCCACCCCGATCTCACGCAGCAC
>JAGOEM010000060.1 GCA_017997715.1 Ottowia sp.
GCGCAATCCGGCCTGTGGGCGCGCTTTCGGCCAGAAGACCTGGCCACGGAAGCCGCCTTTCGCGCCCACCCGCAGCGCGTGTGGGACTGGTACGCCGCGCGGCGCGACAAGCTGCGCACGGTGCAGCCCAATGCCGGCCACGTGGCCGTGGCGCAGTTCCAGGCGCGCCACCCGGGCCAGCTGACGCTGGTCACCCAAAACGTCGACGGCCTGCACCAGGCCGCCGGCAGCCCCGGCGTTCTGGCGCTGCACGGCAACCTGTTTGACGACGCCTGGCTGGACGACTGCGCCATGGCGCGCCGCCCGGCCGATGCCTGCCCGGTCGCCCGAGCCCAGCCCGGCCGCCCGCCCAGCTGCGCGCAGTGCGGCAACCTGGTGCGCCCTGCCATCGTGTGGTTTGGCGAAAACCTGCCCGCCGATGCGCTGGCCGCCGCCGAATCCGCCGCCCAGCGGTGCGACGTGATGCTGGTGGTCGGCACCTCGGGCCAGGTATGGCCAGCCGCCGGCCTGGCCGCAATGGCGCGCCGCGCGGGCGCCAAGGTCGTGGTCATCAACCCCGACGACACCGCGCTGGACAGCGAAGCCCACGCCCTGCTGCGCGGCCCCTCCGCCCGCGTGCTGCCGCGCCTGCTGGATTTTTGACCGCAGCGACCCCGCGCCTGCGCACCACGCGCAACACGCGCAACGGGGGAAGCGTGGGGCATGTTTTTCCGCCGGGCCGCCCCAAGGAAAAACGCACCCCCTCGGGGGCAGCGCACCCCGCGTAGCGGGGAAGCGTGGGGGCCTGGTTTTTCCGCCGGGCCGCCCCAAGGAAAAATGCGGCCCCCTCGGGGGGCAGCGAACCACGCGCAGCGGGGGGAAGCGTGGGGGCATGTTTTGTCGCAGGGCCGCCCCAAGACAAAACGCGGCCCCCTCGGGGGGCAGCGGACCCCGCGCAGCGGGGGAAGCGTGGGGGCCTTCTAAATCCAGCCCACCATGCCCAGCACCGCCCCGGCACCGATCAGCCACAGCAGGTGCAGCCGCGTGCGCCACACGATCAGCGCGGATACGGCGGTCAGCAGCCACAGCCGCCCGTCGCGCGCGGGCACGTTGTGGGTGGACATCAGCAGCCAGCCGGTGGCGATCAGCAGGGCGACGACGATGGGGGCCATGCCCGCCTTGAAGGCGCGCACCGCACGCAAGTGGCGGTTTTTGTGCGCCCAGCGGGTGGCGCTGTAGGTCAGGATGCCCGAGGGCAGCAGCATGCCGACCATGGCCACCGTCAGGCCCAGCAGCCCCAGCGCGTAGGCACCCAGGCCGGTGCTGGCGCCGCCGGCGGCGTTCAGCCCCACGTTCCAGCCCATCAGGCCGACGAACAGCACGTTGGGCCCGGGCGCGGCCTGGGCGATGGCGATGGACGAGGTGAACTGCCCCTCGGTCAGCCAGTGCTGCTGGCCGACCAGGTAGCGGTGCATGTCGGGCGCGGTGGCGATGGCGCCACCCACGGCCAGCAGCGACAGCGACAGGAAGTGGCCAAACAGGGCCAGCCAATCGGCGGTGGTCAGGGTGATCGCCATGGCTCAGGCCTTGGGTTCCTGCCCCGAATCGGCGTCGGTCAGGCTGGCACGTTCATCTTCTGATGGCACGCCGGTTGGCGCCGCTGCGGGCGCGGCATGGGCACCTGCCTGCGCCGCGCGCCCCAGGCACACCCAGGCCCACACGCAGCCTGCGCCACCCACGCTCAGCAGCGCCCATATCAACGGCCAGCGCAGCCACGCAATGGCAACGAAGGCCGCCGCGCCCAGCACCGCGCAGGCCGCCAGGCCCATCACGTTGCTGCGCAGCGCGCCGATCAGCTTGAAGCCGGTGGCCATGATCAGGCCCGCCGCCACCGCGCCCATGCCGCGCAGCGCGCGCTGGGCCATGTCGTGGTCGGCCACGGTGGCAAAGCCGATGGCCAGCGCCAGCACCACCAGGGTGGGCAGCGCCAGCATGCCGGCCAGCGCGATCAGCGCGCCCGACAGGCCAAAGTAGCGGTCGCCGATCATCATCGACAGGTTGACCACGTTGGGGCCGGGCATGATTTGCGCCACGGCCCAGTCTTCGATGAATTGCTCGCGCGTCATCCAGCGCTTTTTCTCGACCAGTTCACGCTGCACCACCGCCAGCACGCCGCCAAAGCCCTGCAGCGCCAGCCAGGTGAACGACCAGAACAGATCGGTGCGCGACTGCGGCGCGCTCAGCGCGCTGGGGTCGGGGGCGGTGCGGTCGTGCGTCACGCTGTATACATCAAAAACGATAGCTGCTCACGCCCATATACAGGGCGCTGCAAGGCGAAAACACTTGAATTTTGGTTGCCCGAAGGATGGGGTGGCACGCGGCGTGGGCGGGGTTGGCCAGGCACGGCCTGGGCCGCGCCGCCGCTGATCCGCATGGCCGAACACGGCGCCCTGGCCAGCCGTCAAAGCACTTCGAGCAGGCGCTCCAGCGGGCGGCCCAAACGTGCGCCCTTGGGCGTGACCACGATCGGGCGGTTGATCAGCACGGGCGTGGCCAGCATGGCGTCCAGCAGTTGTTCATCGGTCAGCGCCGGGTTGTCCAGCCCGTTCGCCAGGTACTCGGGCTGCTTGGTGCGCAGCAGGGCGCGCAGTGGCTCGCCCGTGGCGGTGGCAATGCGCTGCAGCTCGGCGCGGCTGGGCGGCGCTTTCAGGTATTCGATGACGGTGGGCTCGATCCCGCGCTCACGCAACAGCGCCAGCGCGTTGCGTGAGGTGCTGCATTTCGGGTTGTGATAGATCGTGACCTGGCTCATGGCGGTGCTTGTCTGGCGTGGGTGGGCGGGTGGGTGGCGGCGCTCAGGCCGGCAGTTTTTCCTTGGGCACGCGGCCCATCAGATAGAACTCGGGGTTGGGCTGCATGCCGCTGAAACTGGCGACGCGGTTGGACAGGCCAAAAAACGCGGTGATGGCGGCAATGTCCCAGATGTCCTCGTCGTCAAAACCGTGCGCGTGCAGCGCGGTGAAGTCGTCGTCGTTGATTTCGTGCGACTGGTTGCACACCTTCATCGCAAAGTCCAGCATGGCGCGCTGGCGCGGGGTGATGTCGGTGGCCTTGAGGTAGTTCACCGCCACCTGGTCGGCAACCAGGGGCTTCTTTTCGTAGATGCGCAGCAGCGCGCCGTGCGCCACCACGCAGTACAGGCACTGGTTGGCCGCGCTGGTGGTGGTGACGATCATCTCGCGGTCGCCCTTGGTCAGGTTGCTGGTGCGGCCCACGCTTTCGGGGTCCATCAGCGCGTCGTGGTAGGCGAAGAAGGCGCGCCATTCGGCCGGGCGGCGCGCCAGCCCCATGAACACGTTGGGCACAAAGCCGGCCTTTTCCTGCACCGCCAGCACCTTGGCTTTGATGTCGTCGGGCAGGTCGTTGATGTTGGGCGGGGCGTAGCGTGCGGTCATGTCTTGTCTCCTGATTCTGTGCGCCCGATGATAGGCGGTGGGCGGCCAGCCAGAGGAAGGGCAGGCCGCCCGTGGGGCCAAGCCAGCCCGCCGCCGGGGCGGCAGATAATGCGGGTCCGATTGAGTTGTCTGAAGGAATTTACCCGTGCGTTCTTCGATTGCCTGCGCCGCTCTGGCCGCCTTGGTTCTTGCCCCCGCCGTTCATGCCCAGTCTGCGGCGCCCGTCACGCTGCCCAGCGGCCTGATCTACCAAAGCCTGAAGGACGGCACCGGCGCCAGCCCGGCCGCCACCGACACGGTGCGCGTGCACTACCGTGGCACTTTCCCTGACACCGGCAAAGAGTTCGACAGCTCCTATTCGCGCAACGAACCCACCGAATTCCCGCTGAACCGCGTGATCCCCTGCTGGACCGAAGGGGTGCAGAAGATGAAGGTCGGCGGCAAGGCCAAGCTGGTCTGCCCACCCGCCATTGCCTACGGCGCGCGTGGCGCGGGCAACGTGATTCCGCCCAACGCCACGCTGAACTTCGAAATCGAACTGCTGTCGGTCAAGGGCCGTTGAGTGCCGCTGGCGCGGTTTGGCCGCGCCGCGCCTTGTGCCGATGTCTGAGTTGACGCCCCCAACCCCCGTGGGCGCCGCCGCCTTGCCGGGCCTGCTGGCGCAGCTGGAAGCCTCGCTGGCCGATGCGCAGCTGAGCGATGCCGAACGGCGCGATCTGACCCATGCGCTGCGCCAGGCCCAGCCACCCGAAGACGGCCTGCGCCAGCTGCGCAACCGCGCCTTCGACCTGGTGCGCGCCCACGCGCAGGACGAAGCGCAGATCGCCTTGCTGAAATGGCTGGAAGGCGTGGTGCGCGCCATCGATACCGGCCGCGCCCCGGAAGGTGCGGCGCAGCCGTCGCAGGTGTTTTTCAGTCCGGGCATGGACTGCCTGCGCGCGATCGTCCAGCAGTTGCAGTCGGCACGCCGCACGTCCGACCTGTGCGTGTTCACCCTCTCGGACGACCGCATCACCGAAGAAGTGCTGGCCGCGCACCGCCGTGGCGTGGCGGTGCGGCTGATCACCGACAACGACAAGACCTACGACACCGGCAGCGACGTGGCGCGCATCCGCAGTGCGGGCGTGGCCGTGGTCGAAGACCGCACCGACGCGCACATGCACCACAAGTTCGCCATCTTCGATGGCAGGCGCCTGCTCAACGGCAGCTACAACTGGACGCGCAGCGCCAGCGCCTACAACGAAGAGAACCTGGTGCTGAGCGCCGAGCCCGTGCTGCTGCGTCGCTTTCAGGACGAGTTCGACACGCTGTGGCGCGCGTTGAGTAGGCCCTGAGCTGGCCCCAGGCTGCGCAGCGCAACTGGGCGGCCAGGCAGTGCCTGCGCTGCAGCCGACGTTCCTTCTGCCGCGCAGACGCCTATCCCGCCAGCAGCTTTTGCACCAGCTCTGCCGCGGTGGATGCCGCGTACTTGCGCATCAGCCGGGCGCGGTAGATTTCTACCGTGCGGTGGCTGATGCCCAGCTCGCGGCCGATTTCCTTGCTGGTCAGGCCGCGCATCAGCTGGGCGGCGACTTCGCGCTCACGCGCGGTCAGCTCGGCCGTGACGGGGCGCAGCGCGCTCAGGTCTTCAAATGTCCAGATGCCGGCGGCGTGTGGCGCCGTGCGATCGATGGCGCGGCCGGTGACGTGGCACCAGAAAGTCTCGGTGCCGCGCGCGCCGCCCAGCCGGCGCATCACGCGGTTGTCGGCGTACACGCCGTGCGCGTTCAGGATGGGCGTGATGCGCGCGCCCGTGCGTTCGTATTCGGCGGCGCTGGGGTACAGCAGGCGAAAGCTCTGGCCCACCAGCTGTTCGCGCGGCGCGCCAAAAATCTCGCACACGCGTTCGTTGCAATCGACGATGTGCCGCTGGCGCGACAGGATCAAACCCACCGGCGCCAGCTGAAAGGCCAGCCGGTAATCCAGCGCCAGATCGGCGGGCGTGTGCGGTGGGGCAGGGAAGTCCATTACGAAATATTACGTACTTGAATACGTAGTATCGTGCGCAGTTGTTCTGCGCTGATCCAGGCGTTCTTTTCCCCTCCACAGGAGACATATTCCGTGAACAAGATTTTCCCCTCGGCCGCTGAGGCGCTGAAAGGCGTTGTCAAGAATGGCCAGCTGATGGCCGTTGGCGGCTTCGGCCTGTGTGGCATTCCAGAGGCGCTGATTGACGCACTGAAGGATTCCGGCGTCAAGGATCTGACCGTGATCTCCAACAACGCGGGCGTTGACGGCTTTGGCCTGGGCAAGCTGCTGGAAACGCGCCAGATCAAGAAGATGATCGCCAGCTACGTGGGCGAGAACAAGGAGTTTGAGCGCCAATACCTGGCGGGCGAGCTGGAACTGGAATTCACCCCGCAGGGCACGCTGGCCGAAAAGCTGCGCGCGGGCGGCGCGGGCATTCCCGCCTTCTTCACCAAGACGGGCGTGGGCACCGTGGTGGCCGAAGGCAAGGAACTGCGCGAATTCGACGGCCACACCTACGTGATGGAACGTTCGCTGGTGCCCGATGTGGCGCTGGTCAAGGCCGACGTGGCCGACAAGAGCGGCAACCTGCGCTTCAACCTGACGGCGCGCAACTTCAATCCCGCTGCGGCGACCGCGGGCAAGATCTGCATCGTGGAAGTGGAAAAGATCGTGGAAGTGGGCGAGATCGCGCCGGACGACGTGCACCTGCCGGGCATCTATGTGCACCGCATCGTGCTGAACGCCAACCCCGAGAAGCGCATCGAAAAGCGCACCACCCGCCCCGCATAAGGAGAACACCATGGCTTGGACCCAAGATCAAATGGCCGCGCGCGCGGCGCAAGAACTGCAGGACGGCTTCTACGTCAACCTGGGCATTGGCATCCCGACGCTGGTGGCCAACTTCACCGGCGACAAGGAAGTGTGGCTGCAGTCCGAAAACGGCATGCTGGGCATTGGCCCGTTTCCTACGGAAGACCAGGTCGATGCCGACCTGATCAACGCCGGCAAGCAGACGGTGACCACCATCGCTGGCTCGTCCATCTTCGGCAGCGATCAGTCGTTCGCGATGATCCGCGGCGGCAAGATCAACCTGTCGATCCTGGGCGCCATGCAGGTGTCCGAAGGCGGCGACCTGGCCAACTGGATGATTCCCGGCAAGATGGTCAAAGGCATGGGCGGCGCCATGGACCTGGTGGCTGGCGTGGAACGCGTGATCGTGCTGATGGAACACGTGGCCAAGAAGAAAGACGGCACGGTCGACCTGAAGATCCTGCCGCAGTGCACGCTGCCTTTGACCGGCGTGAAAGTGGTCGACCGTGTCATCACCGACCTGGGCGTGTTCGACGTGACGGACAAAGGCCTGAAGGTGGTGGAACTGGCCGATGGCGTCAGCTTTGAAGAAGTGCAGGGCAAGACCGGCGTGACCTTAATCCAGTGAACCTTGGCCTGGCGGTGCCCCCGCGGCAGCGCCACCGACAAGCAAAGGCGCCGCAGGGCGCCTTTTTTCATCGCCGGGCGGGCCGCGCCAGGATAAAAAACACCACCTTGGGGGCATTCTTCATCGCCGGGCTGACTGGGCGCCCCAGCGACCGCACCGCCTTGGCAATCAGCGCCTGCAGGCCGCCCGCAATCGCAAGCGTAGCTTGCCAATCTTTCAAGCCGGCGCGGGCTGGCGGGGTGCCTGCGCGTGCCGTACATTGACCGGCTTGATCTGCGCCCATCCGGCGCATCGACGCTGTTTCAAGGAAATCGACCATGCGCACCACTGGCTATGCGGCCTACAGCCCCACTTCACCTCTCGCTCTGTTCCAGTTTGAACGCCGCTCTCTGCGCTCCAACGATGTGGCCATGGAAATCCTCCACAGCGGGGTCTGCCATTCCGATCTGCACACCGCCCGCAACGACTGGGGCTGGAGCTATTACCCCATCGTGCCCGGCCATGAAATCGTGGGCCGCGTGACCGCCGTCGGTGCCGACGTTCGCCAGTACCAAGTGGGCGACCACGTGGCCGTGGGCTGCATGGTCGACAGCTGCATGACCTGCGACCAATGTCGCAGCGGTGAGGAACAGCTGTGCCGAGTCGGAAACACCGGCACCTATGCCGGCCGGGACCGCCTGACCGGCGAGAACACGCAGGGTGGCTATTCCAAACACCTGGTGGTGCGCGAGGAGTTCTGCCTGCGCGTTCCGCCCGAGCTTGATTTGGCGCGCGCCGCGCCGCTGCTGTGCGCCGGCATCACCACCTATTCGCCGCTGCGCACCTGGAACGTAGGCCCTGGCAGCCGCGTCGGCGTGATTGGCTTGGGCGGGCTGGGGCACATGGCCGTCAAGTTGGCGGTGGGGTTGGGTGCGGATGTCACGGTCATCAGCCGCAGCGCCGACAAACGTGCGGACGCCTTGGCGCTGGGGGCCGATCGGTTGCTGGTTTCGTCCGATCCGCAGGCCATGCAGCAGGCCGCCAACGGTTTCGATCTGATTGTCGACACCGTGCCAGTCAAGCATGAACTGGACCCCTACTTGCCGCTGTTGGACGTCGACGGCACGCTGGTGATTGTTGGGCAAATCGGCCCGATGGCGGAGATGAGCACCGTGCCGTTGCTGTTGGGGCGCCGGCGCGTGGCGGGCTCGCCCATCGGCGGCATTCGCCAGACCCAGGAAATGCTGGACTTCTGCGCCCGGAAAAATATCCTGCCCGATTGCGAAATGATCCGCATGGACCAAATCAACGAAGCTTTTGACCGCATGGAAAAAGCCGATGTGCGCTATCGCTTCGTGATCGACATGGCATCGCTGCCGGCCGAAGCCGCCGCGTAACTGCGGCTGACTGAGTGCGGGGCAAGCTCCCCGATTCTCAGCATGTGCCATCGCCACTGGGTCAGGCGCAGGCTGCGGCATTTGCTGCGCGCCGCCAGCGCCGTGGCGGCGGCGCAATGCGGGTCAGCCTGGTGCCGAAGGCGATTGACGCACAAACTGCGCGCGTCCGCGCGCTTCGGCTTCTTGCAGCTCCTGCGGGCTCAGCACGTAGGACGGGTTGTCCACCAGCCGTTCGATGGCCATGTCGATGAAGGCGCGCACCCGCGCCGGCTGCGACACGCGGCTGCCGTAGTAGACAAACACGCTGGCGAAATTGGCCGCCTGCGCGGTCAGCAGCGGCACCAGCCTGCCGCTGCGGATGTGCGGGGCAGCGGCAATCGCGGTCAGCTGGCCCAGCACGCGGCCACCCAGCACGGCGTCGGTCTCCAGGTCTTCCTCGTTCACGCAAAAGGCCGGGGTCAACTCCAGATCAATCACTTGCTCACCGTCGCTGAATTTCCAGGGCACGGGCTGTCCGGTGGTGGCGTCGCGAAACACGCTGCACAGGTGACTCGAAAGCTGTTCGATGCTGTCGGGTGCGCCATGCAGGCGCAAATACGCGGGCGCCGCGCAGACGATGACCTGCAGCGGAAAAAGCCGGCGCGCAATGACCCCTTCGGCTGGCGATGGCCCGATGCGAAAGCCCACATCGACACGGTCTTCCACCCAATTGCCGATGCGGTCTTCCAGCTTCACGTCGGGCTGTACGCGCGGGTACCGCTGACTGAAATCCTGCAGCAGCGTGGCCAGCACCGGGCGAAAGACCGAATGCGGACCAACGATGCGCAGCGGGCCCGCGATGTCGTCGGTTGCGTTGCGCGCTTGCGCCAGCGCGCGTTCCAGCCCGGCGAGCGGTGCGCGCACGGATGTGAGGAAGGCCTGGCCCTCGGCGGTCAGCTGCAGGTGCCGAGTGGTTCGGTGAAAGAGGCGTACGCCCAAATGCTTTTCCAGGTGGCTCAGCGCCTGGCTGGCGGCTTGCGGCGTCATGCCCTGTGCGGCCGCCGCTTGCCTCAGGCTGCCCAGGTCCGCCGTCTTGATGAAGGTGGCGATGGAGCGCAGTTCGTTGATCGGCATAGCTAGGTTTTTCGCCGTCCATGGTGTGTGAGGCCAACCGCTGGCCCACGTGATATGGCGCCCTGAAAATAACAAAAGCCCGCACGTTCATGGAACTGTGCGGGCTTTTACCTGGTGCCGACTGCCGGAATCGAACTGGCGACCTACGCGTTACGAGTGCGTTGCTCTACCAACTGAGCTAAGTCGGCTAAATCAAGAACCCGAAATTATATACGATGAAAAATACGCGCCCGCGCGTGGGCGGGGCTTGTAAGGGGCATGCAGCAAAGCCGTCTAGACTGGCTTTTTTTATCTCGCCAAAGGAAAGGCTCTGCATGCTCAAGTCCGATCACGTTCTAGACACTTCCGCGCTGATGGATGCGCGCGCCGAACCGGCCACACCTTCGCGGCGCCGCGCCATCCAGTTGAGTTTGGGTGTCGGCTATGCGGCGGCCACGCTGCCGGTGATGGCGCAGACGGCCATCAAGACGCCCGCCACAGGATTGACCGCAGGCGAAGTGACGATCGACGTGGCGGGTTTCAGGATGCCGGCCTACCGCGCCCAGCCCGAGGGCAAGACCGGCGTGCCGGTGGTGCTGGTGCTGTCCGAAATTTTTGGCGTGCACGAATACATCGCCGACACGGCCAGACGCTTGGCCCAGCAGGGCTTTCTGGCCATTGCGCCGCAGCTGTTCGTGCGTCAGGGCGACGCACAAAGCTACGGCGAGATCAGCAAGCTGATCAGCGAAGTCATCGCCAAAGTGCCAGACGCGCAGGTGCTGCGCGATCTGGACGCCACGGTGGCCTGGGCAGGTGCCAACGGTGGCAACACCGACAAGCTGGGCGTGACCGGTTTTTGCTGGGGCGGGCGCCAAACCTGGCTGTATGCCCAGCACAACCCAAAGGTGAAGGCGGGCGTGGCCTGGTACGGGCGGCTGGTGGGCGACAGCACGCCGCTGGCGCCCAAGAGTCCGCTGGATCAGGTGGCGCAGCTCAAGGCGCCTGTGCTGGGCCTGTACGGCGGCGCGGACACCGGCATTCCGCTGGACACGGTCGAGCAGATGAAGGCCGCGCTGGCCAGTGCGGGGGCCAAGGGCAACGCCGCCGCCAAGGCATCGACCTTCGTGGTGTACCCCGATGCGCCGCACGCGTTTCACGCCGATTACCGGCCCAGCTACCGCAAGGAAGCGGCGGAAGACGGATGGAAGCGCGCGCTGGCCTGGTTCAAGCAGCACGGCGTCGCCTGACGCAGCTGGGGCTGCAACGGCGCGAGCAAGCGCGCCATCGAATCGGCCGTCTTGCGCGCCAGAGCAGGGCGGCTTGCTGAAGGGGTGCCGATGCGCACTGCAGCGCACCCCATTGGTCATATCTGGCGGTATCTGGCGGCGCTTGGTGGCTTGAGCAGCGTGCGTGCGCAATCGCAATGGTTCACCAGCGCGCATAACGCCGTGAAGGTCGCAACGCGCCCTGGCTGAAGGCATCACGCCCGCGCGAATGAGGCTTGCCGACACAGGCGCCGCGGCCGACCTGCTTGGCAGCCCGCCGCTTCAGCGCGCATGGCATTTTGTAATGAAAAGTGGCTGTAGCGCCCTATCTGCCTGCGCAATGTGCTTCTGTATTGATAGCGTATGCCGAATGGCTTGGCACGGCAGGCCGATGACGCCAGCGCTTGGCTCAGCCGCGTGCCGCGGGCAAATCCGGGCGGCGGCTCCATTCGCTCCAGCTGCCGGCGTACAGGCCAACGGGCGCGTAGCCGGCCAGTTCCATCGCCAGGGCGTTGGGCACGGCGCTGACGCCGCTGCCGCAGTGGTGCACCACACCGGCCACGTCGCGCCCGGCCAGCAGGGCGTCGAATTCCTGCTTGAGTTGCGCCGCCGGTTTGAAATGCCCGTCCGCCCCCAGGTTGTCGCTGAAAGGGCGGTTCAGCGCGCCAGGAATGTGGCCGGCCACGGGGTCCAGCGGTTCGGTGTCACCCCGGTAGCGGGGGGCGCCGCGCGCGTCGATCAGGGTTTGCGTTGGGCGACCAAGGCCGGCCACCACGTCGTCGGTCAGCACCAGGCGGCGCAGTGGCTCGCCCAGCTGAAAATCGCCCTCAAGTTGCGGCTGGGCCGGGCCGGATTCGGTGGCGCCGCCTGCGGCTGTCCAGGCCTGCAGGCCGCCGTCCAGCACGGCGACGGCGTCATGGCCGGCCCATTTCAGCATCCACCACAGGCGGCCGCAGTAGTTGACGCCGTTGCGGTCGTACACCACCACTTGCGTGGCCTTGTTGATGCCCAGCCCGCGTGCAGTCTGCGCAAACAGCTCTCGTTTCGGTAGCGGATGGCGGCCACCGTTGACGGCGTTGGCGGGGTCTTTGGCGCTCAGGTCGCGGTCCAGGTGGGCTTGCGTGGCGCCAGCGATGTGCATCTCGGCAAACAGCGCGTCGGCCTTGGCGGGGTCCATCAGGTCGAAGCTGCAGTCCACCACCAAAAGCGGTGCGCCGCTGGCTTGCAGGGCTTGCAGTTGTGGGGCAGAAATCAGATGGGTGTACGTGCTCATCAGTGCGTGTCGGCAGGTGGGTTGGGCAGCGCGCGGGTGCGCAGAAAGGTGGCCAGCATACCGCTCAGGATGATGACGGTCATGCCCGCCCAGCCGATCAGGGGAATCTGGTCGCCAAACAGGAACAGGCCGAACAGCGCTGCGAAAACGATGCCCGAGTACTGCAGGTTGGCCACCACCATGGTCGATCCGCGCGTGTAGGCGCGCGTCATGCACAGCTGGCCCAGGGCGGCCAGCACGCCGATGGGAATCAGCCACAGCGCCTGGCGGGTGTTGAGCGGGTGCAGCTCAAAAAACAGCATGGCGATGCCGCCCACCAGCGCCGCGCCCAGCGAGAAATAGAACACGGTGCGCGCTTCGGGTTCGCCCACGCGGCCAAGCGCGGCGACCTGGATGTACGCCAAGGCCGACATCAGCCCGGACATCAACCCAATCAGCCCGGCGAACAGCTGGTTTTGCTCCAGCGTGGGCCGCAGCATCATGATCACGCCGGCAAAGCCCGCCATCACGGCCAGGATCAAGGGGCCTTGGCGGCGAACGTCGGCAAGGCGCCCGACCAGCAGCGTGCCGCCGATCAGGAAGGCGGCAACCCACACGCCGCTCATGTAGTTCAGCGTCATGGCCGTGGCCAGGGGCAGGTTGGCGATGGCGTAGAACCAGGCCGCCAGCGCGGTCACCCCGACCACGTTGCGCCACACGTGCATCATCGGCACTTCGGTGCGCAGCGACACGCCGCGCGAGCGCGCCAGCATCCACATGAACACGATGCCGATCGCGCCGCGGTAGCAGACGATCTCCATCGGGCCGAAATGGTCCGAAGCGAATTTGATACACACGCTCATCAGTGCGAAGAAGAGCGAGGCGGCGATCATCCAGGCGGCTTGCATGGGCGTTGAAATATCAATAAAAAAAGCCTGCACCGCCCAATGGGCGTGCGCAGGCAGCTATAAAAAGAATAGTTTTCTCAGGTGATCAGCGTGTAGCCCATCGAGCGGCGGTACCACTCGTGAAAGTGCTGCATGCCGTCTTCCATGGGGCTTTGGTACGGGCCAACTTCATTGTCGCCGCGCAGCCACAGCGCCTTGCGGCCCGCGTCCATGCGCTCGCCGATCTCGTCGTCTTCGATGCAGGTTTCCATGTAGGCGGCGCGCTGCGCCTCGACGAATTCGCGCTCGAAAGCGACGATCTCCTCGGGGTAATAGAACTCCACCATGTTCATGGTCTTGTCCACGCCCATCGGGTACAGGGTCGACACCGTCAGCACGTGCGGGTACCACTCGACCATGATGTGCGGGTAGTAGGTCAGCCAGATCGCGCCGCGCGAGGGCAGGGCGCCGTTCTGGTAGTTGACCAGCACCTCGTGCCACTTCTTGTAGACGTCAGACCCCGGCTTGGCGAAGGTGGGCGCCACACCAACGGTTTGCACCGAATAGTCGCGCCCAAACTGCCAGCTCAGATCGTCGCAGGTGACGAAGTTGCCCAGGCCAGGGTGGAAGGGGCCGACGTGGTAGTCCTCCAGATAGACCTCGATGAAGGTCTTCCAGTTGTAGTTGCACTCGTGCAATTCCACGTGGTCCAGCGCGAATCCGTCGAACGACAGGTCGTGGGCCACGCCCATGCCTGCCAGATCGGCGGCCACGTCGCGTCCGTTGTCCTCGAACAGCAGGCCGTTCCACTGGCGCAGGCCGTAGTTGTTCAGGTTCAGGCAGGGGTCGTGCTGGAAGTGCGGCGCGCCCAGCAACTCTCCCTTGGGCGAGTAGGTCCAGCGGTGCAGCGGGCACACGATGTTGCCGCCAGCGTGGCCTTTGCCCTGGCTTTGAAGCGAACCACGCCCCTTGAGCATGACCGCCTGGCGGTGTCGGCACACGTTGGACAGCAGTTCCACCCCACCTTGCGCGTTGCGCACCAAAGCGCGGCCTTCGGCCTCTTGCGGCAGGGCAAAGTAGTCACCTGCGTGCGGCACCGCGAGCTGGTGGCCCACGTAACGCGGACCGGACTCGAAGATGAGCCTCTGCTCACGCTCGAGCAGCGCAGGATCGAAATAGGAATGGACGGAAAGTTGACTTGCCGCCTGCTGTAACTGAAGACTTAAATCAGACATGGTGTTCCGATGTTTAAGACTCCCCCTATGAAGGGGCAGGAAGTAAGCGCTTGAAATCCGAAGATATTGGGCGCGCGAATTCCCCCCAGCTATTCGCCAGGGGAACCTTAGATTTTAGCCCAATGGGAAAATCCTGCTTGAGCCGCCGCATGTAGGCGCTCGCCCCGTCTGGTGCCGTGGTTCGGCGCCAGCCCTGCACGCCACTTAAAATAAGCGCTTTTGCGCAGATTGCATGGCCAAAAAGACAGCCAACAGCGACACGCTGCCCGCCAGTTACGGCGAGGCCGTGCAGCAACTTGAACAGCTGGTGACAGGACTCGAATCGGGCCAGGCGCCGCTGGAGGATCTGCTTGCGCAGTACCAACGCGGCACCGAATTGCTGCGGTACTGCCGCGATCGGCTGCAAGCCATCGAGGATCAGGTCAAGGTGCTGGACGAGGCGGGCGCGCTCAAGCCATGGACGATGGAATGACGACCACCGATTTTTCAACCTGGTCCGCCACGGCGCTGGACCGGGTGGAGCAGGCGCTTTGCGAATGGGTGCCCCTGAACGCGCCCGCCGGCCTGGGCGAAGCGATGCGCTATGCCGTGCTGGACGGTGGCAAGCGCGTGCGTCCCTTGCTGGTGCTGGCCACGGCCGAGGCGGTGGACGGGCACCCCGAAGCGGCTTTGCGCGCGGCCTGTGCGGTGGAACTGATCCACGCCTATTCCCTGGTGCACGACGACATGCCCTGCATGGACAACGATGTGCTGCGGCGCGGCAAGCCCACGGTGCACGTCCAGTTTGGCGAAGCGCAGGCGCTGCTGGCGGGCGATGCGCTGCAGGCCCTGGCGTTTGAATTTCTGACGCCCGCGCCCGACCACGTGCCCGCCGCCATGCAGGCCGATCTGTGCCGGACCCTGGCCCGTGCGGCCGGTGCTGCAGGCATGGCGGGCGGCCAGGCGATTGACCTGGCCAGCGTGGGCAAGCCTTTGAGTGAAGACCAGTTGCGCCAGATGCACCTGCTCAAGACCGGTGCGCTGCTGCAAGGCAGCGTTCAGATGGGTGCCGCGTGCGCGACGGGCCTGTGTTCAGCGCAAGCCCTTCAAGGCCTGGCGCGCTACGGCGCTGCAATGGGGCTGGCGTTTCAGGTGGTGGACGATATCCTGGATGTGACGGCGGATTCCGCTGCGCTGGGAAAGACGGCCGGCAAGGACGCGGCGGCCGACAAGCCGACCTATGTGTCGGTGCTGGGCCTGGATGCATCCCGCGCGCTGGCCGCCCAACTGGGCGAAGAGGCACAACAGGCGCTGACCGACTGCGCGCTGCCCAACGTAGGCCTGCTGCGTGCGCTGGCCGATCGCGTGGTGAACCGCAACAACTGACTATGGCGACAAATTACCTCGATTCCATTCACACGCCGGCCGATCTGCGCCGCCTGACGCGCGATCAGCTGAAGGCGCTGGCAGACGAGTTGCGCGAATGCGTGTTGAGCAATGTGGCACGCACGGGCGGCCACTTGAGTTCCAACCTGGGCACGGTGGAGCTGACGATTGCACTGCACTACGTGTTTGACACGCCGAACGACCGCCTGGTGTGGGACGTGGGCCACCAGACCTACCCGCACAAGATCCTCACGGGCCGGCGCGAGCGCATGCCCTCGTTGCGGCAGCAGGGGGGCATTTCCGGTTTTCCGCGCCGCGACGAAAGCGAGTACGACACCTTTGGCACCGCCCATTCGTCCACCAGCATCTCTGCGGCGCTGGGCATGGCATTGGCCGCGCGCCAAAAGGGCGAAGACCGCGATGCGGTGGCCATCATTGGCGATGGCGCGATGACGGCAGGCATGGCCTTCGAAGCCTTGAACAACGCGGGCGTCGAGCGCGATGCCCGCCTGCTGGTGGTGCTGAACGACAACGACATGAGCATCAGCCCGCCCGTCGGTGCGCTCAACCGCTACCTGGCGCAGCTGATGAGCGGCAATTTCTACGCCGCTGCCAAGACCGTTGGCAAGACGGTGCTGGGCTCGGTCCCGCCCCTGTTCGAGCTGGCCAAGCGGCTGGAGCAGCAGGCCAAGGGCATGGTGGTGCCGGCCACGCTGTTCGAGAAGTTTGGTTTCAACTACATCGGCCCGATTGATGGGCACGATCTGGATTCGCTGATTCCCACCCTGGAGAACATCCGCGAACTGATGGCGCGCAAGGTCGGCCCGCAGTTTCTGCACGTGGTCACCAAGAAGGGCCAGGGCTACAAACTGGCTGAGGCCGACCCCGTGGCCTACCACGGCCCGGGCAAGTTCGACCCTGCCGTTGGCCTGGTGCCATCCAGCACCCCGGCCAAGCAGACCTTTACCCAGGTCTTCGGCCAGTGGTTGTGCGACATGGCAGAGCAGGACAAGCGGCTGGTGGGCGTTACGCCGGCCATGCGCGAGGGCTCGGGCATGGTGGAATTTCACCGTCGCTTTCCCGATCGCTATTACGACGTGGGCATCGCCGAGCAGCATGCCGTCACCTTCGCTGCGGGGCTGGCGTGCGAGGGGCTCAAGCCAGTCGTCGCGATCTACTCCACGTTTCTGCAACGCGGCTACGACCAGTTGATTCACGACGTCGCCATCCAGAACCTGCCGGTCGTCTTTGCACTGGACCGTGCCGGCCTGGTCGGCGCTGACGGTGCCACGCACGCGGGCAACTACGACATCGCCTATCTGCGCTGCATTCCGAATGTGAGCGTGGCGTGCCCTGCCGACGAACGCGAATGCCGTCAGTTGCTGTCTACCGCCTATGGCCAAGACCACCCGGTTGCCGTGCGCTACCCCCGTGGCGCTGGCGTGGGGGCGCAGACGCTGCCCAATCTGGACGCGCTGCCTTTCGGGCGCGGCGAAGTGCGGCGCAAGGGCAGTGGCGTGGCCCTGCTGGCGTTCGGCACACTGCTGTACCCTGCCTTGCAAGCCGGTGAACGGCTGGGCGCCACCGTTGTCAACATGCGCTGGGTCAAACCGCTGGACACGGCGCTGCTGGCCGAAGTCGCTGCGGGCCACGATGCGC
>JAGOEM010000228.1 GCA_017997715.1 Ottowia sp.
GCCCTGCACCTGTGCGCGCGGGCCCAGGTGTTGGCCCAGCGCATCGACCAGGGTTTTCTGCCGCGCCTGCTGCAGGCGGCGTATGCGGCGCACGTGGCGCGCGTAGCTGCCGTCTTCCAGCAGCAGAGCCAGCGCGCCTTGCACGCCGGTGGCGGCATGGCGGTCGGTCAGCCGCTTGGCGGCGGCAAAGGGCGCGGCCAGCTGCGCGGGCAGCACCATGTAGCCCACGCGCAGCAGCGGCGACAGCGTTTTGGAAAAGGTGCCGACGTGGATCACGCAGCCGTGCGCGTCCAGCGCCTGCAGCGTGGCTTCGGGCCGCACGGTGTAGCGGTATTCGCTGTCGTAATCGTCTTCGATCACCCAGGCGCGCTGCTGCGCCGCCCAGGCCAGCAGCGCACGGCGGCGGCCAATGGGCAGGCTGCCACCCAGCGGAAACTGGTGCGTGGGCGTGACGTAGGCCACCTGCGCGGCCGGCCCGGCGGGTGCGTGGGGCAGGGCATCGGTCTGCAGGCCGTGTTCGTCCACGTCCACGCAGTGCAGCCGCGCGCCGTAGGCGGCAAAGGCGTGGTGCGCCATGCGGTAGCCGGGGTTTTCAATCACCACCGTGTCGCCGGGGTTCAGCAGCAGGCGCGCGCACAGATCCAGCGCCTGCTGCGATCCGCTGACGATCAGCAGCTGATCGACCGTGCATGACAGGCCGCGCGTCTGGCTCAGGTGCGCTTGCAGCGCGCGGCGCAGCGCCAGGCTGCCGCGCGGGTCGTCGTAGGCCAGGCGCGCGCCGCGCTGGCCTTCGGCCGTGCGCAGTGCGCGCAGCCAAGCCAGCGTGGGAAAGTCGCCCCCCGCCAGCGGGCCGTACACAAAGTCGATCTCGCCCGCCCGCGCTGGCGCCGGGTGCGGCAGGTGCATCGCCGCCACGTGCTGGCCCACGTGGGACAGCGTGCCGCCGAAGCCGGCTGCGGCCGACTGCGTGGCGGGTAGGGCGGACAGGGCGCGCGCCGTGGCCGCTGGCACCGCGCCCGCGGCCACCGTGCTGGCGGCGCCGCTGCGGGTGTCGATGAAGCCATCGGCCGCCAGCTGTTCATAGACCAGCGTGACCGTGGCGCGCGACACCCCGCGTTCGGCCGCCAGCGCGCGGGTGGAGGGCAGGGCGGCGTCCGGCGCAAAGGTGCCGTCGGCGATCCGCGCGCGGATTTCGTCGTAAAGCGCGCGGCTCAATCCGCCGGGGCTGCGGGCGTGCGGGGGCATGGCTTAACTGGCCTGATCAAATGGTTGAAAACTGGATATTTTCAATATGCCAGTGTAGGTGCACAGTGCGCACCAGCGCTGCTCCGCAAGCGCCCGTCACATCGACCCACCCACGCCCGCCATGTACATCCCGCCCCACTTTGCCGAGCCGCGCACCGAAGCGCTGCACCGCCTCATCCAAGCCCACCCGCTGGGCGCGCTGATAACCCATACCGCCAACGGGCTGGACGCCAACCACGTACCTTTTCTGATCGATGCCGCGCAAGGTCCGCAGGGCGTGCTGACGGCGCATGTGGCGCGCGCCAACCCCATCTGGCGCGAGGTGGTGGATGGCGACCCGGTGCTGGTGGTGTTCGGCGGTGTGCAGGGCTACATATCGCCCAACTGGTACCCCAGCAAGCACGAGACGCACCGCCGCGTGCCCACCTGGAACTACGAGGTGGTGCACGCGCACGGCACGATTTACGTGCGCGATGACGAGAAGTTTGTGCGCGGCGTGGTCGCCCGCCTGACGCGCCAGCACGAAGCCGCCGAGCCCCAACCCTGGAAGATGGGCGACGCGCCCAGAGACTACCTGGACGACTTGCTGGCGCAAATCGTTGGCATCGAAATCCGCCTGACGCGGCTGGAAGGCAAGCGCAAGCTGAACCAGCACCATTCGGCGGCCGACCGCCAGGGCGCCATCGACGGGCTGCAGGCGCGGGGCAACCCCGACCTGGCCGCCGCCATGCAAGCCGCCGCGCCGCCGGGTGCGGACCAGTGACGAAAGCCCCCCGCATGTACATCGCCACCTTCACCTTGGCCAAGCGCGAATTCGACGACGACTTCCACCGCCTGGATCAGGCCATCGCCTCGGCCGCCAAGGCGATCCCCGGCTACCTGGGCGAAGAAGCGTGGGAGAACGCCGAGACCGGCCTGATGTCCAACGTGTACTACTGGCGCACGCTGGACGCGCTGCAGCAGCTGATGCAACACCCCGTGCACCTGCAGGCCAAGCGCCAGTAGGCCAGGTGGCTGGCGGGCTACCAGATCGTCATCGGCCAGGTTCTGCGCATCTATGGCGACGGCGGCATCGCCCATCCGCTGTCAGCGCCCATGGATGAGGGCGCAACCCCCGCAAGCAGTACGTAGCGCACCCATGGCTGACGTGCACCACGCCATGCCCTGGCTGGCCTTTGTGGCGGCGGCGCTGGTGCTGCGCATCACGCCGGGCCGGGCATTGCCTACGTGGTGGCGCGCACGGCCGCCGGCGGGCGGGCAGAGGGGCTGGCCTCGTGCGTGGGGCTGGCGCTGGCCGGCCTGGTGCCCGCGCCTCAGGCAGGTGCGCCATACGGCGTGAACTGGCTGCGGTTTTCGTCCACGCCCAGCGGCCGGCCAATGAAGGGAAAGGCGCGCTGCGGGCACGCCGTGCGTTCGCACACCTTGCAGCCCATGCCGATGGGCGTGGCGGCGGCCGGGTCGCGCAGGTCCAGCCCCTTGGCGTAGACCAGGCGCGCGGCGTGGCGAATGTCGCAACCCAAACCCACCGAAAAGTCGCGCTGCGGCGCCCCATAGCCGCCCTGGCGGCTGGTCACGGTGCGCGCAATCCACAGGTAGCAGCGCCCGTCGGGCATTTGCGCCAGCTGCGGCAGGATGCGCCCCGGCTGCGCAAACGCCTCGTACACGTTCCACAGCGGGCAGGTACCGCCCGCGCGGCTGAAGTGAAAGTGAGTGGCCGATTGCCGCTTGCTGATGTTGCCCGCCCGGTCCACCCGCACAAAGAAAAACGGCACGCCCGGCGCACCCGGCCGCTGCAGCGTGCTGAGGCGGTGGCACACGGTTTCAAACCCCACGCCAAACTTCAGCGCCAGCAGGTCGATGTCGTAGCGCAGGTCTTCGGCGGTGCGCAGAAAGCGGGCGTAGGGCAGCAGCAGCGCGCCAGCGAAGTAGTTGGCCAGGCCAATGCGGGCCAGCTTGCGCGATGGCGTGTCGGAATCGAAGGGCGGCACGTTCAGCAGCGAATCAATCACATCGGCCAGCTCGATCAGCGCCAGCTGCGTGGCCAGCTGAAACACCTGCTGCGCGGGCGCCAGCCGGGTGGACAGCTGCAGCGTGCGCTGCGCGCCATCAAAGATGCGCTTGCCCGGCAGGTCGTCGGCCGCGGCCGACAGGCGCACCTTGTGGCGCTTCAGCAAGCGGTCGGCCAGCCAGTCGACCAGCAGCGCGCCACTGACGCCGGCTTCCAGCGCCAGCGCTTCGGCGCGCTGGTCGATCTCGTCAAAGTGGTTCTGGTGCGCAAAGAAGAAATCGCGCACCACTTCAAACGGCATGGCCTGCGCAGCGCTGAGGTGCGAGCGGTCGTCGCCCAGCCGGATCGCCATGGTTTCCAGCTGGGTCTGCGCCTCGGCATGGCGGCGGTGCAGGGCGATCAGGGCGTGGCCCAGCGCGGGCATCTGGCTGGCGATTTCCTTCAGCTCGGGCACCGAGATGCTTTGCGGCGCATCGGCCAGCGCTTCGCGCATGCCGGCGATCAGGCGGGCTTCTTCGTCTTCTGAAAACTGCTGGATGTCCACGCCCAGCGTCTTGTGGATCTTCAGCAGCACGGCCACCGTCAGCGGGCGCTGGTTCTGTTCGATCTGGTTCAGGTAGCTGGGCGACAGGCCCAGCGCCTGCGCCATGGCGATCTGCGACAGGCCGTGTTCGGCCCGCAGGCGGCGCAGCTTGACGCCCATGAAAGTCTTCTTCATCGGGGGTGGTCCATGGTGGTGTTATTCGCAAAATTTGTAAATTGACCCAAGGCCATTCGCAAAGATTCGCCCTTTTAGTCCTTCTGCAACACGCGTATTTTGCGTAAATTGCGAATCATGACAAGCCCCCAAGGAACCACCGAAATGCACGAGCTGGTGCTGCCAGCCATGGCCAACCACCACGGCACGCTGTTTGCCGGTGAAGGCCTGCGGCTGATGGCCAAGGCCGCGTTTCTGGCCGCCCGCAGCCTGGCGCAGTGCGAAGTCGTGATGGCTGGCGTGACCGGCGTCGATTTCATGCTGCCCGTGCCCGTGGGCCACCAGCTCACGCTGCGTGCGTGGGTCAGCCGCGTCGGGCGCAGCTCGATGACGGTGTGCGTCAACGGCCTGACCGACGCGCCCGGCGTGCCGACCGAAGAAGTCTTCAAGGGCGTGTTCGACATGGTGGCCATCAACCGCCAGGGGCGCCCCGTTCCCATCGATCCCACCTACCAGAATCAGGAGACACGCTCATGAGCAGCGCCACCGCCACCGCCACCCCCGAAGCACCCGCCGCCACGGCGCCCAAGGCCAAGAAATCCGTGGCGCTGTCGGGCGTCACCGCGGGCAACACCGCGCTGTGCACCGTGGGCCGCACCGGCAACGATTTGCACTACCGCGGCTACAACATCCTGGACATTGCCGAGGTCTGCGAATTCGAGGAAACCGCCCATCTGCTGGTGCACGGCAAGCTGCCCACCCAGGCCGAGCTGAAAGCCTACAAGGCCAAGCTGAAAGCCCTGCGCGGCCTGCCCGGCAGCGTGAAGGCCGCGCTGGAACAACTGCCCGCCGCCAGTCACCCGATGGACGTGATGCGCACCGGCGTGTCGGCCCTGGGCTGCGCGCTGCCTGAAAAGGACGACCACAACCTGCCCGGCGCGCGCGACATTGCCGACCGCCTGATGGCCAGCCTGGGCAGCATGCTGCTGTACTGGTACCACTTCAGCAATTCGGGCCGCCGCATTGAAGTGGAGACCAACGACGATTCGATCGGCGGGCATTTCCTGCACCTGCTGCATGGCGAAAAGCCCAGCGCCGGCTGGGTGCGCGCCATGCACACCTCGCTGAACCTGTACGCCGAGCACGAATTCAACGCCAGCACCTTCACCGCCCGCGTGATTGCCGGCACCGGCAGCGACATGTATTCCAGCATCTCGGGCGCCGTGGGCGCGCTGCGCGGGCCCAAGCACGGCGGCGCCAACGAAGTCGCCTTTGAAATCCAGAAGCGCTACGACAACCCGGCCGAGGCCGAGGCCGACATCCGCCGCCGCGTGGAGAACAAGGAGGTCGTGATCGGCTTTGGCCACCCGGTCTACACCG
>JAGOEM010000229.1 GCA_017997715.1 Ottowia sp.
TGAAGGCCCAGAGCGAAGGCAAGATGAAGGGCATCCTGGGCTACACCGAGGACAAGGTGGTGGCCACCGACTTCCGCGGCGACGCGCGCAGCTCGATCTTCGACGCCGAAGCCGGCATCGCGCTGGACGGCACCTTCGTCAAGCTGATCAGCTGGTACGACAACGAATGGGGCTACTCCAACCGTTGCCTGGACATGGTGCGCGTGGTGACGGCCAAATAAGCCTGCCGCGCCCCAAGTACCAACGCGCCTTCGGGCGCGTTTTTTTATGCAAAAAGTGGCTTTGGCGCAGATGGGGCGGGCGCAGGCAGCTCACTTTTTTGATGCGGCGAGCGACGAAGCCCGGCACGGCCAGCGCTGGATGTGGTGGCGCTCGCCAGTTGGGCCAACCGAACGACCAAACGCCCGAATGCTTCGCTATTGATAGCTACTTGCGCCTGCCAGATGGGCGCTACAGGCCTATTTGGCTTGCAAATCCACCCGTTACGGGGCACGCTGGTTGCGCTACAGCCCGGTGGTGTTCAACCACTGCGCCACGCAGTCGGGCTGGCTGCCACAGGCGGCGTCCAGCGCTTCGATTGGCTCGTCGGCAAACAGCACTTGCACGGGCTGGCCGGCGTGCGGGCGCCATTCGCTTTGGGTCATCAGCCATTTGGTGACGAATTCGGACACGGTTTTGCGGGCGGCTTCGCGCTGGCGTTCCAGCATGGGCGCGGTGACGGCCTTGCGCGCCAGTTGCGCGGTGATGCTGCGCTCCAGCGCCTTCACCTGCGCGGGGCCGGTGAACAGCGACCACAGCCCGCGCGATTCGGTCTGCAGCTGCGCCGTGTCGATGGCCACCGGCAGCGAGGGCTGCACGCGCGGCGCGATCACGCGCACGCCGCCGTCGGGCAGCACGCGCACGCGCCATTCGGGCGCCAGTTCGACGTGGTAGCGGTAGTGCGCCGGCACGCGCACGCGCGAATAGGTGCTGCCCATGGGCACGCCCAGCACGTCGTGATCGCGTGAGACTTCAAAGCTTTCCAGCTGCCGCAGCTCGGCCACTTCCAGCCGCCCGCCGGGCGTGCGCAGCACCACGGCCTGCCCGACGGTGTGGGGCAGCGGGGGCGGCGCAGGCGGCTGGGCGCGCCACAGCCAGATCGCCAGCAAGGCGTTGGCCAGCAGGCTGAGGGCCAGCCACAGGCGCCGGCGTGGCTTGGGAACGGTTTCAGTGGTCAAAAAGGCATCCAGCGCGCCAGCAGCTTGCGCTGGCAGCTATCAAAACAGAAGTTACTTATGGCTCTCACACGGCGTCTGCAGGCAGACTTGCAAGACCCATGGTGCCATGCCTTGCGGGGCACGGTCGGTCGCCCCACCCCAGCGCGCCCATTCGCCACCGGCTGCGCCGCCGGCAACCGCCTTGCCTTTGCGGGCATTGGCCGTTCCGTATGATCGCCGCCACATGGATGTTCTGCACATCGTCGATCTGGAAGCGGCCATCAACCTGTGGCGCACGCGCGCGCCCAGCCAGGCCGGCGCAGCGCTGTCGCCCGCCGTGGCGGCGCTGGCCGAGGTGTATGCCCGCATGGCCGTCGAGCGGCGCGACACCGTGGACGCCAGCACCCTGACCGACGCGGCCCGCGCCGCCTGGCTGGCCTGGTACGACACCACGCTGGACACGCCCTGCATCGCGATCTGCTCCACCAACCAGGGCGACGCGGTGTGCAAAGGCTGCGGCCGCACCGAGGACGAGGTGCGCCATTGGCTGTCGCTGAGCCCCTTCGCCAAGCGCGACACCTGGCACCGCATCACGCAGGCGCAGACCGCCTGGCGCTTCACGCGCTATGCCGAGCGCGCGCGCGAGCGGATCGCCCCCGACAGCGACGCGCAAGCCGGCCCCGCGCCCACCGCCGCCCAGCCCGCGGCCGGACGGGGCAAGGCGGCGGCGCTTGCCAAGCACCGCTTGCCAATGGTTTAATCGCGGGTTCCGAAGGGGAGTAGCTCCCCGCCGAAGCGCCTGTCAACCCCGTTCGCCGGGGCGCTGTTTTCTTCGGTGTCGCCGGGTCGTCAATACGAAATCGCTGGGCTTTGCCCTGGCATTTCCGGCCCGGCGGGCAGTGGCCTGACGCCCAGCCGTCAGCCGCTGCCGAGCAAGACCTTCGACAAAGCCCCACCCGGCGGTTGGGGCGGTCGAAATCCGGTTTTGCCTGTCTCTTGATCCTTTGCGCGGCCCCGCTCGGCCGCCGATCGTCTGCAGTGCCCGACCGAATGCTGGCCGCCGCGCTAGCCGGTTACTGGTGGTCGCGGCACACTGCTGCGTACCGCTTTACCCCTTGGAGACATTGATGGAATTTCTTTCCCCCGCCTGGTGGTCCGCGCTGATGGCCATCATCCTGATTGACCTGGTGCTGGCCGGCGACAACGCCATCGTCATCGCCCTGGCCGCGCGCAGCCTGCCCAAGGAACTGCAGAAAAAGGCCATCATCTGGGGCACGGTGGGCGCCATTGCGGTGCGCACGGTGATGACGCTGATCGTCGTCTGGCTGCTCAAGGTGCCGGGCCTGATGCTGATCGGCGGCCTGGGCCTGGTGTGGATCGCCTACAAGTTGATCGCCGACCAGGGCGGCGAAGAGGGTGAACACGGGCCGGCGGCCAACACCTTCTGGGGCGCCATGAAAACCATCATCGTGGCCGACGCGCTGATGGGCATCGACAACGTGCTGGGCGTGGCCGGCGCGGCGCACGGCGCCATGGACCTGGTGGTCATCGGCCTGCTGATCAGCGTGCCGATCGTGGTGTTTGGCTCGACCATGGTGCTCAAGCTGGTGGACCGCTTCCCGGCCATCATCTACATCGGCGCCGCTGTGCTGGCCTGGACCGCGTCCACCATGATCGTCAACGAGCCGGTGCTGTCCACCTGGTTCGGCACCCGCGAAGCGCCTGAGAAGGCCTTGCGCTGGGCGGTGGCGGCCATCTGTGTGGCGGGCGTGCTGGGCACGGCCTGGCTGGCCACGCGCCGCAAGACGGCAGCCAAGGGCGTGGGCGGCGGCTCGGCGCACTGAGCTTTCCGCTAAGATGAAACGGCCCGGTTTGCGCGGGCAGCTTGTCGCGCCAACCGGGTTCATCCTTCATTGAACCACCGGGCCCTGCCCGGTTTTTTTGCGGAGCGCCCGACATGTTGAAACTGTTGCTCAAATGGCTGCTGTCAGCCGCCGCGCTGCTGGGCGTGGCCTACATCTACGGCGGTGTGTCGGTGTCGGGCTTTGGTGCCGCCATGATCGCCGCGCTGATCATCGGCCTGCTCAACATGCTGGTGCGGCCGATTCTGGTGATCCTGACGATCCCGGTCACCGTGATCACGCTGGGGCTGTTCCTGTTTGTCATCAACGCGCTGATGTTCTGGGCGGCGTCGGGCCTGGTGGGCGGCTTTCACGTCAACGGCTTTGGGGCCGCGCTGCTGGGCTCGCTGATCTATTCGGCGCTGGGCCTGGCGATCGACGCGGTGCTTGAGAAAGCCTGAGCCAGACGGGCTTGCTTTCAGTCGATTTACTACAATAACAATAGCCGCTAGCGCCCATCTGACGGGCGCTAGCGGCCATTTTGTTACTTATTTTGTTCAACCGCCCACGGGCGGTTTTTTGTTGCCGGATTGGCCCAAAGCCCAAGCACCGGCCTGCGGCGCCCGCGCGACCTCGGCGACCACGCAGGGCCTTTAGCGCCGTTTGAGCTCATCCTCGCGCTGCTGCTGCAGCGCCGTCTGCGCCGTGCGCAGCCGCGTGTCGACGATGCTGGCCTCGATCAGATCGGCGTTGCTGCCGGGCTGCTTGCGCGAGAAATCTTGCGCGGCGCGCCAGCGGTCTACCGCGCCCGCGTAATCCATGTGCGCCATCGCCACTTCGCCCTGGGCGCGCAGCCCGCGCAAGGTCTGCCCCTGCGCCACGAACGCCTGCGACAGCGCCTGCCAGGCGCCGGCATCGCGCGGGTGATCGCTGACCCAGGTTTGCAGGTCGGAAGCGGCCTCTGCCGCGCGCTGGGTGGCCGTCAGCGCCTGGGCGCGCATCAGCAGGATGGCGCGGCCCGCCTGCCCCTGCGGCCCGGTGCCGGGGGTTTTGGCGCTGGCGGGCAGCCATTCCAGCGCCTTGGCCGGCTGGCCGGCCTGCAGGGCCAGATCGGCCTGCAGCAGCCGCGCCTGGTGCAGGCCCCGCGCTTCACCGGCCACCGCTTGCGCCAGTTGCGCGGCCAGCGCCTGCGCCTTGGGCAAGTCGCGCAGCTGCGCCTGGGCCATGGCGGCGGCGTACAGCGCGCCAGCGCGCTTGGGCAGCGGCTGGCTGTCGAAGCCGGCCTGGGTTGGCTCGGCCGCCCAGGCGCGCAGCACGTCCACACCGGGGCGCCCCAGCACGCGGGCGCGGCCGGCCAGCAACAGCGCTTCGTAGTCGGGCGGCGGCGCGGCGGCGCGGCCCGGGCCTTGCTGGCGCTGCTGCATGTCGGCAATGCGCTGCGTGGTCAGCGGGTGGCTGCGCAGGTAGGGCCAGTCGCCGTTGTCGTTGATGCGCGATGCCGCTTGCAGCTTTTCGAACATGCTGACAAAGCCGCTGGGCGCAAAGCCGGATTGGCCCAGCACGCCGTAGCCAATGCGGTCGGCTTCGCGCTCCATGTCGCGCGAAAAATTCAGCTGCTGCTGGATGATGGCCGCCTGGCCACCCACCGCCAGCGCCATGCCGGCCTGCGGGTTCTTGCTGGCGGCGATGGCGCCCAGGATCATCGCCGCCATCATCATCGGCGCCTGGCGGCTTTGCTGGCCCAGCAGACGCGAGATGTGGCGCTGCGTGATGTGGGTGATCTCGTGCGCGAGCACCGAGGCCAGCTCGTCGCGCGAAGCCACCGCGCCCACCAGCCCGGTGTGCAGGCCAAAGTAACCGCCCGGCAGGGCAAAGGCGTTGATGGTGCGGTCGCGCCCCAGCAGCACTTCCCAGGCAAAGCGCTCTTCCAGCTCGGGCGCCAGTTCGCCCCGCGCCCGGGCGCCCGCCTGCAGTTGGCGCCACAGGCCGTCCACGTATTCGCTGGTGATCGGGTCGTCCAGGTAGTCGGGGTCGCGGTACAGCTCGCGGGCGATGGCGTCGCCCAGCTTGCGCTCTTCCAGCGCTGTCATGTCGCCGGCATCGCCCAGCGAGGGCAGCCCGGCCGGTGCCGGCGCCACCTTGGGCGCAGCGGGCTGGGCAAGGGCCGCGCCCGCGGGCCAAAGCGCCCATGCCAGCGCGGCCAGACCCGCCAGCGCGCCGGCCCGGGCGTTCAGAACGAATCGAGGGGCAGGTACGCCAATGGCTTGGCGGTCTCGCGGTCGAGA
>JAGOEM010000061.1 GCA_017997715.1 Ottowia sp.
AGCATAGTCTGTGCGAACAACGCCCAGCAGCGCGCGATGGCCGCTGCCGCGCGCGGCCTTGCCGTTTACTTCTTCTTCGGCACGATATCCACCGCCCACAGCTCGGCCGCCTCAGTGCGGCTGGGGTTGCGAAACCCGTGCGTGGTGTCGGCGTTTTCCAGCCAGAAGGTGCCCGCCTGCAGCACGCGCTGGGCGCTGGCGCGACCTTTGGTGTCAGCGCACCGCGTGTGACCAACCGCCTTCAGGCAGATTCGAGCGCCGCGCGACGGGCGGGCGCGCCTTGGGCATGGCACGGCCTACGGGTTCAGGCTATTCCAGGCGCGCGGGTGTCGTATCGCCTGGCTGCACCTTGCGCGCGTGGCGCATGCGGCCGGTTTCATCGTGTTCCACGCTGAGCAGAGAGCTGCCTTGCCAGTCGGTCAGCTCATCGACCGGCAGCCGGGCATAGCGCGCCACTTCATCGACCGACGCTCGGCCCACCGCGCGCGCTTTGCCACCGCGGCTGCGGCTGCGCAGCGACAGCGCCACCAACGCGAGCGCCAGCAGGGCCGCCAGCGCCAGGCCGTGATCCTTGAATTCCTGCCAGATGGCGGGCTGCTGCACGACGCCGGAGATCTGCAGCCACGCATAGGCCACCACACCCGACCAGAACGCCAGCAGCAACAAGGGACGCAGCACCCGCAGCCACAGGAAGTACGGCAGCGCGCGCCGGTGCCAGCGGCGCGAAAGGTTGCGCAGGGGTTCCTTGGTGACGTCGATGATCGGCATCCGGCGGCGTCGGTCGCGCAGGGATCTGCGGCGCTTGAGGTGCATCTGGTGCTCCTGGCGCGCGCTGGGTGGGGCAAGCGGGGGGGATGTCGTCATCATTCGGTCCTTATTCCTCTGTCGGGACTGGTCCAGACGGCGCGCTGGCCTGTGTGCCAAAGCAGGGCCTTGGGCACGGCATACACCGTGGTGACCAGGCTGATGCTCCAGAACGCCATCGGATACCACACGGTCCACGCCATGTAGCGCGCCAGATCGCGGTCGTAAAAGCGGTCTATCCACATGCCGGTGGCCATCTGCAGCACGCAGGTGAAGGCCAGCACCATGCCGGTCCAGCCGGGCAACAGGCTTGTGCGCCATTCGGCAGCCACGTAAGCGGGCGCGATCCAGCCCACCAGCGCGGCGAGCAGCAGGCCGGCCATGGCGTAGGCCCACAGCACGCTGCACAGGTATTCGGCGTACACCGGCCACATCTGCCAATGGCGCGCCCTGAGCCAGATGCCGCGATGGCGGGTGATGGTCTGCACCCCGCCGATGGCCCAGCGCAGGCGCTGCTTCCACAGGCCGCGAATGGTCTCGGGCATCAGAATCCACGCCAGCGCAGCGGGTTGAAAGCGGATGCGCCAGCCGGCAAGCTGAAGCCGCCAACTGATGTCGATGTCTTCCGTCAGGATGTCCGGCGCCCAGAATCCCACCCCAAGCAGCGCCCGGCGACGGAACATGACCACCACGCCGGAGACGGTGAACAGGCGCCCCCAGAGCTGCTGCGTGCGCTTGATCAGCCCGATGGTGGCGGAGAATTCGCCGACCTGCATGCGCCCCAGCACGGATGTCCGGTTGCGGATGCGTGGGTTGCCGGTGACGGCGCCAATGGTGGCGTCGGCCAGCATGGTCTGAAGCAGCCAGGCGATCGCGTCCTCGTCGATCAGCGCATCGCCATCGATGCCGAAGATGAACTCGCCGCGCGCCAGCAGCGCCGCCGTGTTCAGGCCCACGGCCTTGCCCTGGTTGATGGCGTTGTGGATGACGCGCAGGCGCGGATAGGCCAGCGTCAGGGTGTCGAGGATGAGCGCCGTGTCGTCGGTGCTGCCGTCGTTGACCGCGATGACTTCGAAGTTGGGATAGCGTGAGCGCATCAACTGCGCGATGACTTCGCGGATCTGCTGCGATTCGTTGTAGCAGGGCACGATGACCGTCACTATCGGAAAGCTCGGCAGCAGCGTCAGGGGGTCGGGCTGGCGGCTGCGCTGCCGTTCATAGATAAGCGCATGCACCAAGCCGCCGCCCATCCACAGGTAGGCCATCGTCAACGGGTAGAAGAACACGAAGTAGAGCAGCGCTTCGTGCAGGCCGATATCCACGGTGAACCAGTTCACGGTGGGCTCCCTTGTCCGTCCGGCGCCTCGAGGGCGCTGGGGGCGGGCGACGAGGCCGGCGCAAGCTGCCGCCGCAGCGGATCCACGATCGTTCGGCCCACCGAGAAGGAGGCCCGGGCCGCTTCCAGCCCCGGCGTGCCGGCCTTGAAGTCGTCGGGGTAGTAGGCGAGATGCCGCGCACCCAGTTGGCGCAACAGCGTGGCCTGCTGCAGCAACTGCGCGTCGGGCACCGCCTGGCCAGTACGCCAGTCGCGCGCCTGCAACTCGAACACGGTCCGCTCGTTGGCGCCGGGGTGCGCCAGTGCCGCCCGGGCCAGCTGGCGAAGCCAAGCCTGCGGATCTTGCGCCTGCTCCATCGAGGGCATGGCCATGATGGCGCTGTAGTCGTAGTGGGCCAGGTGGTCAGCGAAATCCTGGGCGAACCATTCGCTTGCGGCGGGCTCCAGCACTGGCCGTGCGTACAGGTTGCGCGACGTCAGCAGATCCGGCTGCCAGCCGCGCAGGATCTGCGCCAGCTCCAGCGTGAAGTCGGTGAGTGCCCGGCTCTTGCCGGCGGCCCAGCGCGCGCGTAGGCGGGCGTCGGCGCGGATGGCGTCCAGCTCGCCTGGCAGCCCCCAGGATGCATAGGCCGCAAGCGCTGGCGGGCTGGCGTCTTCGTCGTCGCCCAGGAACGCATCGTCGTGAAACAGCACGCCGGCAAAGTTGGCATGACGTCCCAGGTCGTCGTAGATCTCGCCGATCCACTGCCGCGCGCGCGGCTCGAAGGGGCTCAGCCGCGGATACCGCGGCGGCGCGTCGGGCGCCAGTGCCGCGGAGCCTTGCGCGCGCACGAAGGCATCGGCCAGTGGATGGCGGGCAGGCAACTGGAACGCCAGCACCGGCATCCAGGCAAACACGCGCACACCTGCGCGCGTGCGCAGCTGCCAGGCGGCCCGGCTGAACAGGTCGGCGCGCATGAGCATGTGCCGGTTGGGGAAGTACAGCGCCTGCGCAACGCCGTCGCCGTCCGGATCGGCAAAGGCCTGCAGGTAAACGGCGCTGGGGCCGATGGCATGGATGCGCTCGATCAGTGCGGACAGGTTGCGCTCCTGCTGGGCCGGATCGGGGTCATAGACATAGTCCAGATCGACGTGGACGATGCGCTGGGCCCCGAGCGTGCGGGCGGACAGCGCGGGGGCACGCAGCAGGCGCTCGTACTCGGTGACCGCCAGGTCATAGGACACGTAGCTGCGACCCATCTGGCACGCCGGCTGCCCCGGGGTCGCCGGCCCGTCGGCGAGGGTGAACCCATAGGCCAGGCCGGCGCGCTGCGCCGCAGCGCAAGCCAGCGCGTTCCTTGCCCCATAGGGCCAGGCGATGGCGCGCACGGGCTGGCCGGTGCGCGCTTCGATCAGCGCCTTGCTCTTGCTCAGATCCGCTTGCACGCGCTGGCTGTATTCGCTGTCGGTTTCATAGCGCCGCGCGGCCGGATTCCAGGCGTGGGTGATGGCCGCAGGCTGCAGGTTGCCCTGCGGGTTGGCGGTGATGCCGTGGTGCAGGTCGTGCGAATGGCTGACCAGTTCCACCAGGCCGGATTGCGACATCTCACGCGCCTGCGCCCAGGTGATGAAGTCGGCGCGCGACGTGTGGCTGGTGCCGTAGTCCACGCGCTGCCCGCTGGGCACTTCCATCCACGACGTGACCAGCGCCATGACCGCGGGATAGCCGTAGGCCTTGAGCAGCGGATAGATGCGCGTGTAAAAGCTCGTGTAGCCGTCGTCGAACGTGAGCAGCACGGCGCGCGCGGGCAACGGCGCCCGGTTTTCGCGCGCGTCGATCACCTGCTGCAGGCTGACCGGGTGGTAATCGTTGCGCCGCATCCAGTCGAAGAAGCCGGTCAGCACCGAGGCATCGACGGCGGAATCGTCCGGATCGGCGTCGAACGACTTCAGCACCTGGTAGCGAACGTCATGGAACACCAGCGCGCGGAAGGTCTTGCCGTCCTGCGGATCGGGCGGGGGCAGGGGCTGCGCCCAGGCGGCCGGCGCCAGAGCCACAAGCGCGATCAGCAGGGCGAGCACCATGCGCCACGGGCTAGCGTGCCACCGGGCCGGCACTTTGGTGGCGGTGGGCATTCCCGCGAGAGAGAGATAGGCGTGCAAAGAGATCATGACAAGGGCAGTACAAAACCCATGAACACCGAGCGCTGCACTTCGTGCACGCCGTCGTAGGGGCGCCGCGTCCAGCTCAGCCCATAGAAAAAGGACAGGTTGCGGCCCAGCGTCCATTCGTGCGACAGCCGGACGCCGTACAGCGGCTTGGTGCCGTGGCCGTTCTGCCGGTAGACGCCGCCGCCCAGCTCCAGCACCTGCAGCAGCCGGTTCTGGTCGCGCCGCCAGGTGAGCCACTGGGTGCGGCTCCAGGCCTGCGCCGAGACGTAGTTGCGCGGGCTGAAGTAGTCCACGTTCTGCCGCGTGTGACGGCCCGCAGACAGATCCGCGGTGGTAGAGAACTGCCATGCCGGCTGGCTGATCCAGCGTTCGTACCAGCTGGCGCTGAGTTCGTCGCGGCGGTTGTGGTCGGTGAAGCGGCCAGCCTGTGCGTTCAGGTCGATCCAGCGCGACTCGTTGGCGATCCAGCGGACCCCCAGGTCGGCACGGACCATGCGCACGCCGTTGGCCTTGGCGCGCCAGGGCGTGTCGAGGCTGAAGGTGTCGACATGGGCGCGCAGGCGCCAGCGGTCACTGATGCGCCAGGCAGCCTCGACCTCGATGCCCGTTCGTGCCCGAAGGCTTTCGCGGTGGACCTCTGCTTGCAGCCAGTACGACCCCCGCTCGACCTGCAGGCCCAGGCCGGTGCGGAAGTTGCCGGGGTGGCTGCTGCCCAGGGTCGCGTGCTGGCGCACCTGGCGGCCCATGAGCCGGACACCGTCGCCGATCACGGGTGAATAGATCCTGGCGTCCAGCACCGTTTCGCGGTTGGACAGCGCGCCGCCACCGTGTTCCGCGCCCAGCCGCATCTCCAGCCGTCCGGCCGTGCGCAGCGCATAGCGTTCGCGCGCCCGCCGTACGCGACCGTCCTCGGGGTACTGGCTTTCGAGCGCTTCGAGCTGTTCGCGCGCGGCGACGAATTCGCTCTGATCCAGCAGCAGGTCGAACTGCGACAACTGCACCGTCGGTGACGCCGGATGGTCCGCGCGCACCCCGTCCAGCAGCGCGCGCGCGGCCCGGGGGTGGTCACGCAACTGCTGGGCACGCACGCGGCCCAGCTGCATGTCCACGTTCAGTGGCGCGCTGGCGGCGAATTGTTCGAACAGGCGTTCGCCGGTTTCGATACGGTCGGTGGCCAGGGCCACGCTGGCGCGCAACGTCTGGTGGTCGTCGAAATCGCGGCTTGGACTTTGTCTGCGCGGCGCCTGCGACAGGTAGGGCGGTATGTCCTGGCCCCGGCGATCCAGCAGTGCCTGCGCATCGTCGAAGCGCCCGGTGTCGAGGTACGCATAGACCAGGCTCAAGGAAACGTCGCCAGGCAGCCGGGGGGCATAGTCGCGCAGCGCCTGCTCATACAGCGGGACGGCCAGGTCAGAGCGCCGCAACCAAGCGTAGGAACCAGCCACCGCCGCCAGGCCGTAGGCGGGCAGGATGTAGCCTGCCGCCTGCCATCGCTCGTAACGGCGCGCCACTTCCGCATGGCGGCCACGCTCAAACAGCGCGAGCAGGACGTCCCCGCGCAGCGACTGCAGCAGGGGCTGCCAGGAGGCCGCGTCCTCGCCCGGCGACAGCTGGGCCCGCTGCTCGACCCGGCCGAGCAAGGCGTCGTAGTCGTCGATGACCCGATCGAGCGGCGCGAAGCGTTCCAGCCCGGCGTCCTGGTCGCGGCGTGCGATGGCGTCGTGGTAGCGGCTTGCCAGAAGGTCGGCCTGCAGTTCGGCCCATTGCCTTGTTGGCACGTGCGCAGCGTCCGCGGCCTGCCATTGGCGTGCCTCGCTCACCGCCAGTTCCGGTCCGCGCAGCGACGCCAGAATGGCCGGATTGAACTGCCGGGCGTAGGCGTGTTCAGGGGCCAGGCCAAGCAGCTCTTGGTAGTGCAGCCGCGCCAGCAGCGGCTCTGCGCTGGCTTCGGCCAAGGCGCCTTCCAGTTCCAGCCGCTCGATCTGGTGGGCGCGGTCCCCGGCATCGGTGCGCACCGCCAGGGCATCCAGGGCTGCGCGTGCATCGGCGGTGCGGCCAAGGTCGATCAGCCACTGCGCTTCGCGCATGGCCGGCGCCCAGGCGCCCGGGCTGCGCTGCCGCCACGCCCGCACGGCGGCGCCCTGCAGGTCCACGCGGCGGGTGGCGCGCGCGCTGCGGATCAGAAGGGGTAGGGCGTACTCGGGCAACCGCGCGACATCCGCCTCGCTCAGCCGATCAAGCGCGCAGTCGTAGGCCTGCGCCTGCGTGGCGATTTCGATCAGGTCGGCCTGCAGCCGCACACCATCCGCACCGGGCGCAAGGGCCAGGCGCCATGCGGCCAGCGTGGCCAGCAATTGCGCCGTATCGGTCTGGCCAGCGCGCCAGCGCTGCAGCTGCTGGTTGTGTGCGTCGTCGCTGTAGGGCGGCAAGCTGGGGGCGCTGGGCAGGAGCGGGCACGCCTGCACGCCGACCGGCGCCTGCTGGTCGGCTGCAAAGATGGGGGTGCTGGCCAGCGCCAGCCATAGGAGAGGGGTGGCGTGGATCGCCACCCGCACGGGTTCTTGCCCGTTCGTTTTCATGAATCCGCCCTGACTATTTTTCTATACACCATGGCGAACAACCGCATTGCCCGCCGCTAGTAATACTAGGCGGGACTAAAGGGTTGCTGTCGCCACCTGTCGTCTCAATCAGTGTAAGCGTTAACTACGTCACGGTGCGCATGCGGTGCGTCCCACTTGTCGAAGTCAATATGTGATAACCGTTTCATTATGTGTCTGCCCGATTCCGCCCGTGCGAGCCGGTTATCCGGGCAATGCGCAGCGGGGTCGCTGGGGCATGCCCGCTCCCCATGACCGAGCCGCGATCGAGCCTGCACATTGAGTTTGCCGACCACCTGCCGGCGCACCAGGTGGTCATCGTTTGCGGGGATATCGGCTCGGGCAAGACCACGCAATTGCCCAGGATCAGGTGGGCCATGGGCCGTGGGCGGCTGAATGCACCACCAGGCGCGCGGCCAACTGATCGGCCACACCCAGCCGCGCCGCATAGCTGCCACCGCGTAGCCAAGCGCATTGCCGAAGAGCTGAACACGCCGCTGGGCGACGTGGTGGGCTACAAGGTGCGCTTCAACGACCGACGGCGTCTTGTTGGCCGAAACTCAGACCGACCACTGGTGGCGCTGCGCAGCGCCAACGCTTGCGGCACGTGGTTGCGTGGTGTGGGTGCTGGCAGTTGCACCAAGGGTGCGCGGCTTGCCAAGCGGGTTGTGGCGTGCGTGCGACAAAAATACAGCCAAATTGGCCGCTAGCGCTTTCCAGGTGGGCGTGAACAGCTATTAAAAGCATAGTCTGTGCGAACAACGCCAAGCCGCGCGCAATAGCCGCTGTCGCGCGCGGCCGTGCCGTTTACTTCTTCTTCGGCACGATATCCACCGCCCACAGTTCGGCCGCCTCAGTGCCGCTGGGGTTGCGGAACCAGTGCGTGGTGTCGGCGTTTTCCAGCCAGAAGTCGCCCGCCTTCAGCACGCGCTGGGCGCTGCCGCGGCCTTCGACGATGGTGCCTTTGATCACGCGCACGATGCCTGGCTGGCCTGCGTGGGGGTGCGCGGCGGCGCCGCCGTCAGGCGCTATCACCAGCAGGCGCGCACGCAGTTCGTAGTCGCCGGGGTTGCCGGCCATCTTGTGCGCGGCCAAGTCGACCAGGCCAGCGGGCGTGTTGCCACCGATGCCCGCGTTCTTCTCGGGTGCGGTAACGCTGCTTACGTCAGGCGGGGTGGCGCAGCCGGCGGCCAGCAGGGCGGCGGCCATCAGGGGAATCAGTTTGGTGATCATGAAAACGGGTCTCCTCCACGTGTCTTGGGTAGTGCGGCCCGACTGGGCCTGCATCCCCATGCTACAGCCCCGTGCGGGGCGACGAGTCGCAGCACGAAAACGCCCCATTGGTAGTTGGGCGCCAGGTTGGGTTCGCGCTGGCGAAGGGCGGTCGCGTCCCATTCCTGTCAGCCGATTCCTTCCTGGCGGCGCAGGGCTCATGCGCTGGCGTCGGCCTGGAAATCAGCGCGCGTGCGCTACACGTGCAGCAGGCCTTGCTGGGCGATCTGCTCCTGGGCGCCCGCGCGGCGCGCCAGGTTTTGGTGCAGGGCGGGGCATCTTGCAGCAGCGCGCGCAGTTGTGTGGGCGGCGTAAGCGGTCTGCGCGGTTGACGCGCCGGCACGCCCATATCGCCACACAGCCAGGGCAGCGCGCGCGGACAGTAGCGCCAGCGGATCACCACTGGCCCCAACGGGTCCATCAAAAAGCCCGGCGCCCGGCGGAGCACGCCAGGCCCTCCGGGTGGAATGATCGAATGCGATGACAGCCAGCCCGTGTTGCCGTAGCTGGCTCCTTGCTCGCCGCCCGACGGGCGAGGCCTATCAGCGTGACCTGAAAGCCCGCACCCAGTGTCTCAACGGCGCTGGCCACGCCGATCAAGCCAGCGCCAGCGATCACCACGTGGCGCGGCGCGCACTGTGCAGTGGAGTGCGGGGCGATGGCGGGTGGGTTGGCAGAATCGGTGGTGTCCATGCGCTGTTTGTGTGCGTACCGCAGGGCGCCCATGCGACGGGCGTTGAAAACGCCGGGCCGCGGCCGCAAATGTCGAAGGCCGCTGCGCCCAGGTGGGTTTGCCAACGGCCCCCGCAGCGCGCAATGCGATGCCACCAGCCGCAGCTTGGATAATCACGCCCCCATGAGTTTGAAGATCAGCTTTCCCGACAACCTGCCCGTCTCGGCCCGCCGCACAGAGATCGAGGAGGCGCTGCGCGCGCACCAAGTGGTCATCGTCTGCGGGGAAACCGGTTCGGGCAAGACCACGCAGCTGCCCAAGATCGCATTGGCCATGGGCCGGGGGCGGCTGAACGCACCGCCCGGCGCGCGCGGGCACCTGATCGGCCACACCCAGCCGCGCCGCATCGCCGCCACCAGCGTGGCCAAACGCATCGCCGAAGAGCTGAACACGCCGCTGGGCGACGTGGTGGGCTACAAGGTGCGCTTCAACGACCGGCTGGGCAAGGACGCGTCGGTCAAGCTGATGACCGACGGCATCTTGCTGGCCGAAACGCAGACCGATCCGCTGCTGAAGGCCTACGACACGCTGATCATCGATGAGGCGCACGAGCGCAGCCTGAACATCGACTTTCTGCTGGGCTACATCAAACAGATATTGCCGCGCCGGCCGGACTTGAAGGTGATCGTCACCTCGGCCACCATCGACGCGGATCGGTTTGCCAAGCACTTCGGAAGCATTCGCCCGACGCCGGGCCGCCCCAAGTCGGGCGAGGCCCCCTCGGGGGGCAGCGGACCACACGAAGTGGGGGAGCGTGGGGGCGTGTTTCTACCGGCTCCGGTGCTGATGGTGTCGGGCCGCACCTTTCCGGTCGAGCAGCGCTACCGGCCGTTTGAGGAAAGCCGCGAGCGCGACTTGAACGACGCCATCGGCGAAGCGGTGGATGAGCTTTGGGTGGGCCGCCCTGGCGGCGACATACTGATCTTCTTGCCCGGCGAGCGCGAAATCCGCGAAGCCGCCGACCACCTGCGCAAACACCTGTCGCAGGGCGCGCTGACGCGCAGCGCCGAGGTGCTGCCGCTGTTCGCGCGCCTCAGCCAGGCCGAACAAGAGCGGGTGTTTGACACCCACGGCGCGCCGCGCATCGTGCTGGCCACCAACGTGGCCGAGACTTCGCTGACGGTGCCGGGAATCAAATACGTGATTGACGCAGGTACGGCGCGCGTCAAGCGCTACAGTTACCGCAGCAAGGTAGAGCAGTTGCTGGTTGAACCCGTCAGCCAGGCGGCGGCCAACCAGCGCGCCGGGCGCTGCGGGCGCGTGTCGGATGGCATCTGCATCCGCCTGTACGACGAGAAGGACTTTGCCGGGCGCCCGCGCTTTACCGATCCCGAGATCTTGCGCTCGTCCCTGGCCAGCGTGATCCTGCGCATGAAAAGCCTGCACCTGGGTGGCGAAGGCGGGCGGGTCGAAGACTTTCCTTTTCTCGACGCGCCTTCGGGCCGCGCCATTGCCGATGGCTACCAGCTGCTGAACGAGCTGGGCGCGGTGGATGACGACTTGCAGCTGACCCGCCTGGGCGGCGAGCTGGCACGCCTGCCGCTGGACCCGCGCGTGGGCCGCATGATTCTGGAAGCGCGCGAACGCGGCGCGCTGCGCGAAGTGCTGATCATCGCCAGCGCGCTGAGCGTGCAGGACGTGCGCGACCGCCCGATGGAGCAACAAGCCCAGGCCGACCAGGCGCACGCCAAATTCGACGACGAGAAAAGCGAATTCAGCGGCTATTTGCGCCTGTGGCAATGGCTGCAAGACGCGCGCGGTGGAACTGGCCCCCACGCTTCGCGCTCCGCTGCTGCGCGGCCCCCCAAGGCGGCAGCGACCGGCTTGGGGCGGCCCGGCGCCGGTCAGGCGCTGCCGATGACCCGTGCGCAAATGGCGGCCAAGGAAGGGCAGGGCGCCCAGCGCCGTGCGCCGGCCAATGTGGCCGCGCTGCCGGTGGCGCAGCGCGCGGCGCTGGCGATGCAGCAGGCACGCCAGGCGCTATCGAATAAAGAGCTGCCTGCGCCGTCTGGACGGGCGCCAGCGGCCGATTTTGCTTATAACGACGGCGCGGCGCACAAGATCAGCAACCGCCAGTGGGAAGGGCTGCTGCGGCAGAACTTCATCAACATCCGCCGCGTGCGCGAATGGCGCGACATCCACACCCAGCTGCACACCGTGGTGGCCGAGCACAAGTGGAAAGAGAACGCGCAACCGGCCGGGTATGAGGCCTTGCACAAGTCGCTGCTGGCCGGCCTGCTGGGCAACATCGGCAGCAAGCTGGAGACCGACGACGCGCAAAGCGGTGAATACCTGGGTGCGCGCGGCATCAAGTTCTTCCGCCACCCCGGCGCGCACCTCAGCAAGAAGCCGGGCAAGTGGATCGTTGCCGCCGAGCTGGTGGAAACCACGCGCCTGTTTGGCCGCGGCATCGCCGCCATCGAGCCGCTGTGGCTGGAAGAGGTGGGCGGCCATTTGTTGAAGAAGCAGCTGCTTGACCCGCATTGGGAGAAGAAAGCCCAGGACGTGGTGGCGCTGGAGCGCGCCACGCTGTACGGCCTGGTGGTCTACAGCGGCCGGCGCAAAAGCTTTGGCGCGGTAGACGCCCACACCGCGCGCGACATCTTCATCCGCGAGGCGCTGGTCGGCACCGAACGGCCCGAGGAATGGCTGCGCCGCCTGCCGTTTCTGGCCGCCAACGACAAGACCATCGCCCAGGTGGAAGAGCTGGAACACAAAAGCCGCCGGCAGGACGTGCTGGTCGACGACGAGCTGATCTACGCCTTCTACGACGGCCAGGTGCCGCAGGGCATCAGCAACGGGCGCGACTTTGAAAACTGGTGGCGCGACGCCAGCCGCGCGCAGCCCAACCTGCTGCGCCTGACCCGCGAAGAGCTGATGCGGCACGAAGCCGCCGGCATCACCACCAGCGCCTTCCCCAAGATGATTCGCCTAGGCGGCGTGGACTGCGCCGCCACCTACCTGCACCAACCCGGCGACGCCAAGGACGGCCTGACCGTGACCGTGCCGCTGTTCGTGCTGAACCAGGTCAGCGAAGCGCGCGCCGAATGGCTGGTGCCCGGCATGCTGAAGGACAAGATTCAGGCGCTGCTCAAAAGCCTGCCGCAAAAGCCGCGCAGCCGCTTTGTGCCCTTGCCCGACAGCGCCGCGCGCCTGGCCGAAGCGCTGGGCACGCCCGAAGCCTTTGGCGCCGGCAGCCTGCTGGATGCGCTGCTCAAGCAAGTGCGCGACGCCACCAGCCTGGATGTGAAGCGCACCGATTTCAAGCTGGACATGCTGCCCGCGCACCTGTTCATGAACCTGCGCGTGGTGGATGAACACGGCCGCCAGCGCGGCACCGGCCGCAACCTGCCCGCGCTGAAGACCGAGCTGGGCAGCGAGGCGCGCGGCGCCTTCCAGGCGCTGGCCGGGCTGAAAACGGCCAAGGCCGAATTGGCAACGCCTGGCGCCGATATTTCAGATAAAAAACAGGCGCCAGCGCCTGCGGGACGGGCGCAAGCAGCTACTGAAACTGCAGCAAACGCATCATTGGCCGAAGGCAGCCGCCACACCGCCTGGGACTTTGGCGAGCTGCCCGAGCTGCTGGAAATCCGCCGCAAAGGGCAGGTCATCGTCGGCTTTCCGGCGCTGATCGACGCGGGCGATGCCGTCACCATTGAGGTGTTTGACGAACCCGAAGTCGCCGCCGCGCGCCACCGCATCGGCCTGCGCCGCTTGTTCGCGCTGCAGGTGAAAGACGCGCTGAAGTACCTTGAGAAAAACATCCCCGATCTGCAGAAGATGGCCGTGGCCTATATGCCGCTGGGCACTTCCGAAGAGCTGCGCCAGCAGATCATCTACGTGGCACTGGACCGCGCCTTTCTGATCGAGCCGCTGCCCGCGACCGAAGCCGACTTCAAGCGGCGCGTGGACGAAGGGCGCGCCCGCCTGACGCTGATCGCCGGCGAAGTGGCCCGCCTGGCCGGCACGGTGCTGATCGAATACGCGGCGGCAGCGCGCAAGATCAAAGACACCAAGGCGGCGCCCGACGCCACCAAAGACGCCGCCGAGCAGCTGCAGCGCCTGATGCCCAAGCAGTTTCTGGCCGTCACGCCCTGGGCCGCGCTGCAGCACTTTGCGCGTTACCTGAAAGCCATCGTGCTGCGGCTGGACAAGCTGCGCGCCGACCCCGCCCGCGACACCCAGCGCATGCAGGACGTGCGCGCGCAAGACCAGCGCTTCTGGCGCCTGGTGGCCGAACGCAAGGGCCAGCAAGACGCGCGCCTGCAAGAGCTGCGCTGGTTGCTGGAAGAGCTGCGCGTCAGCCTGTTCGCGCAAGAGCTGCGCACGCCGCAGCCGGTCAGCGTCAAGCGCATCGACAAGGTGTGGGAACAGGTCAAGGCCTGAAAGCCGCCGCCGCCTGGGTGGGCGGCGCGGCCGTGTGTGCACTGGCGTGATTTCTGCGAGCATGCGCACAGAACCCCACCAAGAAAGTCCCACGATGAGCAAGGAAATCGTTTCGTCAAAGGCCGTGACCATCGAATTCGAGGCCACGCGCTGCATTCACTCGCGCAGCTGCGTGCTGGACCGGCCCGACGTGTTTGTGCCCAATGTCCAGGGCGAATGGATTCACCCCGAGCGCGCCAGCGCCGATGAGGTGCTGGAAATCGCCCACAACTGCCCGTCTGGCGCCATCCAGGTCAAATGCCCCGACGGCAGCGCCATGGAACAGGCTCCCGTGGTCAACACCGTGCGCGTGCGCGAAAACGGCCCATTGGCCTTTCATGCACCGCTGCAAGTGGCCGGCGCGCCAGATGGCTACCGCGCCACGCTGTGCCGCTGCGGCGCATCCAGCCACAAGCCGTATTGCGATGGCAGCCATGCGGGCGCCGGTTTTCAGGCCAGCGGCGAACCCGTCACCGCCGATTCGCAGCCGCTGGCATCGCGCGTGGGCGACGTGACCGTGCAGCCCACCCGCAACGGCCCGCTGCACGTCAGCGGCAACCTGGAACTGGTCAGCGGCACCGGCCGCACGATCAACCGCGTGACCGACACCTGGCTGTGCCGCTGCGGCCATTCGCAGAACAAACCGTATTGCGACGGCACGCACGCCAAGGTGGGCTTTGTCGCCGATTGAGCGCGTGCGCCGCCAATGCGGGGCAGGGCGCCCAGTGCCCTGCCGGCCGCGGCTACGCTTTGCATAGCGCTGTGCGCCGCGCCAACCGGCGCCCAGGTCGAAAAAACCTAAAATAGCCCATTGCGCTGGCCGGTGGCCGGCGCTGTTCTTTTCCGGCCGCACCCCCCCATGTCCCACGACAAGATCCTCATCCTCGATTTCGGCTCGCAAGTCACCCAGCTCATCGCCCGCCGCGTGCGCGAAGCCCATGTCCTGAGCGAGGTGTACCCCTGCGACGTGACCGACGACTGGGTGCGCGATTACGCCAAGGACGGCCACCTGAAGGGCGTCATCCTGTCCGGCAGCCACGCCAGCGTGTACGAAGTGGACGACAAGGCGCCGCCAGCGGTGTTTGAGCTGGGTGTGCCGGTGTTGGGCATTTGCTACGGCATGCAGACCATGGCGCAGCAGCTGGGCGGGCAGGTGCAGGGCTCGGACCACCGTGAATTTGGCTATGCCGAAGTGCGTGCGCGCGGCCATACCGACCTGCTGAAGGACATTGCCGACCTCACCACGCCCGAAGGCCACGGCATGCTGAAGGTATGGATGAGCCACGGCGACAAGGTGACCGCGCTGCCGCCGGGCTTCAAGCTGATGGCCAGCACCGACAGCTGCCCCATCGCCGGCATGGCCGACGAGTCGCGCCACTTCTACGGCGTGCAGTTTCACCCCGAGGTCACGCACACCCTGCAGGGCGCCGCCATCCTGCAGCGCTTTGTGCGCGAGATCTGCGGCGCCAACCCCGACTGGGTGATGAAGGACCACATCGAAGAAGCCGTGGCCAAGATCCGCGAACAGGTGGGCGACGAGGAAGTCATCCTGGGCCTGTCGGGCGGGGTTGATTCGTCGGTGGCCGCCGCGCTGATCCACCGCGCCATTGGTGACCAGCTGACCTGCGTGTTTGTCGACCACGGCCTGCTGCGCCTGAACGAAGGCGATATGGTGATGGAGATGTTCGAGGGCAAGCTGCACGCCAAGGTGATCCGCGTGGACGCCAGCGAGCTGTTCCTGGGCAAGCTGGCCGGCGTGAGCGACCCGGAAGCCAAACGCAAGATCATCGGCGGCGAGTTCGTCACCGTGTTCAAGCAAGAGGCGGCCAAGCTGAAGGCCGGCGGCGGTGGCGTGAAAGGCGCCACCTTCCTGGCCCAGGGCACCATCTACCCCGACGTGATCGAATCGGGCGGCGCCAAGAGCAAGAAGGCCGTCACCATCAAAAGCCACCACAACGTTGGCGGCCTGCCCGAGCAGCTGGGCCTGAAGCTGCTGGAACCCCTGCGCGATTTGTTCAAGGACGAAGTGCGCGAACTGGGCGTGGCCCTGGGCCTGCCGCCCGAGATGGTCTACCGCCACCCCTTCCCCGGCCCCGGCCTGGGCGTGCGCATCCTGGGCGAAGTGAAGAAGGACTACGCCGACCTGCTGCGCCGCGCGGATGCGATCTTCATCGAAGAACTGCGCAACTTCACCGACGCCGAAACCGGCAAGACCTGGTACGACCTGACCAGCCAGGCCTTCACCGTCTTCCTGCCCGTGAAAAGCGTCGGCGTGATGGGCGACGGCCGCACCTACGACTACGTCGTCGCCCTGCGCGCCGTGCAAACCAGCGACTTCATGACCGCCGACTGGGCCGAACTGCCTTACGCGCTGCTCAAAAAGGTGTCGGGCCGCATCATCAACGAAGTGCGCGGCATCAACCGCGTGACCTACGACGTCAGCAGCAAGCCACCGGCGACGATTGAGTGGGAATGATTTGCCGCTCTTCGCGGTCAATCGACAACTATCGAAAAATTGACGTAAGTTGTTGATTTATAAATATTTTCCTGTCGACGTCTATCGACAACGATTGGTGGCAAGCAACTCAAGTTGTCGGTTGATCTGTCGGTAGCCAAAGTTTGTTCACCTGGCCTAAAATTTGTACCGTCAGCCCGTTTCGACGCATGACGGTAAAAAAGAAGGCAGAAAGCTAGGTTTCATGCGGGTTCCGGGCGTTTGTGCAGTTTGAGCGTGCTTGACGGTAAAGACGCTCTTGCCCAGGAGAACGCATGCTCAGCGACACCGCGCTCAAGAACCTCAAGCCCAAGGCCGCGCTCTACAAGGTGACCGACCGGGACGGGATGTACGTCACCGTGTCGCCGGTCGGCACCGTCACCTTCCGCTACGACTACCGTATGAACGGGCGCCGTGAGACCCTGACGATCGGACGTTATGGAGCGGACGGCTTGTCATTGGCCAGGGCCCGCGAGAGGTGCATAGACGCCCGACGCGCGGTGTCTGACGGTAAATCTCCGGCGCAGGAGAAACAGCGCGAAAAGCGCCGTCTGTCGGAGGCAAAGAACTTCCAGGAATTCACCGACAGGTGGGCCAAGGGGGCCAGGATGGCGGACAGTACTCGCTCGATGCGCAAGAGCATCCTCGACCGCGACATCCTGCCCATCTTCAAAAACCGCCTCTTGACCGAAATCACGTCGGACGACCTGCGCGACCTCTGCAACAAGGTCAAGGGCAGGGGCGCCCCGGCTACGGCCGTCCACGTGCGAGACATCGTCAAGCAGATCTATGGGTTTGCCATCCTGCACGGCGAGAAGGTGGCCAATCCGGCCGACGACGTGGGGCCGTCGTCGATCGCGACCTTCCTGCCGAAATACCGCGCCTTGTCGCCGGTCGAAATCCGACTGATGCACCATCCATTGGAAACGGTGGCGTCGTACCCGACCAT
>JAGOEM010000230.1 GCA_017997715.1 Ottowia sp.
GGCTGGGGCGGGCCTGAGGACGCGGTGGACAGTGGCGCTGGCAAGCGGAACGGATCAGTGCCGAGCCGTGTGCAACTGAATCGCTTCTGTTTTTATAGCTACCTGCGCCCGATGGGCGGGCGCTAGAGCCTGGTTTGACTTAAATTCTGGCGATCAACGCCGTATTCGTGCCCCGCCAGCGTTGCGGCGGGGCAGGGGTTTGACGACGGAGGGGCCAGGAATCTGCGCAGCGGAAGGAACGTCTGGCTGCAGCGAATGCGCAAGAAAGCGAACCATCGCGGTGCTGCCTGCGGCGCCCATAGCTTGGCTATGGGCGGGTCGGCATCACCACGCTGTCCTTGTCTGTCGCACGTTTCGCTTCGACAGCCTTCTGCCGCGCAGACGCCCAGACGCCGCAGCGGCTTATCAGCCGCCCACCGCCTTCTTCTTCGCCTGCGCCTCGGCCACTGCCAGCGCGGTCATGTTGACCAGGCGGCGCACCGTGGCGCTGGGCGTCAGCACATGCGCCGGGGCGGCGGTGCCCAGCAGCATCGGGCCGACGGTGACGCCGTGGCCAACGGTGATCTTGAGCACGTTGAACAGAATGTTGGCCGCGTCGAGCGAGGGGCAGACCAGCAGGTTGGCGTCGCCGTGCAGCGTGCTGTCGGGCACGGCCTGGGCGCGCAGGGCGCTGGACAGGGCGTTGTCGCCGTGCATTTCGCCGTCGCATTCCAGGCCGGGCGCCAGTTCGCGGAACAGGTCGCGCGCGCGGCGCATCTTCAGCGCCGATGGCCGCTTGGAGCTGCCAAAGTTGGAGTGCGACACAAAGGCCACCTTGGGCGGAATGCCGAAGTTGTGCACCTCGTCGGCGGCCATCTTGGCGATGGCGGCCAGCAGTTCGGCGCTGGGTTCGTCGTTGACGTAGGTGTCGGTGACGAACAGCGTGCGTTCGGGCAGCATGATGGCGTTGAGCGTGGCAAAGCCGGGCGCGCCAGGCGCCACGCCAATCACGTCGCGGATGTTGTCCAGGTGGGCATCAAAACGGCCCACGGTGCCGCAAAGCATGGCGTCGGCATCGCCCAGGCGCACCATCAGCGCGGCGATGACGGTGCTGGAGCGGCGCACCGTGGCCTTGGCGCCTTCCACCGTCACGCCGTTGCGGGCCATCAGGCTGTGGTAGGTCTCCCAGTACTGGCGAAAGCGCGGGTCGTCTTCGGGGTTGACGCATTCCAGGTCTTTGCCCAGGCGCATGCGCAGGCCGGCCTTGGCGATGCGCTGCTCGATCACGGCGGGGCGGCCGATCAGGATCGGCGTGGCCACGCGGTCGTCCAGCGCGATCTGGGCGGCGCGCAGCACGCGTTCGTCTTCACCCTCGGCGAAGGCCACGCGTTTGGATTCGGCCGGCGCGGCCTTGGCGGCGGCGTACACCGGGCGCATCACCATGCCGGTCTGGTAGACAAAGCGTTCCAGGCTGGCGCGGTAGGCGTCCATGTCGGTGATGGGGCGTTCGGCCACGCCGGAGTCGACGGCGGCCTGGGCCACGGCGGGCGCAATGCGCAGGATCAGGCGCGGGTCAAACGGTGTGGGGATGATGTAGTCGGCGCCAAACTGCAGGTCTTTGCCGGCATAGGCGGCGGCCACTTCGGCGCTGGTTTCGGCCTTGGCCAGGGCGGCGATCTCGCGCACGCAGGCCAGCTTCATCTCTTCGGTGATCTTGGTGGCGCCGCAGTCCAGCGCACCCCGGAAGATGTACGGAAAGCACAGGACGTTGTTGACCTGGTTGGGGTAGTCCGAGCGGCCGGTGGCGATGATGCAGTCGGGCCGGGCGGCCTGCGCTTCTTCGGGGCGGATCTCGGGCTCGGGGTTGGCCAGCGCCAGGATGATGGGCTTGGTGCCCATGGTCTTGACCATGTCCTTGGTCAGCACGCCTGCGGCCGAGCAGCCCAGGAACACGTCGGCCCCCTGCACCACGTCGGCCAGCTTGCGCGCGCCGGTGTCGGGCTGGGCAAAGCGCGCCTTGCTTTCGTCAAAACCACCGGGGCGGCCGGTGTAGATCAGGCCTTTCGAGTCGCAGGCGTAGACGTTGGCCGGGCTCACGCCCAGCGCCACCATCACGTCCAGGCAGGCAATGGCGGCGGCGCCGGCACCGCTGACGGCCACTTTCACTTCGCCGATCTTCTTGCCCACCAGCTCCAGCGCGTTCAGCAGCGCGGCGCTGGAGATGATGGCCGTGCCGTGCTGGTCGTCATGGAACACGGGGATGTTCATGCGCTCGCGCAGCTTCTTCTCGATGTAGAAGCATTCGGGCGCCTTGATGTCTTCCAGGTTGATGCCGCCCAGCGTCGGCTCCAGCGCGGCGATGATGTCGACCAGCTTGTCGGGGTCGCGCTCGGCCAGTTCGATGTCGAACACATCCACGCCGGCAAATTTCTTGAACAGGCAGCCCTTGCCCTCCATCACCGGCTTGCCGGCCAGCGGGCCGATATCGCCCAGGCCCAGCACCGCCGTGCCGTTGGTCACCACGCCGACCAGGTTGCCGCGCGAGGTGTAGTCAAACGCCTTGGAAGGGTCGGCCTGGATGTCCAGGCACGGGTAGGCCACGCCGGGCGAGTAGGCCAGCGACAGGTCGAGCTGGTTCACCAGGGGTTTGGTGGCCACCACCTCGATCTTGCCGCGTGTGGGCAGTCGGTGGTAGTCGCGGGCGGCGTCGCGCAGGGCCGCCTCGGCGGGCGAGAGGGGCTTGGTCATGGGAATGGGTCTCCTGTTTGCAAAGCTGTGCTGCGGGGCCGGCACTGCGGCGGGTTGGGCACTGCCGCAAAACCCGCCGTCTTCACCCCGCATGGCGCAAGGATAAGCCTACCTCAAATCGACCAGGCCTTTGGCGCAGCGCTTGCTGCAATGCAACAAAAAAGAGCCGCTGGCGCCGATTCAGCGTGCGTTGGGCGCTATCAAAAAAGAAAACGGCGCCCCAATCGGCGCCGCCGTTCTTGAAGCGCTGGTGCCGCTCAGGCGCCAAGGATGACCAGCGTGCCGCAGCTGCCCGCCGCGACGGCATGCGCCACGCCGGCGGGCACGATGTAGATCTCGCCGGCGCGAACCGTCACGGCGTCCTGCCCCACGGTCAGGTTCAGCTGGCCGTCAAGCACCAACAGCGCTTCCGGGTAGCCGTGCGATTCGTCGGGGTAGGGCGTTTCGTCCATGCGCAGCACCTTGAGGTTGGCGCCGCCAACCCTGGCCAGAACCGACGACCTCCAGGCATCGGCCGTGGCCGCCGCCGACTTCAGGTGGACAAGGCCCATGCGCTCGACTTTTCTTGAGGTGTCGCGCCGCGCTGGTTCAGGTGCCGCGCGATGGGCGGCGGGGCAGGTGCGGCGTCAGCAGCCAGGCCGCCACACCGCGTGCCAGCCGGGCCAGCGCCTGGCCTGCATCGCCCAGGGCGTGGCCCAGGTCGATGGCGGGGCGGGCCACGGCCACGGTCCAGGTGCGGCTGTCGGCCGCGTTGGTGTGCCAGCCAAAGGCGGCCAGCTGCGCGGCTTCGCCGTGCAGGCCAATCGGCTCGATCACCAGCGTGCTGCCAGCGCGCACGTTCAGGCGGGCGCCGGCGGGCAGAACCACATCGCCCTGCGGGCCGCCTTCGGCCGTGCCGGCGTGCGGGCCCAGGTCGGTGACCCAGAGGGCGCCGCGCGCCACGGTCAACACGCCGTCGCCCAATGCGCGCAGGGTGTGCGCCTGCAAGGGGGCCAGGGTGTGAATACCCTTGGCAGCGGCTTCGAGGGCAAGCCGCGAAAGAGTGCTTTCAGGGTGAGACATCATCAGCTCCTTAGGTGTCGCATTTCGCATTAATCAGGAAGCCGATGGTGCGCCTTGCCCCCGTTGACAGTCCAATGAAATCGCGCCACGCTATTGATTCCCATAACGCATCAGTCGTCATGCTGCATTCACAAACCCATCTGCGCACCCGGCCGGTGCAGGCCGGCTACCTGCGTGCCTTCGAGGCGGTGGCGCGCCACCTGAACTTCCGCCAGGCGGCCGAGGAAATGGCGCTGACCCAGTCCGCCGTCAGCCGGCAGATTCAGGCGCTGGAAGAAGAGGTGGGCGCCGCGCTGTTTCTGCGCCACACCCGCGCGGTGGAGCTGACCGTGGCCGGCACCCAGCTGCTGCACGCGGTGGACCATGCGCTGCCGCGCATTGACGCGGCGGTGCGCCACATCCGCCAGAACGCCGGGCGGCGGCATGTGTCGGTCACCACCTTTGCGTCGTTTGCGTCGATGTGGCTGATACCCAAGCTGGAGGCTTTCCAGCACGAACACCCGGACATCGACATCCGCGTGGAGGCCACCGACGCCGCCATCGACCTGGAGGTGGCCGATGTCGACGTGGCCGTGCGCTACGCGCCGCCCAACCGCATGCCGGCCGGCGCGCGGCGGCTGTTCGGCGAATCGGTCACGCCCATGGCCAGCCCCTGGCTGATCAAGAGCGGCCCGCCCATCCAGCAGCCGGCCGACTTGCTGCAGCACACGCTGATCGAGGCCACCGACGCCTACACCGCCACGCTGGAATGGCTGACCTGGGCGCGTTGGCTGGACGCCAACTACTTGCCGCGCACGCAGCCCAAGCGCTGGCTCAGCTTCAACTACGCCTACCAGATGGTGCAGGCCGCTTTGAGCGGGCAGGGCATCGTGCTGGCGCGCCCGCCGCTGGTGGCCGAAAGCCTGCAGCGCGGCGAGCTGGTGGAGGTTTTCCCCGGTGACAAGTACCCGCAGACGCGCCTGGTGTCGCCCCTGGCGTATTGGGTGCTGACCGCGCCGCGCAGCGCCCACCGCCCCGAAGTGCGCGCCTTTGCCGACTGGCTGGTGGCGCAAGCGGTGGCCACGCGGTCGATCACCGGCGAGGGGGAAGACCCGGATCTGGTCAACGATCTGGATTGAATTGCTATTGTTTAAATAGCTGCTTGCGCCCGTGCAGCAAGCGCTGCAGGCCGATTTGCCTTGAGGAATGAAGCGACCAGGTTCGGCCCTGGTCGCCGGGCTGCCGCGGCCCGGGGCGCTGCATATGGCGACTCACCGCGCCGCGCAACCGCTGGCGGCGGCGCAGCGCGCGCCGCCTGGGCTGTTTACATCAACGCCTGCGGCTTCTCGCCGCGCTCGTACACCACGTGCGCGCGGCCGACGATCAGCGGGTCCAGCTTGCCCAGCAGGTCAGCGTCCTTGTTGTTGTAGGGCAGCTTGTGCAGCACGTAGCGCAGGGCGTTCAGGCGTGCGCGTTTCTT
>JAGOEM010000231.1 GCA_017997715.1 Ottowia sp.
TGGCGCCTTGTCAGCCCAAGTATCCACCCTCAAAGCGTGAATATACTGATTTACCAGTCGTTGATCCGGGTTGGCCTGGATCAACCAAGTCTTGAATTTATGTGCTTTATCCAATAATTTCAAGAATTCTGCAAAAGAACGCTCTCTAGAATCAATGATCTCCCGAACACTCGGATAATCCTCTAAAACAATCTCTGAAAAGCTTTCCCGCGATTCCAAATTGAGTCTGGTTCGCTCTAGTAAGCACGACTGCCGCCACTGAACCAAGGCCGAGTTCGCAGAAGTTGTCGAAAAATCCCCGCCGTAGAACGCAGCCAAATGCATATCCGCTCGAGAATCAAGCACAAGATTTAATAGATAAGCCAATGTGACTGGCTCGAGATTTGGCTGAAGACTTTTCCTGCGTGCGTTTACCACAGAGAAATCTATATTTGAAAATAGGAAATACCCCAGCTCGGATTCAATATAATCCACATCCAAGCCTTCGCCTGGGTCATATCCTCCTGGAACAGCACAGAGTCCGGCGCGTAGCAACTCCTTGAGTATCGGTTTATCTCTCGCATCCATTCTAGCCGCATTTATTATCCCACCCTTCACGTAATCATCGTTCGTCATACTCTTGGCGGGCACTAGGTTTACGAATTTTTCCGCACTCTTTCTTGCGGTACGCGAATCAATGCCATTGGAACGCAAACTGATTTCTATACGTTCTACGCGACTCTTGCCTCGAAACTGCTCGTGACCTATGAGCGTGAAGGCTGCAAAATCATACGTCTGGGATACGCCGAAATTCCTTGTAATAGTTCCTAACGTTTCTTCGCAGTGCACTGCCTGAAGCCGCCCTTCTTCTATCAGCTGCATAACGGCATCGAGAGCACCGATCTTTGCGAGTGAAACCAGCAGTCCGTGACCAACAATTAGCCGGGTATTGCGATAAAAAAGAAGGGCCTCCGCAATCGCCCCCAACGTGACATTACCCTGATCGCTGTTTCTAAGAACTATATTGTCAAACATGCGCCCTCCAATATGAGCCAAACTCGCAGTTCTAAAAACGGGCCGCGTCGCTAAGGCTTTCAGTCTTGGTCTTCCGGCTCAGGCTCTTCCCCACTGGCGCGGCTGAGCGTTGCCATCGCGGCTGACAGATCGCCCTTCGGCGCCAGCTTTGAGCGAGCTGGACAGGCGCAGGGCGTAGTTGCTGGAGGTCCCATGGCTAATCTCCTTGAATCACTTGGCGAGGTCGCTTCGCTATTGATAGCTGGTCGCGCTTCTTGGACAAGCTTTGGAGGCCCATTTTCTTATGAATCTGGAGCGACCAGCGGATCGATCAACTGCCACACCCCCACCTTCACCCCCCTTTCCCTCATCCACATCCGCAAACACCGCCGGATGCGCAACGCGCTCCACGAAGCGCAGTGCGGCCGCGTGTTCGCGCACCAGATCGTGCAGGAAGGTCATGGGGAATTCGGACGCGTTCAGGCACAGCAGGGCGTGGCCGCCGCCCGTGAGCAGGCCGGGCAGGCGGCGCAGCAGGCGGGCATAGCCCTTGGTGGCGACGATGTTGCCCTTCTGGTAGCTGGGCTAGGGCGAAGCCGTTTCATGCACCCCGCTGCCGGCCGTTCACACCTTCCCTACCCGCTGTTCCTCAACCCCGACGCAATCCCGTTGATCGTGATGTGGATGCCGGTGGCCAGCCGCGGGCTGCCGTCGCCGGCGCGGTAGCGCTTGAGCAGTTCGACCTGCAGGTGGTTCAGCGGGTCCATGTAGGGCGAGCGCAGTTGCAGCGATTGGCGCAGGGGGCGGTTGTCGGCCAGCAGTTCATCCTGCTGCAGGATGGCCAGCAGGTGCTGGCGGGTCAGCGCCCATTCGGCGCGGATTTGCTCGAAGATGGCCGTGCGCAGGCGCTCGTCGGTCACCAGTTCGGCGTAGCGCGAGCCGATGGCCAGGTCGGACTTGGCGAGCACCATGTCCATGTTCGACAGCAGGCTGGCGAAGAAAGGCCAGGCGCGGTTCATCTGCTGCAGGGTGCGCAGGCCGTCGGGGTGCTCGCGCAGATAGCCTTCGACGGCCGAGCCGAAGCCGTACCAGCCGGGCAGCATGACGCGGCATTGCGCCCAGCTGAACACCCAGGGGATGGCGCGCAGGTCCTCGATGCGGCTGGAGGGCTTGCGCGACGCGGGGCGGCTGCCGATGTTGAGCGCGGCGATCTCGGACACCACGGTGGATTGCTGGAAGTAGGTGTCGAAGCCCGGCGTTTCGTACACCAGCGCGCGGTAGGCACTGAAGGCGCGCGCCGACAGCTCGTCCATCACGGCGTGAAAGCGCGTGGCGGCCTCGGCCTCGCCGGCGGGGTGGGCCAGACTGGCCTCCAGTGTGGCGGCCAGCAGCACTTCGAGGTTGCGGCGGCCGGTTTCGGGGCTGCCGTATTTGGCCGAGATGACTTCGCCCTGCTCGGTCAGGCGGATCTGGCCGGGCACGGCGCCGGGTGGCTGCGCCAGGATGGCCAGGTACGACGGGCCGCCGCCGCGCCCGACCGAGCCCCCGCGGCCGTGGAACAGGCGCAGCCGCACGCCGTGCGCGCGGCACACGGCGACCAGCGCGATCTCGGCCTTGTACAGCTCCCAGCCGGACGTGACAAAGCCGCCGTCCTTGTTGCTGTCGGAGTAGCCGAGCATGACTTCCTGCTCGTCGCCGCGCGCGGCCACCAGGGCGCGGTAGGCGGGCAGGCTGAACAGCGCGTCCATGGTGGCGGCGCTCTGGCGCAGGTCGTCGATGGTCTCGAACAGCGGTATCAGGTTGACGTCGAGCCGCGGCGCGGCGCCGGGGTGCAGCAGGCCCGATTCCTTGAGCAGCAGCGCCAGCTCCAGCATGTCGGAAGGCGCATCGGTCTTGGAGATGATGCAGTTGACGATGGCGGCCGGGCCATGCGTGGCGCGGATGTCGCGCGCGGCGTCGAAGATGGCCAGCTCGCCGCGCGTCTGCTCGCCGTAGTCCAGATAGGGCGAGCGCAGCGGGCGGGCCGAGGCCAGCTCGGCGGCCAGCAGGTCGACGCGCTCGGCCTCGGCCAGCGCCAGGTAGTCGGCGCAGCGCCCGGCCTGCGCCAGCAGCTCGGCCACGGTCTGCACGTGCACGTCGGCGTTCTGGCGCAGGTCGATGGGCGCGAGGTGAAAGCCGAACACCTGCACCGCGCGCTCGAGCCGCGCCAGCCGGCCGGCGGCCAGCGCCGCGCTGCCGTGGCTGCGCAACGAATCAGACAGCACGGCCAGCTCGGCGCCCAATTCATCGGGCGTGGCATAGGGCTGGGCAGCGGCCACGCCGGGTGACACCGGCGTTTGCGGCTGCGTCTGCGTGTGCGCTTGCGGATCGAGGCGCTGGCCGGTGGCGGCCAGGCGCGCGTAGATGCCGACCAGCGCGCGGCGATACGGCTCGTCGGCGCGCTGCGGCGAGTGGTCGGGCGATTGCCCGGCCAGCGCCAGCAGCGCCGGGGTCGGTCGCACCAGCAGCTCGGAAAGGGCCAGCTCGCCGCCCAGCGCGTGCACCTCGGCACGGTAATGCGCCAGCGCCGCCGCCGACTGGATGCGCATGGCGTGCCGCAGCGTGTCGGCGGTGACGAAGGGGTTGCCGTCGCGGTCGCCGCCGATCCAGCTGCCGATGCGGAAGAACGGCGGCAGCCGCCAGCGCTGGCCGGGAAAGCGCTGCGCCAGTTGCCGCTCGGCCTGCAGGTGCACGCGCGGCAGCTCGTTGAAGAAGGTCTCCTCGAAGTAGCTGACGCCGTTGCGCACTTCGTCGATCACGTTCAGCCGCACGGGGCGCAGCATGCGCGTCTGCCACATGCGCAGCACGGCATCGGCCAGGCGGGTGGCGTTGTCCTCGGCCTCGTCGGGCGTGAGCTGCAGGCGGTCGCGCTCGTCCAGCAGGCGGGCGATCAGGCGGTGGTTGTGGATCAGGCTCTGGCGCTGCACCTCGGTGGGGTGCGCGGTCAGCACCGGCGCCAGCAGCGCGTGGCCCAGCAGGTCGGCCAGGGCCTGGGGGCCCACGCCGTCGGCGGCCAGGCGGTCGAGCGCGTGCGTCAGGCTGCCGGCGCGCGGCGGCGAGCCGGCGATGTCGTGCGCGCGGCGGCGGCGCACGTGGTGCATGTCTTCGGCGATGTTGGCCAGTTGCAGGAAGTAGCTGAACGCGCGCACCACGATCTGCGCCTGGTCCTGCGACAGCGGGTCGAGCAGCGCCGCCATCTCGGCGCGCGCCTCGGGGTGGTGGCCGCGCACGAAGCGCACCGCCGTGCGGCGCACCTGCTCGACCAGCGCGAACAGGGCCTCGCCCTCCTGCTCGCGCAAGGTGTCGCCGAGCACGCGGCCAAGCAGGCGGATGTCGTCGCGCAGGGGCAGTTCCTTGTCGGCACTGTCGACGGGCGCGGATGGCTGCGGGGTGGGGTCGTTCATGGTCAAGCGCCTTGGCTGGCGCGGGTTCAGGCGGGGGCTGGCTCCACAGGGCAGCAGCGTCAAAGCGGCCTCTTATACGGCAATCGCCGTGACCGACGCGGGAACATCAATAACCATAGCTGCTTGCGCCTGTCATCAAAGGATTTCAGATAACTTTGTATCTGAAATGCTTTTGTATCAGGCGAAGGAAGCTATCAAATTTGATTGATCATCAACAAGTCTCCGACGACGCGCGGACCGCATCCGCTGTGTGGGAGCGGGCTTGCCCGCGATCAAGCGTTGGTTGCGACGAGGCGCCTCATCGCGGGCAAGCCCGCTCCTACAACACTGCCTGAGACTGGTTGCCCATCAGGCCAATGGATGCGTCTGCCTGATGCTTCATGAACACCGCCACCTTCAGCGCCCGGTCGTCGTCGACGTCGGCGAACACGGCCGGATTGGGCACGCGCTCCATGAAGCGCAGCGCGGGCGCGTGTTCATCCACCAGGCCGCGCAGGAAGCCCATCGACAGCTCGGGCGCGTTCAGGCACAGCAGCGCGTGGCCGCCGTCGCTGAGCAGGTCAGGCAGGCGGCGCAGCAGGCGGGCGTAGTCCTTGGTGGCGACAAAGCTGCCCTTCTGATAGCTGGGCGGGTCGACGATGACCAGTTCATACGGGCCGGCGCGGGTGATCTTGCCCCACGAGTGGAAGATGTCGTGCGCCAGAAAGACGGCGCCGCCATGCAGGCCGTTCAGCTGGTGATTCTGCTGCCCGGTGGCGATGGCGCCGCGCGCCATGTCGATGTTGAC
>JAGOEM010000232.1 GCA_017997715.1 Ottowia sp.
GGCGCCGCTTTGCACCATTTGAAGAGCTGTTCGACCCCAGCAAAGGCGCGCCCGTGCTGGTGGTTACCTTGATCGCCCTGCTGGAGCTGGCCAAGGAAACCCTGGTCGAAATCACCCAGGCCGAGGCCTTCGCCCCCATTTACGTTCGGCTGGCCTTCACCACGGTTTGACGCCCGCCAGTCCGCGACACCGGAGAACAGCGCATGGCATCGGCATCCCACGAATTTGACGTTCTCATCGTCGGAAGTGGCCTGGCCGGCCTGTCGGCGGCGCTGCATCTGGCGGCCCGGCACCGCGTGGCCGTGATCACCAAGCGCGGCGTGGGCGACGCGGCCAGCAGCTGGGCGCAGGGCGGCATCGCCGCGGTGCTGGCCGACGGCGACAGCTTTGAAACCCACGTGCAGGACACCCTGACCGCCGGCGCCGGCCTGTGCGACCTGGCCGCCACGCGCTTCGCGGTGGAACAGGCGCCAGCCGCCATCCGCTGGCTGCAGGGGCTGGGCGTGCCCTTTTCGCTGGAAGACGAGGCGCTGCACCTGACGCGCGAAGGCGGCCACAGCGCGCGCCGCATCGTGCACGCCGCCGACGCCACCGGTGCGGCCGTGCAGCGCACCCTGATCGACGTGGTGCGCCGCACGCCCGCCATCACCCTGTTCGAGCAGCACACGCTGGTGGACCTGATCACCTCGCGCAAGCTGGGGCTGCCCGGCCAGCCGCGCTGCCTGGGCCTGTACGCACTGGACGAGGCCACCGACGAAGTGCTCACCTTTCGCGCGCCGCACACCGTGCTGGCCACCGGCGGCGCGGGCAAGGTGTACCTCTACACCACCAACCCGAGCACCGCCACCGGCGACGGCATCGCCGCGGCCTGGCGCGCCGGCTGCCGCGTGTCCAACCTGGAATTCATCCAGTTCCACCCCACCGGGCTGTACCACCCGCACGAAAAAACCTTCCTGATCAGCGAAGCGGTGCGCGGCGAAGGCGGCCGGTTGCTGCTGCCCCCTTCGGCCGGCGGCACGCGCTTCATGCCCGCGCACGACCCGCGCGCCGAACTGGCCCCGCGCGACGTGGTGGCTCGCGCCATCGACTTCGAGATGAAAAAGCATGGCCTGGACTGCGTGCACCTGGACATCTCGCACCAAAGCCCGGCGTTCCTGCAGGCGCACTTTCCCAACATCCTGGCGCACTGCGCCAAGCTGGGCATCGACATCACCCGGCAACCCATCCCGGTGGTGCCCACCGCGCACTTCACCTGCGGCGGCGTGCTGACCGACCTGGCTGGCCGCACCGACCTGCCCGGCTTGCTGGCCATCGGCGAAGTGGCCTGCACCGGCCTGCACGGCGCCAACCGCCTGGCCAGCAATTCGCTGCTGGAATGCATGGTGTTCGCGCAGGCCGCCGCCGCCCACATCGATGCCAGCGCGCCCGCCAGCGTGCCGGTGCTGCCGCCCTGGGACGACAGCCGCGTGACCGACGCCGACGAATGCGTCGTGGTCTCGCACAACTGGGACGAGCTGCGCCGCTTCATGTGGGACTACGTGGGCATCGTGCGCACCAACAAGCGCCTGGAACGTGCCGCCCACCGCATCGCCCTGCTGCAGGATGTGGGACTACGTGGGCATCGTGCGCACCAACAAGCGCCTGGAACGTGCCGCCCACCGCATCGCCCTGCTGCAGGGCGAGATTGCCGAGTTCTACGCCAACTTCCACGTCACGCGCGACCTGCTGGAGCTGCGCAACCTGGTGCAGGTGGCCGAGCTGATCGTGCGCAGCGCCCAGATGCGCCACGAAAGCCGGGGCCTGCATTTCAGCCGCGACTGGCCCGAACTGGCCGCCCCCGCCGCGCCCACCATCCTCGTCCCCTCGCCCTAGGAAACCGCCATGTTCCGCACCCTGCTCAAGTCCAAGATCCACCGCGTCAAGGCCACCCACTGCGAGCTGCATTACGAAGGCTCGTGCGCCATCGACGAAGACCTGCTGGACGCCGCCAACATCTGCGCCAACGAACAGGTGCACATCTGGAACGTGGACAACGGCGAACGCTTCGTCACCTACGCCATCAAGGGCCAGCGCGGCAGCGGCATGGTGTCGGTCAACGGCTCGGCCGCGCGCCGCGCCGCCGTGGGCGACCTGCTCATCATCGCGGCCTTCGCCCAGGTGCACGACGACCAGATCGGCACGCACCAGCCGCGCCTGGTGTTCGTGGACGCGCACAACCGCCGCACCGAGCTGCGCCACGCCGTGCCCACGCAGCAGGGCTGACTGCGCCGCGCCGCCGCCCCGGTTTCAGATAAAACGTGCCTGTAGCGCCCGCCAGACGGGCGCAGGCAGCTATAAAAACAGTAGTGTCACGCCGCCCCGAAGTGCGGCACCAGCGCGCCGGGCGGCTGCCCGTTTCGTAGCGCGGCGGTGAACGCAAGCATGCGGTCAATCGGCTGGCGCGCACGCGGGATCAGCGCCGGGTCCACGTGGATGGCGTTGGCCCCCGTTTCCAGCACCCGCGCCACATCGGCCAGGCCGTTCATCGCCATCCAGGGGCAGTGCGCGCAGCTCTTGCAGGTGGCGCTGTTGCCGGCGGTGGGCGCTTCGATGAAGGTCTTGCCGGGGTTCAGCGTGCGCAGCTTGTGCATCATGCCGTTGTCGGTGGCGACGATGAATTCGGTCGCATCCATTTCGCGCGCGGCCTTCAGGATGGCGCTGGTGGAGCCCACGGCGTCGGCCAGGGCCACCACGTCGGCGGGCGATTCGGGGTGCACCAGCACCTTGGCGCGCGGGTGTTCCCGCTTGAGGGCTTCCAGCTCGAAGGCCTTGAACTCGTCGTGCACGATGCAGGCGCCGTTCCAGAACACCATGTCGGCGCCGGTTTCGCGGCGGATGTAGTCGCCCAGGTGACGGTCGGGCGCCCACAGGATCTTGTGGCCGCGCTCTTTCAGGGCGCCCACGATGTCCAGCGCGCAGCTGGAGGTGACCAGCCAGTCGGCCCGCGCCTTCACCGCTGCGCTGGTGTTGGCGTAGACCACCACGGTGCGGTCGGGGTGCGCATCGCAAAAGGCGCTGAAGGCGTCGATGGGGCAGCCCAGGTCCAGCGAGCAGGTTGCGTCCAGATCGGGCATCAGCACGGTTTTTTCGGGGCTGAGGATCTTGGCCGTCTCGCCCATGAAGCGCACGCCCGACACCACCAGCGTCTGCGCCGCGTGGTCGCGGCCAAAGCGCGCCATCTCCAGCGAATCGCTGACCAGGCCGCCGGTTTCCTCGGCCAGGTCCTGCAGATCGGGGTGCACGTAGTAGTGCGAAACCATGACGGCGTTCTTTTCCTGCAGCAGGCGGCGGATGCGCGCCTTGAGCGCCGCGCGCTCGGCCGGCGGCGGTTCGGCGGGCACGCGAACCCAGGCATGCTGGGTGGAGCAGACGGCGCCCGGGGCAATGCCTTTGGGCTGCTCGTACTCCACGTCCTTGACAATGATCGTGGCGGTCATGGTTGGCGGGCCGCCGTGGAGAGCGACCATGTAAAGGCACTGGCCGGATTGTCGCGGCTACGCGATCTCCTGCATACGCATGGAGAAATCGACAGCCTTCACGTCCTTGGTGAGGGTGCCGATGGAGATGCGGTCAACGCCGGTCTCGGCCAGCGCGCGCAGGCCATCGAAGGTGACGCCGCCCGAAATCTCCAGGATGGCCTGGCCGGCATTGATGCGCACGGCCTCGTGCAGCTGCGCCAGCGGCATGTTGTCGAGCAGCAGCATGGTGGCGCCGGCCGCCAGCGCTTCGCGCAGCTGGGCCAGCGTCTCTACCTCGATCTCGATGAACGCCGCCTGCGCCGCCACGGCGCGCGCGGCCTGCAGCACGGCCGTCACGCCGCCGGCCGCGGCGATGTGGTTTTCCTTGATCAGCACCGCGTCGTGCAGGCCGATGCGGTGGTTGGTGCCGCCGCCGGTGCGCACCGCGTACTTCTGCGCCAGGCGCAGGCCGGGCAGGGTCTTGCGCGTGTCGACGATGCGGGCGCGCGTGCCCTTCACCGCGTCGACGTAGCTGCGCGTCTTGGTGGCCACGGCCGACAGCAGCTGCAGAAAATTCAGCGCCGTGCGCTCGGCGCTCAGCAGGGCACGGGCGCTGCCTTCGATGGTCAGCACCACCTCATCGGGCGCGCAGCGTTGGCCCTCGGCCACCCGCCAGTCGATGCGGGCGTCGGGGTCTAGCGCGTGCACCGCCGCCTCTACCCACGGCGCGCCGCAGATCACGGCGGATTCGCGCGCCAGCACACGCGCCAGGGCGCGCCGCTGTGGGGGCACCAGCGTGGCGGTCAGGTCGCCCGCGCCCACGTCCTCGGCCAGGGCGCGGGCCACGTCGCTCTGGGCCAGCGCGGCCACGTCGGAATCGGTGAAAGGGGCGGTCGTGGGGCTCGTCATGCGAATAAGCATAACGGCAACGAATCACATAGACTCGCGCCAATTTCCCCCTGGAGACACCCATGACCGAAGCCGCCACCCCCGCGTCCGGCACGCCCTACGGCACCTTGCCGCCCGCGTCGCCCTTGCCCACGCGCAAGCCGGTCAGCCTGCCGCGCCTGGCGCAAATGCGCGAAGCGGGCGACAAGATCGTCATGCTGACCGCCTACGACGCCACCTTTGCCGCCGTGGCCGATGCCGCCGGCGTGGAATGCCTGCTGGTGGGCGATTCGCTGGGCATGGTGTGCCAGGGGCTGCCGTCCACCGTGGGCGTCACGCTGGACACCATGCGCCTGCACACGGAAAGCGTGGCGCGCGGGCTGCACCGGGTGCAGGGCACGGCCTGGCTGATCGCCGACCTGCCCTTTGGCAGCTACCACGAGTCGCCCGAGCAGGCCTTGCGCTCTGCCACCGTGCTGATGCAGGCGGGCGCGCACATGGTCAAGCTGGAAGGCGGCGGCTGGACGGCGCCCACGGTGCGCTTTCTGGTCGAACGCGGCATCCCCGTGTGCGCCCACCTGGGCCTGACGCCGCAAACCGTGCACGCACTGGGCGGCTACCGCGTACAGGGCCGGGGCGACGCCGCCGCCGACACGCTGCGCCGCCACGCGCTGGAACTGCAGGACGCGGGCGCCGCCATGCTGGTGCTGGAGATGGTGCCGGCCGAGCTTTCAGCCGCGCTGACGCAGCAACTGACGCGCTGCGCCACCATCGGCATTGGCGCCGGCCAGGGCACCGCCGGCCAGGTGCTGGTGA
>JAGOEM010000062.1 GCA_017997715.1 Ottowia sp.
GTGCCAGACAGGCATAAATGATATGCCGTTGTGCGGGCTACACAGCAACAGGGTCATGCCCCAAAGTGCGGGGCTCTGCTTTTTTATTGACCGACGAAAGGTGGGCTGCATGCCGCTTTCCTTGTTTGCGCTGGCTGCGGGTGCCTTTGGCATCGGCACCACAGAATTCATCATCATGGGCCTTCTCACGCAGGTGAGCGCCGACCTGGGCATCAGCATTCCCACGGCGGGCACGCTGATATCCGGCTACGCCCTGGGCGTGGCGGTGGGCGCGCCGGTGCTGACGCTGATGACCCGCCGCTGGCCACGCAAACGGTTGCTGCTGGCGCTGATGGTCATCTTCATCGCCGGCAACGCCGCTGCCGCGCTGGCGCCCGACTACGGCTGGCTGATGAGCGCGCGGGTGCTGACATCGCTCACCCACGGTACCTTCTTTGGCGTGGGCGCCGTGGTGGCCACCGGCCTGGTGGCCGAAGACCGCAAGGCATCGGCCATCGCGCTGATGTTCTCGGGCCTGACCCTGGCCACCTTGCTGGGCGTGCCCGCGGGCGCCTGGATCGGCCAGCACTGGGGCTGGCGCGCGTCGTTCGTGGCGGTGGCGCTGATCGGCGTGGTGGCGCTGGCCATCCTGGCCGCCTTTGTGCCGCGCGACCACGGCGCGCCCGCCGTCATGCCGCTGCGGCAGGAATTGGCCGTGCTGCAGCGCGGCCCGGTCTGGGTCGGCCTGGGCGTGACCGTGTTCGGCTTTGCCGGCGTGTTTGCGCTGTACACCTATATCGAGCCACTGCTGCGCCAATCGGCCGGCATGGGCGACAGCCTGGTCACCCTCACCCTGCTGCTGTTTGGCGGTGGGCTGGCGGCCGGCAACCTGCTGGGTGGCCGCCTGGCCGACCGGGGCGTGGTCCGCGCGTTGCTTGTCACCATTGGCGCGCTGGTCGTCACCCTGGCGCTGGGGCGCTGGGCCTTTGGCAGCGCGGCGGTGGCCATGGTCTACGTCGTCATCCTGGGCACGGTCGCCTTTGCCACGGTGGCCCCCATGCAGATGCGCGTGCTGCAGCAGGCCGGCCCGGCCGGCGCCAACCTGGCATCCAGCCTGAACATATCGGCCTTCAACCTGGGCAACGCACTGGGCGCCTGGGTGGGCGGCTTGGTGCTGTCCTACGGCTTTGGCCTGCTGACGCTGGGCTGGGCGGCCGCGGGGCTGACGGTGGTGGGCTTGCTGATGGTGCTGGCAAGCACCCGGCGCGGCGCGGTGATAGCGGCGGAGTCGCTGGCGGGGCCGCGGGCGGTAGCGGCACAGTGTGAACGGGCTTGACGCGCTTGCCCCTGCCCCTGGCGGCGCGCCCAAACCGGCGCGGTGCCTAGGCGCCGGGCGGCTTCATTCGCCGTCGTTCCGGTCGATCAACCGCCCCAGCAACGACCAGAACAAACCGATGGCGGTGCCGCCGCCCAGAAACCACGCGCCCGCCGCGACGGTGTCCGTCCCCTCGGGTACCAGCCAGTGAAACAGCAGCGCCAAAGCCACACCCGCCAGCGCACCCAGCAGCGCGCCAGGGTCTACAAGGAGGTCGGGCACGCTGGCCATGATTTCAGCGTGAGGGGGTGATGAAAGCCGCGCCATCCTGCGCAGCGCAGGGGGCTGCTGATCTTGCGCGGTGGGCGTCGGCCGCTACCGCGCCTTGGCATACAGCCAGCAATCCCGTGGCTCAGGCGACAGATTGGGGTGGACGGTGTAGCGCGCCAGGCGGCCTTCCCGGACCAGGCCGCTCTTTTCCAGCGTGCGGGCCGATGCGAGGTTGTCCACGTCGCAAGTGGCCTCCATGCGAAACAACGTGGGTTGCGCCAGCGCGATGTCGCCCAGCGCCCGCACTGCCTCAGGCATGTAGCCCTGCCCCCAATGCGCGCGCGCCAGCACGTAGCCAACGCTCAGCCGGTGCTCGGTCACGCGCGCGTCCACCATGCCGATCGCCTGCGCGTCGCCGTGCCGGGCCAGCATGTACGGAAACACGGCATTGCCCGACCACGCGCGAATGCACCAGTCAATGAACTGGCGCGTGACCTCGACCGACGCATGCGGCACCCACATCATGTAGCGACAGACCTCCGGGTCCTGGCAATACGCGGCAAAGATCGCCTCGGCATCGTCGGGGACGGGCGGGCGCAGCACCAGCCGCGCGGTGTCTATGCGCCTGGGCAGGGGCTGAGGCAGGGTGGTGACGTCTGACGGGATGGGCACGAGGTGATGGGGGTGGCTGAACAGTGTGACGCATCGCAGGCGGGTTGAAACCGATCGATCCGCTGCATGCGCAGGATCGCCCTGACGGAAGTTATAGCCGACCCACGCCGCAAGCCCGCGCAAGGCCAACGGGCTTGCCCGCTGCAAGCGCAGAAGCCGGCGGGCGCGTGGCTACCGCGCCCCCGACACATCCACCAGCGACATCGTCGTGTAGCTGGCGGCGTCCGACAGCAGCCACAGAATGGCCTGCGCCACTTCGTTTGCCGTGCCGCCGCGCTGCATGGGCACCTGGTGTTTCAGCGCGTCCACGCGGTCGGGGCGGCCGCCGCTGGCGTGGATCTCGGTTTCGATCAGGCCGGGCCGCACGGCGTTGACGCGGATGCCGTCGGCGGCCACTTCCTTGGCCAGGCCAATGGTGAAGGCGTCGATGGCGCTCTTGGCGGCGGCGTAGTCCACGTATTCGCCGGGCGAGCCCAGCCGCGCCGCCGCGCTGGACAGGTTGACGATGGCGCCGCCCGTGCCGCCATGCCGGGGCGACATGCGGCGCACCGCTTCGCGCGCGCACAGCATCGATCCGATGACGTTGATGTCGAACATGCGGCGCCAGCGCGCCACGCTCATGTCTTCCACGCGCTGGGCGCGGTCCACCACGCCGGCGTTGTTGACCAGGCCCGTCAGGCGGCCCAGCTTGGCGTCGATGTGCTGGTACATCTTCAGCACCTGGTCTTCATCGGCCACGTCGGCCTGCACCGCCATGGCCTGGCCGCCGGCCGCGCGAATGGCGCGCACCACTTCATCGGCGGCGAGAGAGTTGGCGGTGTAGTTCACCGCCACCGCCCAGCCGCTGGCCGCGGCCAGCCGCGCGGTGGCGGCACCAATGCCACGGCTGCCGCCAGTGACCAGCAAGACCTTGTCGCCCATAACCTGTCTCCTGCAAAAATTGCGCTGCCGGGGTACAAAACGCCCAGCCATTATCAAGAGCCACCCGCAGGAGACAGCATGCACCGCGCCATCGACTATTACTTTGCGGCCCAAAGCCCGTGGGCCTATCTGGGGCACGACCGGCTGGTGGCGCTGCTGGCGGCGCACCGGCGCGAGGTGCGGGTGCTGCCGGTCGATTTCGGGCGTGTGTTCGCGGCCTCGGGCGGCCTGCCGCTGCCCAAGCGCGCGGCGCAGCGCCAGGCCTACCGGCTGGTCGAGCTGCGCCGCTTTGCCGACCATTTGGGCATCGCCCTGAATGCCCAGCCCAAGCACTTTCCGGTGGATGGCGCGCCATCGTCGCTGCTGATCACGCTGGTCGCCCACGCCGATGGCATGGACGCGGCCATGCGGCTGTCGGGCGCGGTGTTTGCCGCCTGCTGGCGCGAAGACCGCGACATCGCCAACGACGGCACCCTGGCCGAATTGCTGGACGAAACCGACCTGCCCGCCGAACGCCTGGCCCAGTCCAAAAGTGCCGACACGCAGGCGCGCTACGACGCACACACCCAGGCCGCCATTGACGCGGGCGTGTTCGGCGCGCCCACCTACGTGGTGCAGGGCGAGATGTTCTGGGGCCAGGACCGGCTCGACTTCCTGCAGCGCAAATTGATGGCCTAAACGGCCTGTAGCGCCCGCAGTACGGGCGCAAGCAGCTATTGAATCAGGAGTAAATGAGCATGGGAAAGTGGATCGACCTCACCTCGGCCGATGGCCAGAAGGTGCCGGCCTACGTGGCGCAGCCAGACGGCGCGGTGCGCGGCGCCATCGTGGTGCTGCAGGAAATCTTTGGCGTCAATTCGCACATCCGCAGCGTGGCCGACGGCTATGCCCAGGCCGGCTACCTGGCGGTGGCGCCGGCCACGTTCCAGCGCGTGCAGCCGGGCGTGGATCTGGCGTACACCGACGCCGACGTTCAGGCCGGCGTTGCGCTGAAAGCCAAGGCCGAGGCGCTGCCCGCGCCGGGCGTGCTGCCCGACATCCAGGCCGCCATCGACTACGCGGCGGCTGAAAGCGGCGGCGGAAAAGTCGGCATCGTCGGCTACTGCTGGGGCGGTCTGTGGGCCTGGCGGGCCGCTGCGCAGGCCCATGGCCTGTCGGCGGCGGTGCCGTACTACGGCGGCGGCATGACGCAGCCGGCCGAAATCGCCCGCCAGCCCCGCGTGCCGGTGATGGCGCACCTGTCCGACAACGACCCGTCCGTGCCGATGGACGGCGTGAAGGCGCTGCAGGCCGCGCACCCGCAGGTGCAGGTGTTGGTGTACGCGGCGCACCACGGCTTCAACTGCGACCAGCGCGCCAGCTACCACGCGGCGGCGGCGCAGCAGGCGCTGCAGCGCACCCTGGCGTTCTTGGCCCAGCACGTGGGTTGACCGGGCGCACGGCCAGCGCATTCAGGTGCTGGCGCAAAAAAGGGCCGTGCAGGCCCTTTTTTCTTTGAGTTCAACGTGGGGCGCGGTACCGCGACCGCACCACGCGCTGACCGCGCCAGGAAGGCGCCGCTGCCTTGGGTCGCGAATACCTGCCGTGGCCCTGCAGCATGCGGGCGCAGGCCGTCGCCCTGCGTCACACCGTGCTGGAATCCAGGGTCGTCAGCGGGGACGGTGGGCCAGGCAGGGTGGCGGGCGCGTTGGCGCCGATTTCGCGCCCGCGCAGCTTGGTTTCCAGGTGGGTCAGCAGGGCGCGCAGGGCGGCGCTGTTGTGCCGGCGCTGGGCGTACGCGGCGTAGATCCACACATCGCGCACCGAAAATTGTTGCAGCGCGGGCTCCAGGGTGCCGTTCTCTATCTCTTGCAGGATGGCCAGCCGGGGCATCCAGACCACGCCCAGCCCGAAGACCGCCAGTTGCGGCAGGGGCGCCAGGTCGGTGGCGCTGAAGATCGGGTCCAGGTGGATTTCCACCAGCTGCCCGTCCACCTGAAAGCTCCAGCGCGGCACGCCGCCCGACGGCGCGTAGGCCAGCTGCTGGTGGCCCGCCAGGTCGCGCGGGTGCTGGGGCATGCCGTGCTTGCGCCAATAGTCGGGCGAGGCGGCGACGACGTAGTCGATCGGGATCAGCCGGCGCACGATGATGTTGGCATCGGTGATGGCGCCGATGCGCAGCGCCATGTCGACCCCCTCTTCGGCCAGGTCGACGATGTGGTTGCTGACGTGCAGATGGACGGTGACGGCAGGGTGTTCCTGCATGAACTGCCCGATCAGCGTGGGCAGGTGCGACTTCATCAGCCCGTGCGGCGCGGTGATCGACAGTCGCCCGCTGGGGTGCGTGGCGCGTTCCAGCAATTCACCTTCGGTCAGGTTGATCAGGTCCAGCAGGGCGGCGCTGCGTTCCATCAGCAGCTGGCCGGCGTCGGTCAGCGACACCTTGCGCGTGGTGCGGTTGAACAGGCGCACCCCAAAGCGCTCTTCCAGCTGGGCGATGTACTTGCTGACGTTGGCGGGCGACATGTCGGTGGCGCGCGCCGCAGCGGCAAAGCTGCCGCGCTGGGCGACTTCGCGGAAGGTTTGAATCAGGTCGAGCGAATCCATGGCGGGCGGTGCAAGGGCGAGAACTGCGGATGCGGGTGCGAATGCGCGAGGCGCTAGCGCTGTCCGCGCGTGAGGTAGCGGCGGCGCCGGAACACGATCCAGATGCCGGCGGCCAGCGCCGCCAGCATGGTCAGCGCCAGCCACATGCCTTCCACGCTGTGGATCAGCGGCAGGTGCTCGAAATTCATGCCGAAAAAGCCGGTGAACAGGTTCAGCGGCAGGAAGATGGCGGTCACCGCCGTCAGCGTGCGCATGGTGTCGTTGGTGCGCTGGCCCTGGGCGGCAAAGTGGATTTGCACCACGGTTTCGGCCGATTGTTCCAGCCGGCGCGCGTGGTGCAGCACGCGGTCGATGTGTTCCATGACATCGCGGGCGCGCGCCACCAGCTGGTCGCGCCGGGCCTGGGCCTGCGCTTCGTCGGTGTGGTAGGCGGACAGGGGCAGCTCGCGCAGCGTGTCCAGCCATTCCTGCATGGCGTCCTGCTGTTCTTCGCACAGGTCCTGCAGCGCCTGCAGGCGGCGGCGCGCCAGCATCATGGCGTTCCAGGCGCCGGGGGCGGGGTCGGACTTGAGCAGTTCGGACTGCGTGCGCTCCAGCGCGTTGGTCAGGTCCTTGCGCAGGTCCAGGTAGCTGTCGGCCATGGTGTTGACGATGCGCAGCACCAGGTCGGCCGGGCTTTGCGGCACGCGGTTGCGGATGCCGGTGGCGTCCACCGTCAGTTGCGCGTCGGCGGCAAAGCGCTGGATGTACGCGTTGGCGACCAGGCAGCTGGACGGGTGCACGCTGATCAACAGGCGGTCGAAGATGGCAAAGCCGACGGCGCGCGATTCGATGCGTTCAAACGCGGTGGGCTGCGGCGCCTGCGCCGCAGCGGGTGCGGGCGCGATGCCACGGCTGTGGTAGCTGGCCACGGCGCTGTCGCGTTCCATGTCGTGCCGCACTTCAGCCTGCGTGGCCAGGCGGCGGAAGATGATCATGTCGTAGACCGAGGTGGCGTCGTAGTGCGACGGGTGCACGTCGCTGGCCAGGTCTTGCGTGTGCACGTCCAGCAGGGCCGAGCGGCCCAGGCGCTGCGCAATGGTTTGCAGATCGGCCAGGTTGCGCACGAAGTCGGTGCGGTCCAGGTAGATCCAGACAAAGCCGTCGGCCGGCGCCGCGTCGGGCACGGTTTCGGCAAAACGCATGGTGCCGGCGGTGAACTCAACGATGTGCACGGTGCGGCTCCATGATGAAAAGTGGCTGTAGCGCTTTACTGGCGGGCGCTAGCAGCTATTTATTTAGTAGCATTCGCGCGGCGTCGCGGGCAAAGTAGGTCAATACGCCGTCGGCGCCTGCGCGCTTGAAGGCCAGCAGCGATTCCATCATCACCAGGTCATGGTCCAGCCAGCCGTTTTGCGCGGCGGCCTTCAGCATGGCGTATTCCCCGCTGACTTGATAGGCAAAGGTGGGCACGTGGAATTCGTCCTTCACGCGGCGCACGATGTCCAGGTAGGGCATGCCGGGCTTGACCATCACCATGTCGGCGCCTTCGGCGATGTCGATCGCCACTTCGCGCAGTGCTTCGTCGCTGTTGCCAGGGTCCATCTGGTAGACCTTCTTGTTGCTTTTGCCCAGGTTGGCCGACGAGCCCACCGCGTCACGGAAAGGGCCGTAGAACGCGCTGGCGTACTTGGCGCTGTAGGCCATGATGCGCGTGTGGATGTGGCCCTTGGCTTCCAGCGCCTGGCGAACGGCGCCAATGCGCCCGTCCATCATGTCGCTGGGCGCCACGATGTCCACGCCCGCGGCGGCCTGCGTCAGCGCCTGCTTGACCAGCTGGCCCACGGTCTCGTCGTTCAGGATGTAGCCGGTCTTGTCCAGCCAGCCGTCCTGGCCGTGGCTGGTGTAGGGGTCCAGCGCCACGTCGGTCATGATGCCCAGTTCGGGAAAGCGCTTTTTCAGCTCTTTCACCACGCGCGGGATCAGGCCCTTGGCGTTGGCGGCCTCGCTGCCCTTGTCGTCCTTGAGCTTGGCGTCGATCACCGGAAACAAGGCCAGCACCGGAATGCCCAGCGCCACGCAGTCTTCGGCCACCGGCAGCAGCAGATCGAGCGACAGGCGCTCCACGCCCGGCATCGAGGCCACCGCTTCGCGCTTGCCCTTGCCGTCCAGCACGAACACCGGGTAGATCAGATCGTTGGGCGTCAGCGCGTGTTCGCGCACCAGCCGGCGCGTGAAATCGTCGCGGCGCAGGCGGCGCGGGCGGTGGATGGGGAAGGGGGCGATCGGAGTGCTCATGCTGAAAATTGTGCCTGAACGGCGGGGTACTGGTGCGCGTAAGCTGGGGTAAACCCGTGTTGTCGAGTGCAGACTGGACACATTTTCTATGACGCGCTCATTTGTTCGAAGTGACTACTTTTGCTATATTTCGGGTCGGGCGGCTTGCCGCTCCCCGCTTTTCCTCCCTGAGCGGGAGCCTAGACGTGTGACAGCAGACAGGCTTTTCTACCCCGGCCTTCGTGCCGGGGTTTTTTCTGCCCGTTGATTGGCGCAGGTTGTCCACTTTCGCGCGAATCGCGCGCTGGCGCTCGCTACACTCGGACGCATGCTTTGGGTGAAGGCACTGCACATCGTTCTGGTGACCAGCTGGTTTGCCGGTCTTTTCTATCTACCGCGCATCTACGTCAACCTGGCCATGGTGCCGCCGGGCTCGTTGGCGGAACGCGAGCGCCTGCTGCTGATGGCGCGCAAGCTGTATCGGTTCATGACCTTGCTGGCCGTGCCTGCGATCGGCCTGGGCCTGTGGCTGTGGCTGGGCTATGGCATCGGGCGCGGCCCGGGCAACGGCTGGCTGCACGCCAAACTGCTGGTCGTGCTGGCGCTGATTGCCTACCACGCGGGCTGCGGGCGCTTGCTGACCCGTTTCATGCGCGGCCAGGCGCTGCCGGGCCACGTGTGGTTCCGCTGGTTCAACGAAGCACCGGTGCTGCTGCTGGTGGTGGCGGTGGTGCTGGTGGTGGTCAAGCCGTTCTGATCCGGCGCGCTGCAGCATGCACCGCTACAAGTCGGCCGCGGCACCTTTGGCGCTGCTGTACGCGGCGCTGATCGTCTACGCCAGCCTGTTCCCCTTTACCGGCTGGCGCGATCAGGGCATTGCGCCCTGGGCCTACCTGCAAGCGCCCTGGCCCCAGTACTGGACCCGGTTTGACCTGGTCTCCAACCTGATCGGCTACATGCCGCTGGGTTTTCTGCTGACGCTGTCCATGCTGCAACCCGTGCGCGGGCCGTGGCTGGCCGCCGTGCTGGCAACCCTGGCCACGGGCCTGCTGTCGTTCGCCATGGAATCGCTCCAGTCCTACCTGCCTACGCGCGTGGCGTCGAACGTGGATCTGGGCTTCAACGCGGCCGGCGGGCTGCTGGGCGCCCTGGTGGCCGCCGCGCTGGAGCGCCTGGGCACGGTGGAACGCTGGCGGCGGCTGCGCGCACGCTGGTTTGTGCGCGATTCGCGCGGCGCGCTGGTGCTGCTGGCCTTGTGGCCGGTGGGCTTGCTGTTTCCGGCCCCGGTCGCGTTTGGCCTGGGCCAGGTCTACGAACGGCTGGAGGAAGGCCTGGCCAGCCTGTTGGCCGATACGCCTTTTCTGGAATGGCTGCCGCTGCGCGAGCTGGACCTGCAGCCCCTGTTGCCCGGGGTAGAGCTGGTGTGCGTCGCCCTGGGCGCGCTGGTGCCCTGCCTGCTGGGCTACACCGTCATTCGCCACCGCGGGCGGCGCTTGTTGTTTGCCGCCATGGCGCTGATCGCGGGGGTGCTGGTGTCGGCGCTGTCGGCGGGGCTGAGCTACGGCCCCATCCACGCCTGGGCCTGGATCAGTGCGCCGGTCGAGCTGGGGCTGATGGCCGCTGTCTTGGCCGCGGCGCTCACGGTGCTGCTGCCGGGGCGGGTTTGCGTGGTGCTGCTGATCGCGGTGTTGATCGCGCAAGTGGCGCTGCTGAACGCGGCGCCTGAGAGTGCGTACTTTTCACTGACGCTTCAAAACTGGGAACAAGGGCGCTTCATCCACTTCAACGGATTGGCCCAATGGGTGGGCTGGCTTTGGCCCTATGTCGCCGTGATCTACCTGATCAGCCGGGTGGGCAGATCCGACGGCGGTCAGCCTGAGGTGGTGGGCGCCCGGGGGTTGCCGCCAGCCGGTACCGGCACCGACAAGGTGGCGGCCCCGGCGCTGGCGGCTGCGTCATCCGATGCCGCGACGGCGGACGAAGCCCGGCTGAGCTCGGACTTGGCCGCTGGCGTGCCGCCACCGCCGCCGCTGCCCCCAACTGCCGACGCGCAGGCGCCCCGCGCTGCCCCCGCCACGTTTGCGCCGCCGGCCCACGATGCCGACGCGACGGCAGCCCCGGTGGCGCCAGAAGCCGCGCCGCCCGGTGGGCCAGAACAGCCCCCTAGAATCCCGCCATGAACACCGCGCCCCCGTCTTATTACCAGCGCCACGTCTTTTTCTGCCTGAACCAGCGTGAAAACGGCGAGGCCAGCTGCGGCGACCACGGCGCGCAGGCGGCGTTTGACCACTGCAAAGCGCGCGTCAAAAAAGAAGGCCTGGCCGGCCCCGGCCAGGTGCGCGTCAACAAGGCCGGCTGCCTGGACCGCTGCGCTGGCGGGCCGATTCTGGTGGTCTACCCCGAGGCGGTTTGGTACACCTATATCGACACCGACGACATCGACGAAATCGTCGAATCGCACCTCAAGCACGGCCAGTTGGTCGAGCGCCTGCTGACGCCGCCCGACGTCGGCCGCTGAGCATCGCCGGCCCCCGGTGTTACAGACTTTTTAGGGCGCCTGCGCAACAGCGGCCTGCGCAGGCAGCTATAATTTACGTAGCGAAATGAATGCCCAGACGCAATCCCTGACCCTGGACGGCCCGGCCGGCGCACTGGAAGCCGTGCTCGATCTGCCCGACGCCGCGCAGTTCGGCGCGCCACGCGGCACCGCCGTCATCGCCCACCCGCATCCGCAGTTTGCCGGCACCATGACCAACAAGGTGGTGCAAACGCTGGCGCGCGCCTGTGTGCAGACCGGCTGGCGCGCGCTGCGCTTCAACTTTCGCGGCGTGGGCGCCAGCGCCGGCCAGTGGGACGAAGGCCGGGGCGAGGTGGACGACATGCGCGCCGCGCTGGCCGCCGTTGCCCCGCCGGGCGAACAGCTGGTCATCGCCGGCTTTTCCTTCGGCGCCTACGTGGCCAGCCAGGTCATCGCCACCTTGCACACCGAACGCGCGATCGAGCGCGTGGTGCTGGTCGGCACCGCAGCGTCGCGCTTTGACGTGGCGCCCGTGCCCGCCGATCTGCACCCGCAAACGCTGGTGGTACATGGCGAGGTGGACGACACCGTGCCGCTGGCGTCGGTCATGGACTGGGCACGTCCGCAAAGCCTGCCCGTCACCGTGGTGCCGGGGGGTGAACATTTCTTTCACGGCCAGATCGCACTGCTGAAGACCTTGGTCGTGCGGCATCTGCGCTGGTAGGGTTTATTTGTTAACAAATCGGGCACTGGCGCACGTCCTACCTGCGCAGGCAGCTCCTTTTTTTGTAGTGAAATTCATGTTGTCTTCGATCTCTCGTTTTCTGGGCACCGCCCTGCTGGCCGTGGTGGCGACCGCCGCTCCCCTCGCGCAGGCCCAGCAGGCGCCGCAGCCGCCCGAAGTGGCCGCCAAGGCCTATTTGCTGATGGACGTCACGGCCAACCAGGTTCTGGCGTCCAAAGACGTCGATTCGCCGGTCGAACCCGCATCGCTCACCAAGCTGATGACGCAGTACCTGGTGTTTGACGCGCTGAAGTCCAAGAAAATCCACCTGGAGCAGCGCCTGTCCGTGTCAGAGCGCGCCTGGAAGATGCCGGGCTCGCGCATGTTCATCGACCCCAAGATGCAGGTGCCGGTGGACGATCTGATCAAGGGGATGATCGTCCAGTCGGGCAACGACGCCACCGTGGCCCTGGCCGAAGGCGTGGGCGGCACGGTCGAGCATTTCGTGCAGCTGATGAACGACCAGGCCAAGGCGCTGGGCATGAAAAGCACCAGCTACAAGAACGTCGAGGGCCTGACCGAGGCGGGCCACACCACCACGGCGCGCGACCTGGCCACGCTGTCGATGCGCCTGATGACCGACTTTCCGGAGTACGTGCATTACTACTCCATCAAGAAATACCGCTACCCCGGCACGCCCGCCAGCAACGACACCAACCGCAACACCCTGCTGTTCCGCGATCCGACGGTGGACGGCCTGAAAACCGGCCACACCAACGCCGCCGGCTATTGCCTGGTGGCCACCGCCAAGCGCGACTTCCCCAATCTGCAGGGCCGTCGCCTGCTGTCGGTGGTGCTGGGCGCCGCCAGCGAGAACGCCCGCGCCAACGAATCGCAAAAGCTGCTCAACTGGGGTTATACGGCGTACGAGGGCGTCAAACTGTTCGACGCCGGCAAGCCCGTGGCCACACCCAAGGTCTGGAAGGGCAAGACGGCTGAGTTGAAACTGGGCCGCAGCGCCCCCATCATCGTGGCGGTGCCCACCGGATCCGCCGGCCAGGTGAAAACCGAAGTGGCCCGGCCCGAGCCCCTGATCGCCCCCTTCAAGCAAGGCCAGGCAGTGGCCACGCTGAAGGTCAAGCTGGGCGAGCAGCAGCTGGCCGAAGTGCCCCTGGTGGCGCTGGAACAGGTCGAAGAAGCCGGTTTCATGGGCCGCGCCTGGGACGCCATGCGCCTGTGGATCCAGTGAGCGCAGCCGCCCGCCAGCCCCGCCCGCATTGCGGCAAGGGGCCAAGCGGGCTATAATCGAAAGCTTTTCCGCATTTGGGGCGGGAAAATCATCGCCATGCGCGTGGGCCATGACCGGTCGCACGCGCAGGTTTGTTTTTGACGTTTAGGGACGTTTTTTCAATGCCAACCATCAGTCAACTGGTGCGTCACGGGCGGACGGTCGAGAAGATCAAGTCCAAAAGCCCCGCGATGCAAAATTCGCCGCAGCGTCGCGGCGTGTGCACCCGCGTGTACACCACGACGCCGAAGAAGCCTAACTCGGCACTTCGTAAGGTCGCCAAAGTGCGCCTGACCAACGGTTTCGAGGTCATCTCGTACATCGGCGGTGAAGGCCACAACCTGCAAGAGCACAGCGTGGTGCTGGTGCGCGGCGGCCGTGTCAAAGATTTGCCCGGTGTGCGCTATCACATCGTGCGTGGTTCGCTCGACTTGCAAGGCGTGAAAGACCGCAAGCAATCGCGTTCCAAATACGGCGCCAAGCGCCCGAAAAAGGCCTAAACGCCTTTGTCATTTTTTGGTGCTCGAATCGAATGGCTTCGATTCCAGCGTAGTGACCTTGAACAAAGGTCGAGTAAGTGCAGGCTCCCGATGGGTCTGTGCGGCAGTCGGAAACACCAGGACGTTCCGCCCGCCAACTGAAGCAAATTAGAGGTGAAACATGCCACGTCGTCGCGAAGTCCCTAAACGTGAAATCCTGCCGGACCCCAAGTACGGCAATGTCGAGCTGTCCAAATTCATGAACGTCATCATGGAAGGCGGCAAGAAGGCGGTTGCCGAGCGCATCATCTATGGCGCGCTCGAAACCATGGAGAAGAAAAGCGGCAAAGACCCGCTGGAACTCTTCGTCATCGCCATCAACAACGTCAAGCCGATGGTCGAGGTGAAATCTCGCCGCGTCGGTGGCGCCAACTACCAGGTGCCCGTCGAAGTGCGCCCGGTTCGTCGCCTTGCGCTGTCGATGCGCTGGATCAAGGAAGCCGCCCGCAAGCGCGGCGAAAAGTCCATGGCCATGCGCCTGGCCAACGAACTGCTGGAGGCCAACGAAGGCCGCGGCGGTGCGATGAAAAGACGTGACGAAGTGCACCGTATGGCCGAAGCCAACAAAGCCTTCAGTCACTTCCGTTTTTGATCTGATCGTCAAAACACTGGCGTCTGTTTTCATGCGCCTGAGGCCGCCCGCGTGTTCCGAACACGCCGCGGCCTTGTGCTGATTCAGGACTCCGTAAAACCGTTTCCGCCGTGCCAACGCGGCTTGCTTCACAAGAGCGAACAACCAAGGACTCATCATGGCTCGCAAGACCCCCATCGAGCGCTATCGCAACATCGGCATCTCGGCGCACATCGACGCTGGCAAGACCACGACGACCGAGCGCATCCTGTTCTACACCGGCGTGACCCACAAGCTGGGTGAGGTGCACGACGGTGCTGCGACAACCGACTGGATGGAGCAAGAGCAAGAGCGCGGCATCACCATCACTTCCGCAGCAGTCACCTGCTTCTGGAAGGGCATGGACCTGTCCTACCCTGAGCACCGCTTCAACATCATCGACACCCCCGGACACGTGGACTTCACGATCGAGGTCGAGCGTTCCATGCGTGTGCTGGATGGCGCCTGCATGGTGTACTGCGCCGTGGGTGGCGTACAGCCGCAGTCGGAAACCGTGTGGCGTCAGGCCAACAAATACAAAGTGCCACGCCTGGCCTTTGTGAACAAGATGGACCGTACCGGTGCCAACTTCTACAAGGTCTATGACCAGATGAAGCTGCGCCTGAAAGCCAACCCCGTGCCCGTCGTGATTCCGATTGGCGCCGAGGACAACTTCCAGGGCGTGGTCGATCTGGTCAAGATGAAAGCCATCATCTGGGACGAAGCCTCTCAGGGCATGAAGTTCGATTACCAGGACATCCCGGCCGAGCTGGTTGAAACCGCCAAAAAATGGCGCGAAAACCTGGTCGAGTCGGCGGCTGAAGCCTCTGAAACCTTGATGAACAAGTACCTGGAAGAGGGTTCTTTGTCGGAAGACGACATCAAGGCCGGTATCCGCGCCCGTACGCTGGCGGTGGAAATTCAGCCCATGCTGTGCGGCACCGCGTTCAAGAACAAGGGTGTTCAGCGCATGCTGGATGCCGTGATCGACTACCTGCCTTCGCCGGTGGACATTCCCGACGTGCAAGGTACCGATCCGGACGACGAAGAGAAGCACCTGTCGCGCAAGGCCGACGACGGCGAGAAATTCTCGTCGCTGGCGTTCAAGCTGATGACCGATCCGTTCGTGGGTCAGCTGACCTTCGTGCGTGTGTACTCGGGCGTTTTGACCAAGGGCGACACCGTCTTCAACTCGGTCAAGGGCAAGAAGGAACGCATCGGCCGTATCGTGCAGATGATGGCCAACGAGCGCATCGAAGTCGATGAGATCCGCGCCGGCGATATCGCTGCCTGCGTGGGTTTGAAAGACGTTACCACCGGCGAAACGCTGAGCGACGTGGCCAACCCGATCGTGCTGGAACGCATGGTGTTCCCTGAGCCCGTGATCGCGCAGGCCGTGGAGCCGAAGACCAAGGCCGACCAGGAGAAGATGGGCATTGCCCTGTCGCGCCTGGCCGCTGAGGATCCTTCGTTCCGCGTGCGCACCGACGAGGAATCGGGTCAGACCATCATCGCCGGTATGGGCGAGCTGCACCTCGAGATCATCGTGGACCGCATGAAGCGCGAATTCGGCGTGGAAGCCAACGTGGGCAAACCCCAGGTGGCCTACCGCGAAACCGTGCGCAAGACCGTCACCGACGTCGAAGGCAAGTTCGTGCGTCAGTCTGGCGGTAAGGGCCAGTACGGTCACGTGGTGTTCACGCTGGAGCCACAGGAAGCTGGCAAGGGCTTTGAGTTCGTCGACGCCATCAAAGGCGGCGTGGTGCCACGCGAGTACATCCCTGCGGTGGAAAAAGGCGTGGTCGAAGCGCTGACGACGGGCGTGCTCGCCGGCTATCCGGTGGTGGACGTCAAGGTCACGCTGACTTTCGGTTCGTACCACGACGTGGACTCGTCCGAACAGGCGTTCAAGATGGCCGCCATCTTCGGTTTCAAGGATGCCGCCCGCAAGGCGACGCCCGTGATTCTGGAGCCCATGATGGCTGTGGAAGTCGAGACGCCTGAAGACTACGCCGGCAACGTGATGGGCGATCTGTCCTCACGCCGCGGCATGGTGCAGGGCATGGACGACATGGTCGGCGGTGGCAAGGCCATCAAAGCCGAAGTGCCACTGTCGGAAATGTTCGGCTACGCCACGACCCTGCGTTCGATGACGCAAGGCCGCGCCACGTACACGATGGAGTTCAAGCACTACGCTGAAGCGCCGAAGAACGTGGCCGAGGCCATTGTCGCCGCACGCGCCAAGTGATCTGAGTAAAAAGTGGCTCCGGCGCCCATCAGACGGGCGCTGGTAGCTACTTTATTAATAGCTGACGGGGCTGCTGCCCGTCGGTCTGCGATTTGAAGTCCGCGCCGTGCCCGTGCAGCGCGATCCAGGGCATTCAGATGCAGACCTAAAACCGACACACGGGTATTTGTTCTTTTTCGGAGTATTTTGAAATGGCAAAAGAGAAATTCGAGCGGTCCAAACCGCACGTGAACGTGGGCACCATTGGTCACGTGGACCATGGCAAGACGACACTGACCGCGGCCATCGCCACGGTGCTGTCCAAGAAGTTCGGTGGCGAAGCCAAGGACTACTCGCAAATTGACAACGCGCCCGAAGAAAAAGCGCGCGGCATCACCATCAACACCTCGCACGTCGAGTACGAGACCGCCAACCGCCACTACGCCCACGTGGACTGCCCCGGTCACGCCGACTATGTGAAGAACATGATCACCGGCGCCGCCCAGATGGACGGCGCCATTCTGGTGTGCTCCGCTGCAGACGGCCCCATGCCCCAAACGCGCGAGCACATCCTGCTGAGCCGCCAGGTGGGCGTGCCCTACATCATCGTCTTCCTGAACAAGGCCGACATGGTGGACGACGCCGAAC
>JAGOEM010000063.1:0-4891 GCA_017997715.1 Ottowia sp.
ACAAGGCCAGTCGATCTGCGCCGCCTTCGCCCAGGTTGTGGCAGCTGACGCAAGCCACGCTGTTGTCGCCGGACAGGCGCCGGTCGCTGAACAGCTTTGCGCCCAGCGCGACTTTGCGTGCGTCGGCTTTGACGTCGAGCGGCAAGGGTTTGATGGGCTCGTCGAGCTGCGCGTGCGCGCCGACGGCGGCCGCAGCCAGCCCGATACCCAGCGCAAGCTGGCCGATCAGATTCAGAGTGACAACCGCCGGGCGCCTACGGACGGTTGAACTTTCAGTGTGGGTCATTGTTTTAGCTGGACGATCAAAGTGTGCGCGCAGCGTAAGAGAGCAGACAGGTACATGTACAGGTGATATGTCACGTATTAATACAAATGTGTCAGTTGGCGGGCTCGAATGCCTGCCTGACGTGTACTTCGCGACGGGTGCGCGCGGGCCGTGGATCCCGCTTAGGCCGCCTGGGCCGCTGGGGCCGAACGGCGGATCCAGCTACAGGGTGGTGCGCAAGAAAGCGTCGTAGCCGGTCTTCAGAATCAGCGCGCCGACCACCACGATGAACACGCCGCGCACGAAGCCCGCGCCGTGTTTGAGGGCCAGGCGCGTGCCGATCAGGCTGCCGGCCACGTTGGCCACCGCCATGATCAGCCCGATGTGCCACCACACGTGGCCTTTCATGGCGAACAGGGCGATGGCGGCCACGTTGGTCGCCACGTTCAGCAGCTTGGCCGCGGCGGATGCGTTCAAAAAGTCGTAGCCCAGCACGCGCACCAGCAAGAAGATGAAGAAGCTGCCGGTGCCGGGGCCAAAGAAGCCGTCGTACCAGCCGATGGTGCCGCCGATCAGGCAGGCCAGCAGGGTTTCGCGCCCGGGCGCGTGGCGCGGCGCGTGCGTGCGGCCCAGGTCCTTTTTGGACAGGGTGTAGAGCAGCACCGCCAGTAGTACAAAAGGCAGCAGGCGCCGCAGAAAGTCGGGGTTGATCACCGTGACCACCCAGGCGCCGATGAACGAGCCGACCAGCGCCGCCAGCGCGGCCGGCAGCATGACGGCCCAGCGCATCTGCACGCGGCGGCTGTACTGCCAGGCGGCGATGCTGGTGCCCCAAACAGAGGCGCTTTTGTTGGTGCCGAACAGTGTGGCGGGTGGCGCGCTGGGGTAGATGGCGAACAGCGCCGGCACCAGAATCAACCCGCCGCCGCCCACGATGGAGTCAATGGCGCCCGCAAGCAGCGACGCCAGCGAGGCGAAAACAAGATCCATGGGGTTGGTTAGCTATTGAAACAGGAGCTACTTACGCTTGTTTGACAAGCGCTGGAAGGCGATTTGACTCGTATTATGCGCCGCGCGGCAAGCCTGCCAGGAACAGCCCCATGGCGATCAGTCCGGCGATTTTGAATCGCCCAAAGAAAAAGGGCGCCGGCCGGGGGGCGCCCTTCTAAAGAACAAAATGTGACGGATCGGATTGGAATTCTGTTTGTCGCGGTGGTCTTCTCTTATGTCTCCTCGGCCCCTCGGGCGTCGCAACCACTGTCTGCGGCTCCCAAGTGAGATAAATGTAGCATCCGCACATTCATGCACCTATTGGGGTTGCCCCTAGGTTTGCACCGAAATGGTGCCGAATCGCGTCAAAAAAGCCAAAAAACTGCGCATTCAGCCCAGATGCCAGCGGCACCTTGCATCAGCCGCCGTTGGGCGCTTTCCGGTCCAGGCCCAGCTGCGGCAGCATCGAGCCTTCGCCCAGTTGCAGCAGCCCGGTGCGGGCGTACACGCCCAGTTTGTCGCGCGTGTCGATGATGTCCAGGTTGCGCATGGTCAGCTGGCCAATGCGGTCGGCGGGCGAAAACGGTGCGTTTTCCACCTTTTCCATCGACAGCCGCTCGGGCGCGTAGGTCAGGTTGGGCGATTCGGTGTTCAGCAAGCTGTAGTCGTTGCCGCGGCGCAGCTCCAGCGTCACTTCGCCGGTGATCGCGCCGGCCACCCAGCGCTGGGCGGTTTCGCGGAGCATGATGGCCTGCGGGTCGAACCAACGGCCCTGGTACAGCAGACGGCCCAGGCGCAGGCCGTTGATGCGGTACTGCTCGATCGTGTCTTCGTTGTGGATGCCGCTCAGCAAGCGTTCGTAGGCGATGAACAGCAGCGCCATGCCGGGCGCTTCGTAAATGCCGCGGCTCTTGGCTTCGATGATGCGGTTCTCGATCTGGTCGCTCATGCCCAGGCCGTGGCGTCCGCCGATGCGGTTGGCTTCCAGGAACAGCTCGACCGGGTCGGCGATCTCCTTGCCGTTCAGCGCGACAGGCCGGCCTTCTTCAAAGCGCACCCGCACTTCTTCGGGCTGGATGTCGACTTCGGGCTTCCAGAACGCCACGCCCATGATCGGGTTGACGATGCGGATGCCGCTGTTCAGCTCTTCCAGGTCTTTGGCCTCGTGCGTGGCGCCCAGCATGTTCGAATCGGTCGAATAGGCCTTTTCGGTCGACATCTTGTAGTCAAAACCGGCGTTCTGCATGAACTCGGACATTTCCTTGCGGCCGCCCAGCTCGTCGATGAAGCGCTGGTCCAGCCAGGGCTTGTAGATCTTCAGCGAAGGGTTGGTCAGGAGGCCGTAGCGGTAGAAGCGTTCGATGTCATTGCCCTTGAACGTGCTGCCATCGCCCCAGATGTTGACGTCATCTTCCTTCATCGCGTTCACCAGCATGGTGCCCGTCACAGCGCGGCCCAGCGGCGTGGTGTTGAAGTAGAGCGAGCCCGCGGTGTGAATGTGGAAGGCGCCGCACTGCAGCGCTGCAATGCCTTCGTTGGCCAGCTGCGTGCGGCAATCGACCAGGCGCGCCTTTTCGGCGCCGTATTCCATGGCCTTGCGCGGAATGGCGTCGTAGTCGGCTTCATCCGGCTGGCCCAGGTTGGCGGTGTAGGCGTAGGGAACGGCGCCCTTCTGGCGCATCCACAGCAGCGCGGCGCTGGTGTCCAGGCCGCCAGAGAAGGCGATGCCGACCTTCTGGCCGGTGGGAAGCGATTGCAGGATGGTGTGAGACATAGCAGGTTCAGTGAAGCGCGTGCCCGACGCGCGGTCAATCAAAAAACATGGGCGCCAGGCAGAAGGCGTGTGGTTGCCACAAGGCCGGTCAAGGCCCGCTATTGTGCGGCTTTTGGGCCGCAGCCCCGGCGCAGGGCGGGGGCGCAGCAGATGGGCGGGGCGGGTTCAACGGGCGCTGGGCGCAATCAATCACCGCCCCCGCCGCAACCGCCATCGCCTCCGTCGCCCCCATCGCCGGTACTGCCGCAACTGCCGCCACCACAGCCGCTGCCACCCGCGTCGCGCGCTTTCAGCAAACCCAGGTCTTTGCGCAGCTGCGCCAGGTCGCCACCCAAGGCCGTGGGCCCCAGCAGCGCCAGGCCCAGGGGCATCAGCGGGTCGGCCGATGTCAGCGGGCGACGCAGGTGCAGGTTTCGCCTTGCCTGGCGCACGGCGATGTGGCCTTCGCGCGTGCGGCGGTGCGGCAGCCTGCAGTGCAGCCATACCGCCGGCATTCCTGCGATGACCAGCAGCACCACCAGCATCGCACCCGAATGGCCGCGCTGCCAGCCCTGCACCAGCCCCATGGCGCCCCACAGCAGCACCAACAACCACGCGGCGCTGTACAGCCGATCGCCCGCGCTGCGCTGGCGCTGGTCGCGGGCGGGCGAGCCCAGCAGCCCGCGGCCATACAGCCGCGCGTGCAGCCCGTCCAGGGCGTTCTGTTGGGCGGCCAGCAGGGTGTCCACGGCGCCATCACGATGCAGGTGGTCCCAGGTGCTTCGCTCCAGCTCGGTCAGGGGGCGGCTGGCGTCGCTGCCTTCGGGCGCCGGGTGGGTGCGCCACGGCTTGGGGGCGCCGCGCCAGGTGCGGCTGGCCCCGGCGGGGTTTTCGGACAGTCATCCGCGCTGCAGCAGCCGCGCCAGGCCGGTGCTGACGGCCAGCAGGCCCCCGCCAACCAGGTAGGCGTAGTCGATCGCGTCCAGCTGGTGCGCATTCACCACCTGCATGCGGGCGGGCTGCCCTTGGTGCGCGCGCCAGCCGCCCACGATCAGCAGGGCCACCAACACCCAGAAGTACTGGTTCACGAAGGCCGGCCCGCTGGCCTGGGGCCCCAGGCGCCCCTGCGCGCAGCCCAGCATCAGCAAGACGGGCAGCGTCAGCGCCATGGCCCACGGGCGTGCCGCGCGGGCGGGCAGGGCTTGCGCCCACTGGCGCACGCCCTGCGCCACCATCTGCAGCGCTGCGGCGGGCCGTGGCAACACCCAGTGTGTGCGGCGGTTGACCGGCTGCCAGCGTGCGGCAAAGCGCTCTGCCGGTGGCGGCCAGATGTCGGCCGGCGGCGCCTGGCCAAAGGCCCAGCGGTAGGCGCGCAGCGTGGCGCGGTAGGCGCGCTGGTGGCCGGTGGTGTCGGCGCGGCTGCGGCTGGGCACGTGGTGCAAGGTGCTGCCCAGCACCTGCGGGCAGAAGTCGCCAAAGTAGCGCTGCGTGTCCAGCAGGTGCGTGTGCCACGCTTCGTCCACCGCGCCGCTGGGGCACACGCGGCCGCGCCGGCGCACGGCCAGGTACAGAAAGCGCCGGTATTCCTGCAGCACGCGCTGGGCGTGCGCGGCGTTCCAGCCCGTGGCCTGGCGCAGGCGGCGGCTGAGGGGGTGGGCGTCCTGCGCATCGTCCCACCCGTGGGCCGCCAGGCGCTGCCACAGGGCGCAGCTGGGTTCGCGCGGTGAAGTGGTGTGCGCTGCGGCGTTGGCGGTGGGCGTTGGCTGGGCCTGCGGGCCGGCCGACGGGTGCGCGCCCTGCGAATCAGGCTGGCGCCCATGCGCGGCTGCGGGGGCGCTGTCACGCGGGGGGCGTGAGGGGAAATTGACTTGTGGCATGCTGCC
>JAGOEM010000063.1:4991-16526 GCA_017997715.1 Ottowia sp.
GCGTTGGCTGGGCCTGCGGGCCGGCCGACGGGTGCGCGCCCTGCGAATCAGGCTGGCGCCCATGCGCGGCTGCGGGGGCGCTGTCACGCGGGGGGCGTGAGGGGAAATTGACTTGTGGCATGCTGCCGTCTCCTTTCTTTTCTTGTTGATGTTCTGATCTACTTCTTCTTGTTGGCCCTCACTTTGCGACAGAAATGTGACAAAACAATGACAGCTTGCACCGGCCTCCTCGCGCGCCATGTCTGACACCACTTTCGACTACATCGTGGTCGGCGCCGGCACCGCTGGCTGCCTGCTGGCCAACCGCCTCTCGCGCAACCAAAGCAAGCGCGTGCTGCTGCTGGAAGCGGGCCGCAAGGACGACTACCACTGGGTGCACGTGCCCGTGGGCTACCTGTACTGCATCGACAACCCGCGCACCGATTGGCGCTACCGCACCGAACCCGCCGCCGGCCTGAACGGCCGCAGCCTGCTGTACCCGCGCGGCAAGGTGCTGGGCGGCTGCAGCAGCATCAACGGCATGATCTACATGCGCGGCCAGTCGCGCGACTACGACCAGTGGGCGCAGCTGACGGGCGAAGACGCGTGGCGCTGGGACGACTGCCTGCCCGACTTCAAGGCGCACGAAGATCACTACAAAGGTGATAGCGCATCACGCCCAAAGGACGGGCGCCACAGCCCAGTTTCATCTGAATTCAGCGCCCTGCACGGCCACGGCGGCGAATGGCGCGTGGACAAGCAGCGCCTGCGCTGGGACGTGCTGGACGCCTTCGCCGCGGCGGCCGTCGAAGCCGGCATTCCCGCCACCGACGACTTCAACCGCGGCAGCAACGAAGGTGTGGGCTACTTTGAAGTCAACCAGAAGGACGGCTGGCGCTGGAACGCCGCCAAGGCCTTCGTGCGGCCCACCTGCTACGGCCGCCCCAACTTCGAGCTGTGGACCATGGCGCAGGCCACGCGCCTGCTGATCGAACGCGAACCGCACGAAGGCGGCGCCCTGCGCTGCGCCGGCGTGCAGGTGTGGGACGGGCAAGAGATGCTGCAGGCGCGCCTGGCCGCCGGCGGTCAGGTGGTGCTGTGCAGCGGCAGCATTGGCAGCCCGCAGCTGCTGCAGCTGTCGGGCATTGGCCCGGCCGATTTGCTGCGGCAGCACGGCATCGACGTGCTGGCCGACCTGCCCGGCGTGGGCGCCAACCTGCAAGACCATTTGCAGATCCGCAGCGTGTACAAGGTGCAGGGCGCGCGCACGCTGAACCAGATCGCCAGCACGCTGTGGGGCAAGGCCGGCATCGGGCTGGAATACCTGCTGCGCCGCACCGGCCCGATGAGCATGGCGCCCAGCCAGCTGGGGGCGTTCACCCGCTCGTCGGCCGACTTTGAATGGCCCAACATCGAATACCACGTGCAGCCGCTCAGCCTGGATGCGTTTGGCCAGCCGCTGCACGCCTTTCCGGCCATCACCGCCAGCGTCTGCAACCTCAACCCCACCAGCCGCGGCACGGTGCAGATCAAAAGCGGCCGCTTTGAAGACGCGCCCGCCATCGCGCCCAACTACCTGGCCACCGACGAAGACCGCCGCGTGGCCGCCGACAGCCTGCGCGTCACGCGGCGCATCATGGCGCAGCCGGCCATGGCGCGTTACGCGCCCGAAGAATTCAAGCCCGGCCCGCAGTACCAGACCGACGAAGAACTGGCGCGCCTGGCCGGTGACATTGCCAGCACCATCTTCCACCCCGTGGGCACCACCAAAATGGGCCGCGACGACGACCCGATGGCCGTGCTGACCGCGCGCCTGCAGGTGCGCGACGGCGCGGGTGGCGTGGTGCAGGGCCTGCGCCTGGTGGATGCGGGCGCCATGCCCACCATCACCAGCGGCAACACCAACAGCCCCACGCTGATGATGGCCGAGAAGGCGGCGCGCTGGATCGCGGCGCGCTGACCAAGGCGACACGCCGGCGCGGTCATCGCCGTGCACATTTTTATAACAAATCCGGCTTCGGCGCACAGCCAGCGGGCGCTGGCAGCTATGGTTTAAATAGCTGGCGTGCGCGATTGCCATTGCAACAATGGCCCGCGCCGCAGGCGCCCCGGTCAAGCACGGCGCCCGCTTGGCGGCGCTGGTTCAGTTCACGATGCCGTCCAGGCCGTTGATGTTGAAGCTGTGCGTGGCCTGGTGCTTCACGCCGGTGTCGGATTGGCCGTCCACGCCCACGGTGAACGCCATCGACGCGTAGCGCCGGTCGTTGCGCAGGGGCCCTTCCACTTTGTCCAGCCGGGCCCACGTGTGGGCGGTGCCCCAGCTGGTGTAGTGCTCGGTCTGTTCCAGCAAGGCGCGGTCGATGATGCCGCCGATGAACCGGACATGCAGTCGAAAGCTCGACTTGGACAGCTGCTTGGCGCAGTCGTTGCGATAGAACCAGGCGCCGATCTTGCCGCGCTTTTCCTTGCACAGCAGCAGGGTGACGTCTTTCAAGCGCGCGAAGTAACCGTTTCGGCCGTGGTTGCCGTTCTCGTCGTCGTAGGTGGCGTCCGTCAATGCCGTATGCCACTGCGGTGGGCTGCTGCTGCGCCAGTGGTCCGCGATGTTCGAGTTGCGCAGCCAGTAGCCGCTGGCGTTGTGCTTTTCCCAGCGATCGGCCAGCGCTTTGGCCTGGTCGCGCGCGGTGGTCGTCTCGGCAGGGGCCAGGTAGCCGGCGATGAAGTCGGTCAGCCCAGCCGGCGCCTGCAGGGTCCAGCGCTGGCGCAGGTCGTCAAAGCCTTGCCCGCGCGTCTGCAGCGTGCCCAGGAAGGCACGCCATTCCAGGCCTTGCGCGGCCAGCGCGCGCAGCAGGTCGGCCTGCGACACATTCGCCGCGGCCAGCCATTGCACCAGCTCACGCTCTTGCAGGCCTTGGTGCGCGCTGGGCAGTTCAAATTCGTCGATGGTGGCGTAGAAATCCACCCACTCAGCCAGCGTCAGGCCCGAGCGCTGTTGGTCGGCATACACATCGGCCAGCCCCTGGTCCTGGTCTTCGACCGTGGCCCAGATGGTGGCCGCGTGCGCCGTGGCGTCACGCGCCTGCAGCGCGGCCCACAGGTCGGCCAGAAAGCGCTGCAGCGTGGCGGGGTCGGTCACCGTGGTGGTGGGCGCGCCTTCCACGGCGTCGGCTTCGGTGATCAGCGACACCAGTGCGCCATCCAGGTGAGTGGCGTTGGGGTCGTCGGTCAGGCGGCCATCGGCGGTCACACCGAACACCTTGCGCGTTTCGGCCTGCACCGCTTGGCCATCCACCAGCACCAGCGCCGTGTATTCGTCGCCCACGCGCAGCGTGTCGGTGCTGGTGTTGTCATCGCCATCGCCGCCGCAGGCGGTCAACAGGGCTACGGTGGCGGCCAGGGTCAGGGCATTCAAGGAAAAAGCGCGGTGCATAAAAGGTGTCTGAAAGCTGATGAGATGCGTAGAGAGGTTAGAGGGGTTGCCCCCGCAGCACCATCCCTGAACTCAGGTATTTTGCGAACGCTGTGGGGGCGCCAAATTTTTGGCCAAATCAGGCTGCAGCGCTTGTCACGCTTGCGGTGATCGCTATGAATATTGAACTTGGCACGCCTGCGGCCCACGCACCCCAACGCGCGGCGCCAAGGCTTGTGCGCGGTCTGCCGGGCCGGTGAAACACTGCCGCGGTGCGCCGGGCAGATCGGCTGGGCGGCACCCGCAAGATACCTGCCGTGACATTTTGATGGGCTGCAGAATTTAAGCAGAATCGGCCTGTAGCGCCCTATACACGGGCGCAGGCAGCTATCGGTTAAATAGCAAACAAGATGCGGTGCGCATGGCCGCTGGCGCTTGAGATTGCCGCCAACAGCCCTAACTGCAAAGTTTCCACTCGCATTTTCAGCACCGCCTCTCATGACCAATCTCACCGGCTTTCTCGATCACCTGCTCAAGTCCGCCAGCGGCACCGTCACCGGCGCCAACCAGACGAACCGCGGCAGCGGCATCGGCGGCGCCATCAACAGCGACTTTGGCCGTGGCACCCTGACCGGCGGCGCGCTGGGCCTGCTGCTGGGCAAGAACAAGAAGGCGCGCAAGCTGGCCAGCTACGGCGGCCTGGCCGCGCTGGGCATGATGGTCTACAACACCTACGGCGAATACCAGCGCCAGCAGGCCGGCACCGCTGGCGCGCAACCTGGGCAAGGCGCCCAAAGCGCGCCCGCCGCGCTGCCGCCCCCGCAGACCGTGGACCGCCTGCCCGCGCCGCAGGCCAGCGTGCACAGCGCCGCCATCCTGCAGGCCATCGTCGGCGCCGCCAAGGCCGACGGCCACCTCGACGCGCGCGAACGCGAACTGATCGAAGCCGAATACACCCGCCAAGGCCTGCCCACCGACGTGCAACAGTGGCTGCATGCCGAGCTGGAAAAACCGCTCGACCCCAGCGAAGTGGCGCGTGCCGCCAGCAGCCCCGAACTGGCCGCCGAGATGTACCTGGCCAGCCTGCTGGTGGCCGATGAACAAAGCTTCATGGAACGCGCCTACCTGGACGAGCTGGCCAAGCAACTCAAGCTGGACCCGGCGCTGCAAAGCCGCCTGCAACGGCAGCTGACGGCGGCCACGGGCGAGTAAGGCGACCAAGCGCGTTTTCACCGTCTCGTCGCGGGTGCGTGCGTGGGCATGGCCTTGGGCGGTCTGCTTCGTTGCAGATTCGTTGCAAATCCTCGCGATACCGCACGATACCAAGCGGTATGACCGCCCAGTATCGCTGCGGCTTGCGCCTTGCCGCCCATCCCGATCCACATGCCCCCACCCCTTCGCGCTGAGGCGTTGAACACGCGCTACGCGCGGGTGATGGGCGCATCGCCCGGGCCGGCGCTTGAGCGCACGGCGCGGTGCATGCGCTGATGCTGTGGCGGCTCATGAATCATGGCCAAAATGTCTGATAGAACCCGCCAGATGGGCGCCAACAGCTATCAATAGCGTAGTAATTGCATGGGCGACCGCCTGCCCGCGCAGCACGCACCGTGTCGCGCTTGCACCCCTGCGGCGCCCATCTCCAGCGCGGGCCTACACTGCCCGCACCATGTCCCGCGCCGCCCGCCTGCTGCAACTGCTTGAACACCTGCGCGCCCACCGCACGCCCGTGCCGGGCGCCGAATTGGCGCGCGTGTCGGGCATCAGCCTGCGCACGCTGTACCGCGACGTCGCCACGCTGCGCGAGCAGGGCGCGCTGATCGAAGGCGACCCTGGCGTGGGCTACGTGCTGCGCCCCGGCTTCACGCTGCCGCCGTTGATGTTCAGCGAGGACGAGCTGGAAGCCCTGGTGCTGGGCGCACGCTGGGTGGCCGCGCACGCCGCCGACCCGGAACTGGCCCGCGCCGCCGAAGGCGTGATGAACCGCATTGGCGCCACGCTGCCAACCGATCTGCGCCTGGCCGTGGAAACCAGTGGCCTGTTCGTGCCGCCGCGCCAGTCGGTCGTGCCCGTCGCGCCCTGGCTGCCCGCGCTGCGCCAGGCCATTCGCGCCGAACACGCACTGTGGCTGGACTACCGCGACGAAGCCGGTCGCGCCACGCGCCGCCGCGTGTGGCCCTTCGCCGTCGCCTTCTTCGACCACGCCCGCCTGATCGCCGCCTGGTGCGAACTGCGGCAGGACTTCCGCAGCTTTCGCGCCGACCGCGTGCTGGCGCTGGAGAGTACCGGCCAGCGCTACCCCGAACGCCGCCATACCCTGCTGCGCCAATGGCTGCAACACCACCGCGCGGAAAGGGCCCGAGCCGCACCTGCTGATACCCAAGCTGCTGCTGACAGAAGTTGACAGCCGCGCGCCGCACACTGGCGCTTCACTTTTCCACCCAACGAAAGCAAGTGCCATGACCGCAGCTTTGACCCTGTACACCAACCCCATGTCCCGCGCCCGCGTGGCGCGCTGGATGCTGGAAGAAACCGGCCTGCCGTATCAAACCGTGGTGCTGGACTACGGCACCACGATGAAGGCGCCCGCCTATCGCGCCATCAACCCCATGGGCAAGGTGCCGGCGCTGACGCACGGCGACGCCGTGGTGACCGAAAACGCCGCCATCTGCCTGTACCTGGCCGACCTGGTGCCCGAAAAGCAGTTGGCGCCGCCCGTGGGCAGCGCGGCGCGCGCCCCGTACTACCGCTGGATCAGCTTCATGGGGCCGCTGGAGCAGCTGATGGTGGCCAAGTCCACCGGCGGCCCGCTGCCCGAAGCGGCCATGGCCGGATTTGGCACCGAAGCCGATCTGGTCGACACGCTGGAAGCCGCCGTGAAAGACCGCGAACACCTGGCCGGCGACACCTTCACCGCCGCCGATCTGCTGGTATCTGCCTACATCGGCTGGTATCTGCAATTCAAACTGCTGCCAGCGCGCCCCGCGTTCGTGCAGTTCGCCCAATTGCACCGCCAACGCCCCGCCGCGCAGCGCGCCAACGAGCTGGATGGGCCGATCCCCAGCAAGCCCGCCGCGTGACCTGAAGCGCGCCGCGACTGTGGCGGGTGGAAATGGGGCAGGCAGATGCCGGCGAGCGTGCATCGCGCATCGCGCAGGTTGCGGCTTGCCACCTTGCATGCCATGGGCGCCCGAGGCCGATGGCGCACAGCTTGCGCCCGGCCATCAGCACCGACGCGGTCGCGCATCGCCGCTTGGTGCCGCCCTTTGCCGTTTGTGGGCCGCATGTTCAGCGGCCTGTTGCGCGCACGCGGCCAAGCCATCGCGCCCATCGGTTTCGGCCGCGGCGGCTATGCTTGGCACATCGCTTTGCAACCTTCCATTCACACGTGACGAACACTGCCAACCCCACCCTCAAGTACTACTGGGAAGACCTGCCCGTGGGCGCCACCATCGAGCTGGGCCGCCAGACCGTGAGCCGCGAGGAGGTGATCGAATTCGCCACCCGTTACGACCCCCAGCCCTTTCACCTGGACGACGAGGCCGCCGCGCAATCCATGTTCGGGCGCTTGGCGGCCTCGGGCTGGCACACCTGCGCGATGGCCATGGGGCTGATGGTGCGCAACTTCCTGCAGCGCTCGTCCAGCCTGGGCTCGCCGGGGCTGGAGAAGCTGCAGTGGATGAAGCCCGTGTACCCCGGCGACACGCTCTCGCTGCGCCAGCGCATCGTCGAATCGCGGCCGATGGCTTCGCGCCCCGACGTCGGCCTGGTGCGCACCCTGTGGGAAGCGTTCAACCAGGATGGCGAGCAGGTGCTGCTGATGGACGGCTGGGGCATGTTTCGCCGCCGCACGCCGGGCGCGCCAGCGGCGCCTTCGCCCTCGGTTTGAAGCCTTTTGGCCCGCCAGCCCTCGCCCAATCAGCGCGGGCAGCTATGATTGTCATAGCTTGAGCCGCCCCGCACCAGCGGCCCATAGGTAGTCTTCCCAATTGGGAACGTTACCAGCTGGTAATCACCCCATCTGGTAACCATCCCAGCTGTTCAGGCCCGCCCGCCCACGGCATTCTCCTGCCCAGGGCGCCTGGCAGGGAGATTGGGCGGCTTTCACCCGCCAGCGGCATGCACCCCATGACCGACTGGCGGGTTGAACAGCCAGCCAGGGCGCCTTGTTGATCCACTTCAGAACAAGGTCCATCCATGCAAGTCGGCGCAGCTGCCAACCCCGTTGCCACACCCGTGGCCACCCCCGAACCCGCCGCCGACAGCCCCCCGGCGGCCTCCACCCCCGCTTCCGCGCCCGCTTCCGCGCCCACTTCCGCGCCCACTTCCGCGCCCACTTCCGCGCCCACTTCCGCGCCCACTTCCACCCCCGCCGCCGCCCCCGCGGGCGAAGGCAGCGCAGCCCCGCGTTCGATCTTCAACAGCCTCACCGGCCAGCCGCTGGCACCCGGTGGCAGCCTGGCCAGCCTGCCGCCGCCGGACTTTCGGCTGAACGATCTTGCCTCGCCCAGCCCCGACGCGCCATGGCAGTACCCGCTCGACCGCGGGCCCCATATCCAGTACGCCAAATCCGCCGCTGACCCTGCCGCACCGGCATCCGCCACCACACCCACCACACCCACCACACCCACCGCACCCACCACCGCCCCTGAAGCGGCCGCGCCCGCGGCCTCTGCCAAGCCGGCCGGCCCCAAGGCCGACCCGATGGAAGTCGCCGCGCTGGAAATGTTGCTGGCCGACCCCGCCAACCAGGACATGGTCAAGCACTTTGGCGGCGAGCTCAAACCCCTGCCCACCTGGACCAGCAACGGCCAGGGCATCGAAGCGCGCTACGGCGCCGATCTGGGCGGGCGCCTGTACCAGCTGCAGCAATCCCAGCGCGCCGTCGAAGGCGAGTTCTTCCAGGCGCTGGACAAGGCCCAGCAGAACCCGCCCGAGGCCCGCGCACTGATCAGCCGCCCCGGCCAGCCCGAGCCCACCACCGAGCTGCCCGGCTGGCGCTACGAGCGCGGCAGCGGCCACTGGGAAGGCGATCCCCCCAGCTGGAAGTTCGACCCCGTCAGCTTCGCCACCCAGTACGCCGCGGGCGATAGCCCCGCGCAACGCGCCTTCGCCAGCCTGCACGGCAGCGAGCCGGTGAAGTTCGTGCGCGCGCCCGACACTGAAACCGCCGGCCCCGACGGCTGGCAGATGTCGGGCCTGTCGCTGCGCATGGGCCGCCCGGTGGACCGCGAGGAAGGGCTGACGCCCGAATCACTTCACGCCAAAGACGGTTGGGTGTCTTCGGGCGCGCTGCGCCCCGACCACCTGCTCGACCCCAACCGCATCACCAAGCTGATCAACAAAGAGGCCGTCTGGTTCGACCCGGTGCATGGCTTCAGCACCGACCCGGACAACCTCAAGCCCGACGCGCTGGACCGGGCGATGCCCTACGTATTCGCCGCCGCTGTGACCGCCATGACGTTCGGCGCTGGCAGCACGGTGGCAGCGGGCATCGCCAGCGCGGCCGGAGAGGGAGCCGCCGGCTCCATTGCTGTCGGCGCCGCGATGGGTGCCGTCAGCAACAGCGCGCTTCAGCTGGCAGCCAACGGAAAGATCAACTTCGGCCAACTCCTGCAATCGGCCGTCGCCGGCGGCTTGACCGCGGGCATGACCCAGCTGCCGGGGGTGGGCGAATATCTCGACGCCAGTGGCAAGGGCTTTGGCGGGCGTTTGATGGCCTACACCGGCCGCGCCACCGTGCAAGGCGCCATGCAAGCGGTGATGGGTGGCAAGTTCGGCGACGGCTTTGCCAGTGGCCTCATGAGCGGACTGGCCGGCGAGGTGACGGCCCAGCTCGATGCGCACATCGATCAGATGCGGGGGCTCAGTGCCAGCGAGGCGGGCGCGTTGCGCTTGCTGACCCGCGCGACTGGCAGCGCCATGCGTTTGGTGGGCAGCAACGACCCGGCGGCAGGATTTGCCAGTGATTTCCTGGGTGGGATCATGCAGGACGGGCTGGCATCACACCGACCACTGGGCGCGGACGAACCCTCCGGGCACGCATCGCCCGCCACACCGCCCAACGCCGGCTCGGCAGGAGAGCCGGGCCTCGGCACGAATCCAGTCACGTCAGCTACGCTGACTGTGTCGTCCGGCGACACCCTGGAGCGGCTGGCGCGCCAGCAATATGGCGAGAACTGGCGAGCTGGCCTCACCGCCATGATCGGCAGCAACCCGGAGCTGACCAGCAACCGCTGGGGCAGCCCGATCATCCAGCCGGGGCAAACGCTGAATGCGCCTTCGCTGCAAGGCCTGGGCGCCGACCAGCTTGCCCAGTTGGGCCGAGTGGGCGGTCAGCTCATCGCCGGCAACTCGCAGGGCCTGGCCGCGCGCGACGCCTGGCTGGCGCAGCAAGCGGCTGCGCGCGAGCGAGCGGCCCAGCAGGCAGTCGCTCAGAACCGCAATAGCGGCACCATGACTCAGCAGGAGGCGCATGACCGCTACATGGCTGCCGGCGGACGCAGCGGCGGCAATGCCAGCGAGATGGGCGATGCTTATGTGCCCACCTGGGGTGGCGGCGGCGCCCCGAGTATCACGCAGGCGCAAAGCTTGGGTTCCGCTGAAAGTGTTGCAGAATCTGATTGGACATCCGGCAATGGACCGGAGGACAGGGTAGTCGGTCGAGAAGAAGATCCGAATTTCATCGATGTCGCATCGCTTAATGGAGCACCGCTAGCGCGCTTGGCTGCACGGGGCTTGGCATTGATGTCTGCCGAAATGGCTAGCTACGGATACAGGCTTGTTGCCCCAGAAGTTTATTTTTTGCCTGATGCACCAGGTGCAAAGCCGATCCGCATAGATGGAGCTTTCAGTGGGCCGGATGGAAGAGTTGTGTTTGGAGAGGCAAAAATTGGAGACCATGCGGACTTCACCGCTAACCAGCGTAATGGGGTCGATGCTCTTCGCGAAGGAAAAGGAACTTTTTACGGCAGTAGCGCCAACGATCTTGCAAATCGGTTGGGCATTAAACCGGATGCGAATGGGAGATTTCATATCCCAGCCGATAAAATTCAAGGAGTCTACGCAGCAACTTATGAAAGAAATCGCCCGCCGAGTTCAAGAATGCAAAATTTGAATGAGAGTTTTAGAAGGATGGGAGGCTTTACGAGAGGATCAGACATATGAAGTATAAAAGTTTCCTGGGTGTCGTAGATAGGATTGAGGAAAAATTGGCTGTCAACGGATGGAAAACTGTCGATAGAACTTCCGGTCTTCTTGTTTTGCGGGCATTAGACACAGCTAATGCCATTCGACACGAGATTATATTCGGACATCCATTCAAATATATTGATCTTTCAGGTGGCCCTTGGATTGGAATTAGTTGTGATACGCAAATTTTATTCGAAAAACTAGAAGCGACAATCGCAGAAAAATTGAATAGAAACCAGGCATCCAATGTTTCGGCTATATTTGGTTTGGCACTAATGGCGCCGGAGCCTCTCTTCTACGCAAAAAATGTTTTCCCGATAAATACCAGCTCTGCTGATAGCATGAAAGAAGGTGTGGATCATCTGCTATCAATCTACTCCAAATTTGTCGAGCCTCAAAGAAAAGCCTTAACGACAGCATCGTGCTTTGATGATCCTGGATACTATCCCCACGACTCAGTGTCGCCTCTCACTTGGGAGCTAAGGAGGGCAGCGCGATATTCAATGACGAAGACGAGTGAAGAATATAACGTTTACATTAATGGTCTGATGGTCAGAATCAATGATTACGTCAACGGATTAGGCAACGACCAAAGTATCGCCGCTGACGCTGCGCGAAGAACAATTTCCGAAATCAGGCAATTCGTTGAGAATTCGAAAACAGAAGTTCGATAGTAGTGAAGGGCATTAGATAATTGGGATGCAGGAACCAATTCAGCAAAACGATTGTTATTGCTCAGAAATCAAACATCTTTAAAAAACCAAAATTGCCAATGAAGTTAATTTTTTGAGCGAAATCAATGACTTGCATGTTCTGGCATGGCTCTGCACTTTTAAGGAAGGTCTGCACAACCTCCGCCGCAGCGCAAGTTGATACATGAATATTCACATGGCGAAACCAGCGCTGAATTTCCGGTTGATTTCCCGCTCATCAGGTCGATTTCGGCCTTGTTTCGGGCG
>JAGOEM010000233.1 GCA_017997715.1 Ottowia sp.
CTAGGTGTTTCTATAAGCGGCCCAAAAGGCACACGGCAGTTTCGCCAGACAACCCGGTCGCGCCGTTGATCATGGTGTGCCGCGGCAGAGAGAGGAAGTGTTTCATGGATATTTTGCTACAGCAGATCATCAACGGTCTGGTGCTGGGCAGCATGTACGCGTTGATAGCCCTGGGCTATACGATGGTGTACGGCATCATTCAGCTGATCAACTTCGCGCACGGTGAAGTGCTGATGGTGGGGGCGCTCACCGCCTGGTCCATCATCGGGTTGATGCAGGCCAGCATGCCCGAAGCGCCCGGCTGGATCATCTTGATATTGGCCATGGTGATCGCCTGCGTGGTGGCTGCCGCGCTGAATTTCGTGATTGAAAAGCTGGCCTATCGGCCTTTGCGCAACAGCCCGCGCCTGGCGCCCTTGATCACCGCGATCGGCATGTCGATCCTGCTGCAGACGCTGGCCATGATCATCTGGAAGCCGAACTACAAACCGTTCCCCACGCTGCTGCCCAGTGCGCCGTTCAACGTCGGCGGTGCCTTCATCACCCCCACGCAGATCATGATCCTGAGCGTGACCGCCGTTGCCCTGGCCGCGCTGATGTACCTGGTGCACTACACGCGCCTGGGCCGCGCCATGCGCGCCACGGCCGAAAACCCGCGCGTGGCCGGCCTGATGGGCGTCAAGCCCGACATGGTCATCTCTGCCACCTTCATCATCGGTGCGATGCTGGCGGCCATCGCCGGTGTCATGTACGCATCCAACTACGGTACGGTGCAACACACCATGGGCTTCCTGCCGGGGCTGAAGGCCTTCACGGCGGCCGTGTTCGGCGGCATTGGCAACCTGGGCGGCGCGGTGCTGGGCGGCATTCTGCTGGGCCTGATCGAGGCCATTGGCTCGGGCTACATCGGCACGCTGACCGGCGGCCTGTTGGGCAGCCACTACACCGACATCTTCGCGTTCATCGTGCTGATCATCGTGCTGACCCTGCGCCCATCGGGCCTGCTGGGTGAGCGTGTGGCAGACCGCGCTTGATCGGAGGACGACCATGACGCAAAAGAACAAGTGGATCGCCTTCCTGGTGTGCGGCATCTTGCTGTTGCTGGTGCCGCTGGTGCTGCAGCAGTTCGGCAACGCGTGGGTGCGCATCGTCGACACCGCCCTGCTGTATGTGATGCTGGCGCTGGGCCTGAACATCGTGGTGGGCTATGCCGGCCTGCTCGACCTGGGCTATGTGGCCTTTTTTGCGGTGGGCGCGTACCTGTACGGCCTGCTGGCTTCGCCGCATCTGTCCGACACCTTCCCGGCCGTGGCGGCCATGTTCCCCAACGGCTTTCACACCTCGTTATGGATGGTGATTCCGCTGGCGCTGATCGTGGCGGCCTGCACCGGGATCATGCTGGGCATTCCGGTGCTCAAGCTGCGCGGTGACTACCTGGCCATCGTGACGCTGGGGTTCGGCGAGATCATCCGCATCTTCCTGAACAACCTGGACCATCCCTACAACCTGACCAACGGCCCCAAGGGGCTGAACCAGATCGATTCGGTCAAGATCTTCGGGCTGGACCTGGGCAAGCCGCTCACGATTGGCGGGTTCGAAATCGCGTCGGTATCGCTGTACTACTACCTGTTCCTGTTCCTGGTGATCGTCACCGTCATCATCTGCGGCCGCCTGCAGGACTCGCGTGTTGGCCGCGCCTGGATGGCCATCCGCGAAGATGAAATCGCCGCCAAGGCGATGGGCCTCAATACCCGCAACCTGAAGTTGCTGGCGTTCGGCATGGGGGCGTCGTTTGGCGGTGTGTCTGGCGCCATGTTTGCGGCGTTCCAGGGCTTCGTGTCGCCCGAATCGTTCAGCCTGATGGAGTCGGTCATGATCGTCGCCATGGTGGTGCTGGGCGGTATTGGCCACTTGCCCGGCGTCATCCTTGGTGCCCTGCTGCTGGCGGCCCTGCCTGAGGTGTTGCGCTACGTGGCCGGACCGCTGCAGGCCATGACCGATGGCCGGCTGGATTCCGCCATCCTGCGCCAGTTGCTGATCGCCCTGGCGATGATCAGCATCATGCTGATTCGTCCGCGCGGCCTGTGGCCATCGCCCGAACACGGCAAGGCGCGCAAGCTCAACATCGGCAACGGCCAAGCGATGCCCACCACGGCGCAGCAAAACCCGCCTGGCGTCGATTTCCCCGCAGACGCAGAGCCCGGTAACACCGAGGTGCGCCAGTACCCGATCAACCCTTAAGAAACACCCAACACAATGAGCAACGACACCGTACTCAAGGTGCAAGGCGTTTCCAAGCGCTTTGGCGGCCTGCAAGCACTGACCGACGTGGGTATCACCATCCAGCGTGGGCAAATCTACGGCCTGATTGGCCCCAACGGCGCCGGCAAGACCACGTTTTTCAACGTGCTGACCGGCCTGTACACGCCAGACAGCGGCTCGTTCGAGCTGGCGGGCCAGCCTTATAAGCCACAGGCGGTGCACCAGGTGGCCAAGGCCGGCATTGCCCGTACCTTCCAGAACATCCGCCTGTTCGCAGAGATGACCGCGTTGGAAAACGTGATGGTGGGCCGCCACGTGCGCACGCACTCGGGCCTGATCGGCGCGATCTTTCGCACGCCCGGCTTCAAGGCCGAAGAGGACGCCATCACCACCCGCGCGCGGGAACTGCTGGACTACGTGGGCATCGGCAAGTACGCCGACTTCCGTTCGCGCACGCTGTCTTACGGCGACCAACGCCGGCTGGAAATCGCCCGCGCCCTGGCCACCGACCCGCAGCTGATTGCGCTGGACGAGCCGGCCGCCGGCATGAACGCCACCGAAAAGGTGCAACTGCGCGAGCTGATCGACCGCATCCGCAAGGACAACCGCACCATCCTGCTGATCGAGCACGATGTGAAGCTGGTCATGGGCTTGTGCGACCGGGTGACGGTGCTGGACTACGGCAAGCAGATTGCCGATGGCACGCCGGCAGACGTGCAGAGGAATCCGAAAGTGATTGAAGCCTATCTGGGCACGGGAGAGCATTAATATGGCCCAGACGTTGTTGAAAGTTTCGGGCCTGCAAGTGGCTTACGGCGGCATTCAGGCGGTCAAGGGTGTCGACTTCGAGGTGCGCGAGGGCGAGCTGGTCTCGCTGATCGGCTCCAACGGGGCGGGCAAGACCACCACCATGAAGGCCATCACCGGCAACCTGCCGCTGGCCGGTGGCGACATCGAATACCTCGGCAAATCCATCAAGGGCCAGGGCCCGTGGGACCTTGTCAGGCAGGGGCTGGCGATGGTGCCGGAAGGGCGCGGCGTGTTCACCCGCATGACCATCACCGAGAACCTGTTGATGGGCGCCTACATCCGCAAGGACAAGCCGGGCATCGCCGAAGACGTGGAGAAGGTCTACACCATCTTCCCGCGCCTGCGCGAGCGCAAGGACCAGCTGGCCGGCACCATGTCGGGTGGCGAACAACAGATGCTGGCCATGGGCCGTGCGCTGATGAGCCGGCCCAAGCTGCTGCTGCTGGATGAGCCTTCGATGGGCCTGTCGCCGATCATGGTCGACAAGATCTTCGAGGTGGTGCGCGATGTCTACGCGCAGGGCGTGACGATCCTGCTGGTGGAGCAAAACGCCAGCCGCGCGCTGGCGCTGGCAGACCGCGGCTACGTGATGGAATCCGGCCTGATCACCATGACCGGCCCGGGCAAAGACCTGCTGGCCGATCCCAAGGTGCGCGCAGCGTACCTGGGCGAGTAGCGCACAGGCGGCCAGCCCATCGGCTGGCCGCTGCCCCGCCGCATGCGGCGGGGTAGGGAGCCCCTACGAAAAGGCCACTGCGGCGGCGCCGTCTTTTGCACGGCGGTCGGCGGCCGGTTGCCGCGCCGGGCGATTCCGGTAGCTGGCGGGCTGTGGTGCCAGATGGCGACGATCAGCCCGGATCAGCAAAGCTGGCGATAGCTTGGCATTCGCTTTCGCTCATTTATTGATAGCTGGTGACGCCCGCCACACGGGCGCTGGTGGCCAATATGGCTTGAATTTTGGTGTTGGCAATCAGGCGCGATAGGCTGACGTCAGTGCGCCACCACGCGTTCAAGCGCGTCCAGATCCAATCATGTGCGCCCGGCCTGATTTGCACCCCGTGTGGGCCGAGCGTCCGGCCCCTGCAGCCCCACCGCTCACCTGTCCACTGCGCAAGGGCAGGGCGCATGCCCCGCGCTGCGCAACCGTGGCGGCGCCCGCCGTTCCGCTTACTCCAGGTCTTCGTGGTGAAAGTCTTTGGCGCCCTGCTTCCAGTACGAAGCCATGCGCATCGCTTCGCGCGGGTGGCCTTTTTCGTACAGCACCAGGTCGCGCATGCGCATCATGATGGACGCTTCGCCCGCGCCCCACACGTAGCCTTCGCCCTCGATTGGCAGCAGCCTCTTGACGGTGTTCAGCATCGCTTCGCCGCTCACGACCTGGTGCAAATCGATGTGGGCCGCGCTGCCGTCCAGGCCCAGGATGGCGGTGTCGGCCAGTTGCACCACGACGATGGCGCGTGCGCCTGCGGGCAACTCGCTCACGCGGCGGGCGATGGCCGGCGCGGCCGTGGCGTCGCCGATCAGCAGGTGCCAGGCGTAGTCGGTCGGCACCACCATCGAGCCGCGCGGCCCGGCGATCACCACCGACTGGCCGGGCTGGGCTTGCCGCGCCCAGTCCGAAGCCACGCCTTCGCCATGCAGGGCGAAATCGACCGTCAGCTCGCGCCGCTCGGTGTTCCATGCGCGGGGGGTGTAGTCGCGGCGCGCGGGCGGCGCGTCGGGCGCGGCAGCGGGGTCTGGGCAGATGAACTTGAGGTGGTCGTCAAAACCCAGCGACACGAAGTTGCCCAGCGATTCGCCCGCGAACACCACGCGCACGAATTCGGCGCCGAACGGTTCGACGCGGGCCACCTGCACGTCGCGAAAGTGCAACTCGTGGCGCACGCGCTCAACGCGGCGGACAGGGGAAGTGGAGGAAGCGGTCACGGCAAAGCCCTGATTGGTTGATAATGTCACTCATTATGCTTCAATCGGTTGACCATATCAACGAAATGGAGAATCCTACACCCGCCCCCACGCCCAGCCCCGAAGACGTCGTCGAAGCCTTGCACCACACCATGCGCGCCATTCGCGCGGGGCTGCACGGCGGC